>RGZB01000006.1 GCA_010031735.1 Pseudomonadota bacterium | reverse complement strand
GTTGGTGATGGTGCCATTCAAATCAATGTCATCACCCGAGGTGATGAGGATGGCGCCGCCCGCGGCGCCGAGTGCCGCTGTCGTGGTCGAACCGGTAGAGTTGGTGGTGATGGTGCCGGTCGCTGCGCCTACCGTGAGTGCGTTCGTATCGAGTGTGCTACCCGCGCTCAGGTTGATGTTACCGCCTTGTGCATTCACGTTACCGAAAGTCGCGGCATTGGTGATGGTTGCAGTCACGTTACCCGTACCGGAAGCGTTGAGAACGCCCGTACCGGATTTGCTTTTGCCCGTGATGCTGATGTTGCCGGTGGAGGTAGAGGTCGCTGCGTTGTTCACTTGAACATCGCCGCCTGCTGTCAGTGAAAGGCCTTTCGTTGAAAGCGCAGTGCTGATTGCGATGTCGCCATCGCCGCCGTTCTGGCCGTTACCGTTCTGCGCGGTCACCGAGAGTGCGCCGCCATTGAGCGTGATGCCGCCGTCGATCTTCACGCCATCGAATGAGCCGCCGCCCGTATCGTTGTGTGCGTTCTTCGCGAGGAGCGTTACGCCGCCGTTGCCGGTAGAGTTCGTGATGTTCGCGTTGATACGGATATCGTCATCCGCGATCAGGGAGAGCGAGTTGTTGCTGCTCCAGGTGAGGTTGCTGTTCAGTGTGATATCACCGTCACCCGTGTTCGGCGTGGTCGGAACACCCGAGATACCCGTGCTGGAGCCCGGGGTGGTGTTGATGACGACGTTGTTGGAACCGAGGGCGGTTACTACCGTGCTCGTGGCAAGGTTGCCGCCGCTGTTTGCGATGGTGATGTTCACCGGATCGATGAGCCAGGTACCGTTTTGTTTGCCTGCGGTTGATACCGTGAAGGTATCGCCGAAGTTCACTTCTTTACCAGAAGTCTCGATGAAACCGCCTTTGCCTTTATTAGAGGTAGCGGAGAGTGCGCCGTTATAGTTACCGGTGCGGTCAGCGAACAGGGTCAGTTGACCTGCATCGCCTTTATCCGCGTTCGCGGTGATTTTGCCGGTTTGATTGATATTGCCAGCGGAAGATACGAGGACCGTACCACCTTTAGCGTTGGTGTCGAATGCATCCGCATCGATCACGCCGTCGAGGTTCACGACGCCGGATACGATTTCACCCGCGCGTTGGGTGGTGATGTTCACCACGCCCGAACGGGAACGGAGCGTGCCGGTGTTCGTCACCGAGCCGCCGGTCAGTTTTTTCGCTTCATCTTCAGAGATGATGTATTGGATGAGGCCGTCGCCACGGAAATCTACCGCGTATTCGCCTTTGCCCGTCGAAGCGAGTTCGATACGGCCGAGGTTCGCACGGATGAAGCCTTCGTTCGCCACTTCCGGAGCCGCTAAGATAGCGAAGCCACCACGGGATACCTTGATATCACCTTGGTTGATGACCTTGCCGGTCTCAGCGCCGGAGAAAATCGCTTTATCCCCTTCAAAACGCACGTCTTTTGCCGTGGTTGCCACAAGAGAGCCAACGTTTACTTGCGAGGTGCCATAGAAGGTCACACCTGCGGTGTTCAGGATGTATACTTGACCGTTCGCGTTCAAGGCACCTTTCAGTTGCGACGGTACGCCGCCTACGACTTTGTTGACTGCGATAGCATCTACGTTCGGTTGGTAGAAGTTGATCGCTTCGTTCACGTTCGAGCTGAACGTGTTCCAGTCGATGTTCAGTTTCTGGGTGTCTTGTTTGATGTTGGTGTTCAAGCCGTCTTGCTTGATGGAACCTGCGCCACCCGTGATGTTGCCACCGGTCGGAGCCGCGAGGGACATCGCCGGAGAGGAGAGTGCGAGCACGCCGAATGCGAGTGCGGTGCAGCTGTTGAATACTTGTTTATTCTTTTTGCGGATCCCCCAGAAGAACGAATTTTTCTGACTTACTTTTAATGCTTCACCGAACTTACGCATTTGTGACACCTGTACATAAAGGTTGATAAAATGGGGGATTTTTAATGCGGCGTTTGTAGCATGTTGCAAATTTGCAATCAACCAATTTGTTAGTAATTTGTATCAATTTGTAACCTGTTCTATAATTATTGAATTAAGCCGCTGTATTATGAATGTTTATTTCATATATTTTGAGGTGGAGGGGCGCAATCGGCCTGTAAATAATGCATAGGCAAATGGCTAAGCTTCTGATATAAAAAGAATCCATCCTCATACTCAAAAAAACTTGATGCAAGAACTCGAACGCTTACGCTCCAGCTTACAAAACGCCGGCTTTCTAATCTACGAAAGCCCTGAAAACAGCGATACGATCGAGTGGTCGGGTGCTGTCGCGGGTGCCGCCTTGTCGGACCTCTCGGGTTTGGCGACGCGCGAGAAGTTTATTTCCTGTATCCATGCAGATGATAAAGATCGTTATAAAGAGGCTACCACCAACCTCTTCCAGAAGGGCGGACGCTTCCGCATGGAATATCGGGTGATGGTCGATGGCAATAAAATATTGTGGGTGGAAGATACCGCCTCGCTTTCCGGCGACAAGGAAACGCGCCGTATGGTGGGTTGCATCCGCCCGATCGAATCCCACTCCATGCAGGGGTTCGCGGAGGGTGAATATAAGTATAATGCTAACTTTATCAAAGGGTTAAGTTCCGCTATTGAAAAGGCTATCCAAGCCGGCAACCTGGGTTGCTTTTTGAAGATATCCCTGAATAACCTGCCCACTGTCATCAGCTGGTATGGCAAAGAAATCGCCGACAAGGTGATCGACGATGTGGCGAACAAAATCCGTGAACTGAGCAAGCCGGGCGATTATGTCGGCCGCATCTATATCGATCAGATGGGCGTCATACTGAACGGTGTGACGCGTGAGGATGTGCAGGCTTTCTCCAAAAAATTCAATGACTTCATGCGGAATTACCAAAGCCCGGACATTAAAGACCCGGTAAGTGTGCGCGCTTCCATGGGTGGGGTGTATTTCCCGACCGATGCAACTACGACCGAGGAAGTCTTATACCGCGCCTATATCGCACTTTCCTATGCGAAAGATCCTTCGGCGACGTCCTTCTATTGTGATTACACGGAAGCGGAGTCCGTCCAAGCGAAATCCAAAGACCAGATCGGCATGATGCATTATCTGCGCCAGGCTGTGCACAAAGATAAACTCCGTTTGGCCTTCCAGCCGATCGTTGAGAGTAAGACGGGGAAAGTATTCGCGCATGAATGCTTACTCCGTATCGTGGGGGATGATGGCAAGGTCAGTTCGGCAGGTATGTTGATGCCGATCGCCGAGAAGATGGGCTTCATCGACGTGGTCGACCAATTTGTACTCGAGAAAGTGGTCTGGGAACTCAAACAGCACCCGGATGTCTCGTTCACCTTCAACGTCTCGAACATGACGACGGATAACCCGAAATGGCTCGCCATGTGCACGCGGTTACTCACCGATCCGAAGATCGCGAACCGTATCATCGTCGAGATCACCGAAACTGCAGCCCAGCGTGACCTTCGCCAAACGGCCTATTTCGTGGCGACGCTCCAATCCATGGGTTGCAAAGTGGCGCTCGATGACTTCGGCGCGGGTTACACCTCGTTCCGTCAACTGAAATCCTTATCGGTCGATCTGGTGAAGATCGACGGCGCCTTCGTGATCGACCTGCCGGATAACTCCGAGAACCTGTTGTTCATCAAAACGCTGGTGGACTTCAATAACGGTTATGGTTTAAAAACGATCGCCGAGAGCGTCGAGAGTGGCGAGGTGGCGAAGGTATTGATGGACCTCAATATCGACTACCTGCAAGGCTATTACTTCGGACGCCCGGAAATCAAACGTAACTGGATGGGAGAAACCTGACATGCCCAAGAAATCTGCGAACGTTGCGGTGGTTGGCGCAGGGGCATGGGGTACAGCGATCGCGGTGACAGCCGCGAATGCCGGCAGCAATGTGACCCTTTGGGCGCTGGAGAAGGAAGTGGTCGAAAGCGTCAATAAAAGCCATGAGAACAAGGTATTCCTGGCCGGCTGCAAACTCCCGAAGAAGATCAAGGCGACCGGCGAGCTCAAAGACATCCTGAATAAAGAGGCGATTTTCCTCGTCACCCCGTCGCAATTCGTAGGCAAGACCTGTGAGCAGCTGAAAAAGCTGAAACTGCCGAAGAAAACCCCGCTCGTGCTTTGCAGTAAGGGTATCGACCAGAAGTCGCTCAAACTGATGAGTGAAGTGGTGGAGGAGATTCTCCCGAACCCGATCGCGATTCTCTCAGGTCCGACCTTCGCAGATGAGATCGCAAGCAACCTGCCGGCATCGGCGACGGTTGCAAGCCGCGATCCGCGCCTGGCGGATAAAATCGGTAAGATGGTCTCGCACCGTCTGTTCAAAGTCCATTATTCGAAAGATATCATCGGCTCGCAGATCAGCGGGTCGGCCAAGAACGTACTTGCCATCGCCTGCGGTATCGCGGCCGGTCGCAAACTCGGCCAGAACGCACAAGCCGCCCTCATCACCGGTGGCTTGGCGGAAATCCGCCGCCTCTGCATCGCCAAAGGTGGCCGTTCGGAAACCATACAAGGCCTGTGCGGTTTAGGGGATGTGATCCTCACCTGCGGTAGCCAGAAATCGCGGAACATGTCCCTTGGCTTCGCGTTAGGGCAGGGTAAATCGCTTGAAGCCTATATGAAATCGCGCAAAACGGTGGCCGAAGGTGTGTATTCCGCCGATTCGGTCACGCGACTCGCGAAGAAGCTTGGAGTCGATATGCCGATCATGGAAGCGGTGAACCGCATCCTCCATCACAAAGAGAAGATCGACGTCATCGTCGAAGAGCTGATCAGCAATTCCTAAGATTAATGATGGCCGCCACGGTCTGTCCGGCGGGAGAGATAGAGCTCGCCGCCCTTTACTGAAAATTCTTCAAAATTATCTGCACGTTTCGGCTTTTGTCCTGGCAGCGCGATGATCACACTGGGGCTCGTAATCGTGTAGGTGCCATCTGCAGGGAGGAGGATGCCATCTGTCTTTCCCATTTCCGTCACTACAATTTTCACCGGCTTTTTATCCAGGTTGCGGATGCGGATTTCCGCTTGCGCCGAGAGAGGTATTGTGAAGAGGGTGAGGGTAAGCAGGGTGGTGCGTAATTTCATAGAATATCCTTTATACCGCTATTCATAGCAGCATAAAGGATAAGCCTGCAATATATCTTTAAGTGGCTATTTCCAGGTCTTCACGTAAGCGACCAGCTGGTCGAGGCAGGTTCCCCACCCTTCATGGAAGCCCATTTTCTCATGCGCCTTTGTTTGTTCCACATTGCCGTGCATCACATGGGCGGTGTAGTGCGTACCTTTGCCTTTCGTGACTAGCGTAAGCACGCAGGTGAAGGCCATCGCGCTGCATTCCTTGGCGTTTTCCGGTGCTGGACCCTGCGGGCGGTAATCGGGAAGGAGTGCCGAAGTCCACACCAGTCGCTCATTCGGGATGACTTCGAGTATACAGCCGCTGCCGGGGAATTTCTGACCTTCCGGACTCTGCATCTCGGTATAAAACTCACCACCCGCACGCAGGTCTATCCTGCAATCGGTGGTCTGCCACGGTTTAGGAGAGAACCATTTTTTCAGGTATTCCGGATTGGTCCATGCTTTCCATACGAGTTCTTTCGGTACATCGATCACGCGATCGAGGACCAGATCCAGTTTGGGGTCTACTTTATACGTACGTAAGGTCATTGCTTTTTCCTTTGGCCTTTGGTTGATTTCTTTACTTCCTCCAGCAGGAATTGATCGAGACGGTCAAGGCGTGATTCCCACATCTTCCGGATTTTACCGATCCATCGTTCTGCTTCCGACATGCCGCTGGGGTTGAGGGTATAGATACGCTGCTGCGCCTTTATCTCCACCTCCACCAACTTGGCTTCCCTTAGCACCTTCAAATGCTGCGAGATAGCGGGTGCACTGATGTCGAACTTCTTGCTGATGTCGCTGACAGGCAGCTGACCACTCGCGGCTAACATCTCCACGATGCGCAGGCGGGTTGGGTCAGCAAGTGCAGTAAACATCCTCATGGCTTTTATTATTAAGTATATTCTTAATTAAGTCAATACTAAAATATAGGGGCATACTCTCAGGCATAATGGAAAGCGCATCAAAGGGAAATAGGGTTACGTACGGCGCAGGTGCAGATATTGGCGCACTAACGTGCGCAGGAAAAGCGCGGTGCAGAACACGATGAAGAAATAGAAACGGAAATTGAGGCGCACCTGCTCTGCGCCGTTCAGTGCATTGATCAGCAGCAAGTGCACGTAATACAGCGCGACCATCGGGATCAGCATGAAGGCGCGTGGGCTTCTTGCCTTCTCAAACCACAAGGTCATCATGGCCAGCAAAGGGGCGACAAGAATAAATAACGGCAAGATGAAATCTACCGGTGCAATCGCCTCTTCGAATAAACCAAAGTAGGTTTTGCCGAGCGTGGTCCATTCAGACGAGATGAACGCGTAATTATATCCGCGCTCCTCCAATTGGGTGCGCAATGTCGCGAGGATATTCTTCACATACTCTTTAGAATGCTCGCCGATCCAGTGGATGGAGGAATACTGCAAGGCATCGCAGCGCAGCAGCATACCGAAGTAATTGAAGTTAGGATTATTGCAGCATTCCCGTGTGGGTGTATTGAGTGCATCTTTGGTGCCGATCTCGATGTTATCATCAAAAGGAGCGAATGCGTTGAAACGGTCTTCTGTATGAACGGTGACTTGCGAGAGATTGCATCCCAGCCAGCTGGAGGTCGTGGGCACGCCAAAAACCGTGTAATTTTTAATCACTACAAGGAATGGTATGAGTAAGGCGGCCGTCATCACAGTCATGAAATACGGCCTGTCGTAGAGAAGCGTTAGATGTTTCTCGATGAAAAAGAATGTCCCGAGCGCAAACAACAGCACGAGCAGCGGGTGGAATAAGGCGTGGGTTGAACTCAGAAGCCCAAGACCCGCCAGAAAGAAGATACAGCCCTGTCGCCGGTTGAATTCGCTTATGCCCAGTAGCACCATGTTCATGAAAGTGAAGGTGTAGAAGGTTTCGAAGAACCAGTTGCTGTAAAGATAGAACGAGGGCGAGAGAAACACGATCCATGTGACGAACCGCGGTAAGGCGAAGCGCTGGCAGATGCGGGAGAGCATGAAACCGTTGGCGACGACCAGGGCCATCTGCAACACATACAGCGTCATACGGTGATGGCCATCACCGATCTTCAATGCGAGCCCCAGAAGTAAATTCATCAGTGGTGGCTGTGCATGCAGAAGGTAGAGTGACTCCAGGAGATCATCCTTGAGTAAGCCTAGATCGAGGAATTGCCAATGGGTTCTCGCAGGGGAGCCATTGAATGTGACGAGCGCCAGTTCACTTACCAGATAAACACTAAGAAGCAGCAGATGTAGAAGGAGGTATTTGCGGCGTAGGAAGAGGCGGGGGAGTGTAGGCATGATCGACCCATCCTTCTTTAGTGGCTTATACCCATGCGCTTACGAAATTCCGGCTGTATGTATTTGGCAGGTACAGGCACAGGGTAGAAAGAGCCGGCTGCGCATCCCAGCGTAAAACTCGTGACACTTACGTAAACCGTATCGTTCTCAACGTATATACCTGCATCGGGCGTGAGGTTCCGATCGATATCCTTTGGCAAGAATTTATTCACGTAATCGTGTTGTTCTTGCGGCACGTAGCGTTTGGTATATTCTGCGCTCACGTCGTTTTTTACCGCCGCAAGGTCGCCTTTGGCGATCACATCACCCAGCACATATTTTTTTCCTTTGGCCGCATCATAGGTAGCTAAGAGGGTATTGCCATGGCAGCCACCCCCACAGTCGCGGCAATATTCTTCGTTGAATATCGCAGTGCTTACGAGTGTGGGCGAAGTGGATACAAAATCTGGGCGGCGGATGACGAAGGTATTGTCGAAGCTACAGCGCATCTTCTTTGCCTGCTGCTTTTCTTGGCTATTGATAGCGTCTATCCCGGCACCTTTACCTTCGAGATGCACATAGCGCACCTCGGCTTTACATTTGCATGCGCCGCCACAGGAAGTACCTTGCTCGGAATGCGTACGTTTATAGGAATATTCCTTGGCGGTGGAGACCTGGATTTCCGCTTTGGCGCCGTTTGCGGTGATCAGCGGGTGGCCGTCGCAATAGCGATCGTTGATGGAGGTACATTTCCCGTTTGCCGATGCAAGTAACGGCACGAACAAAAGGATGAGGCACAAAAACCAGGGATTTTTCATAGATCCAACGATACCCTACGATATAAATGGTCGGAGTGAGAGGATTCGAACCTCCGGCCCCTTGCTCCCGAAGCAAGTACTCTACCAGACTGAGCTACACTCCGATACCTTATAGACGGCATCAAAAACAGGGGTGTCTAGATACTATTATTGCAGGGATATGGCAAGATTTTATTGATTTAGGCAAAAAAAAGCGGGTATGGCATCACCATACCCGCTCAAAATCCCAGATAAATCTAGGCTTTCATCATTTCATGTAAGAATGTGGTGATCTCACGGTTGAGTGTCTCCGCCTGCTCAGAAAGCATACGTGCAGCATCCAGAACCTGTTTGGATGCGGCGCTGGTGCTATTGGCAGCCTTGCTGACTTCCGCGATGTCATAGTTGATGCTCTCGACACCTTTTGCAGTGCCTTGCATGTTGCTACTGATCTCACCTGTCACGGCGGACTGTTCTTCCACCGCAGAGGCAATAGCGCTGGAGGATTCATTCACTTTCGTGATGGCATCTTTCACCGAGCCGATAGAGCTGACCACGGTTTTTGCCACTTCCTGTACGGATTGGATCTGTTTATTGATCTCTTCCGTAGCATTCGTGGTTTGTTGTGCCAGGCTTTTCACTTCGCTTGCGACGACCGCGAAGCCTTTACCCGCTTCCCCGGCACGCGCCGATTCGATGGTGGCGTTCAGCGCGAGTAGGTTGATCTGGTTCGCGATGTCTTCAATCAATTTGGCAATCTCACCAATCGAGGTGGAAGCGATCGACAGGTCGTTTGCGGACTTATCGGCAGCTTGGTTACGCTGCACGGCTTCATTCACCATGTGCGTGGAATTACTGATCTGCTTGGAGATTTCCATCACCGACGCATTCATTTCCTCCACTGCTGCGGCCACCGACTTCACGTTGTTCAGTGCATTGGAAGAGTCGGTCGCGATCGTACCGGCACGCTGGCTCGATTCGGTGACGCTCTTCGTCATGCTTTCTGCCGTTTGATAGAGTTCGGTAGAAGCCGAAGCCACCGTTGCAACGGCTTGCGAGGCACGGGTTTCGAACTCTTTCACGAGCTTCTCTACCTTGCGCGTGCGTTCTTCTTTCGCTTTCTGCTCTAGGCGTTGACGTTCAGCAGCGGCATCCGCTTCCTTAGCAGCGATACGGAAGGTCTCGACCGTACGTGAGATTTCTGCCATCTCATCGGTGCCACCTGTATTCGGTACCTCGAATTCACGCTCGCCCTTCTGCAGGCGGCCGATGCTTTCGATGATGCCATGGATGGATTTGCTGATGCTACGGATGATCGTGGCGGTGAGCGGTATCAGCACCAACATCAGACCTACCAGGATGGCGAGTGCCATATTCTGAGCCAGATCGATATCTTTATCGACCTCTTCACGCTCCTGGTCGAATTGTTTATCTACGTTATCAAGTAATTTTTTGATGTCATCACGCGCAGCGTCAGAAAAATTTCCCGATGTTTCATCGAGTTTTGCGAATTCAGCCGCATCAGCATGCGATTCTACTGCGCGCTTCAAATCTTCGCTGAATAATTTACGCATTTTCTGGAGGCCATCATACGATTTCTCGAGCAGCTCTTTATCCGCCTGCTGCGTCAGATTTTTCTTGAGATAGTTGTACGCTTCGTCCACGCCTTTGGAGGACTCGTTGAAATCGTTCATGACGCTGTCTGCAATACGACCCGACTCTCTTTGGTTGATGGCATCCAAGTTGGCGATGTCGAGTTCGAAAGAGGAGGCGGTGAGTTCGTGTGCCGAACTTACCAGCATGTGCCCGTCCTTCATTTTATCCTTCGCCATATCGATTTTATTGAGTTGGTAATAGCTCGCGCCAAAAAGCGTCATGGCGCCGATAATGGACATGGAAGCCATTACGTAAAGTTTTGTCTTAACCTTCATTGTGCATCTCCGAATATGTTCAGCTATTTTTAAAAAAGTGCCAATCTGGAGCAGGGAAAGTAGCGAGCGTTCTATAAATTAGGCAAAATTATGTTACCTAATTGCATTGAAAAGACAACACCAACTTCCGGTTGAAAATCGTTATCAACTCGCTTTGCGGTATTTGCTATGGAATTGCCCATAGAGGAAATATAGGGCGATACCAGCGAAGAAATACAACTTCAGATTGACAAAAACTGTCCATCCTAATCCATACATAAGGTAGCCGCAGGAGAGGATGCCAAGCACGGGAGTCAGCGGCATCATTGGGGTTTTGAAGGGACGTTTGAGTTTCGGTTCTTTGATGCGCAGGTAAAGCACACTGAAGCATACGATCGCGAAGGCGAAGAGGGTACCCATGCTTACCAGGTCACCGAGGGTGCTCAAGGGCACCAAACCCGCAGCCAGAGAGACGATCAGCCCGATAAATGCCGTATTCAGATAGGGTGTGTGGTATTTGGGGTGCAGTGTGCTGAAAAATTTTGGCAGTAAGCCATCGCGTGCGATGGTGTAGAAGATGCGCGTCTGACCATAGATGAGTACGAGCATCACAGAAGAGAGACCCATGATCGCGCCGACCTTGATGACGAACGAGAGCCAGCGGATGCCGATTTTATCAACGGCAAGCGCCATCGGATCCGGCACGTTCAGCAGGCTGTAATGCACGATGCCCGTCAGCACCGCAGAGACCGCGATATAAAGAACGGTGCAGATGGCAAGCGAACCGAGAATACCGATCGCCATATCCTTCTGCGGGTTCTTTGCTTCTTGCGCGGCGGTGGAGACCGCTTCGAAACCGATATAGGCGAAGAAGATCACGCCGGCGGCTTTCAAGACGCCGTCGAAACCATATTCACCCGGTTTGCCGGTTGCCGGTGGGATGAAGGGGTGCCAATTGGCGGTATCGACATAGAACGCGCCGATAGCGATGAAGGCAACGATCACGGCAAGTTTAACGATCACGATGATGTTATTCACCTTCGCGGATTCACGCACGCCGATGATGAGCAGCCATGTGGTGCCCAGGATGCCGATGAAGGCCGGAACGTTGAAGATGCCTTTGATCTGCTCACCGGCTGCGTTCAGCATCGGACTGCCGTCAGGATTTGTCAGCAGTAAGCCCAGCGGGTTTGCGTATTCGGGTGGAATGTTGATGTTAAAGTCCCGGAGGAAACTCACGACATAGCCTGACCAGCCGACGGCGACCGTGGAAGCGGATAAACCATACTCAAGGATGAGGAGCCAGCCCATGGCCCACGCGGCCAACTCACCGAGTGTGGCATAGGCGTAGGTATAGGCACTGCCAGAAACCGGAAGCACGGAAGCCAGTTCCGCATAGCAGAAGGCCGCGAAGATGCACGCAAAGCCCGCCAAGACGAAGGATAGCATGATGGCCGGGCCTGCATGGGCTGCCGCTGCCTTACCGGTCAAGACGAAGATACCGGCGCCAATGATGCAGCCAATCCCTAAGCTTACGAGGTTCATCGCGTTCAATGTGCGTTTAAGGCCGGGTGCGGTGCTTTCTTTTTGGATGGCTTTGATCGGTTTCTTGACGAAATAGCGTTTGATGCTCACGTGCATGCACTCCGGTTGGATAAAAAACAATCCGGGTAGACTGTCATATTTTATAACAGCTTGTCACCAGAAAATTCGAAGTGGTCAGTCACGCTTGTGTTTACGCTGCATGACGAGTTCGGTGGTATCTCCGATATCGTAGATACGGTTGCCAATCACCTGGAAGCCGAAGCTTTCATAGAGGCGAATGGCTTTCGTGAAATAGGTTTCCGAACGCGTACGCTCTAGAAAATCCGTCGGGTCTTCTTCGACCGTATGCCCGAAGGCTTCGATCCAGCTGTCGGTCGCAAGTTTCGCGAGTGCTTTTGCGTCCGGTGATCCCGCTTCACGGATAAGGAACTTCGTCATGGCTTGGTCACTCTGTCGTAAAAATCATTCCTGAGCCACACATGCACGGTCATACCGGAAATAGCATCGCGGAAACTATAGTGTCTATAATTCTGCAGGAAGGCCGGAATCCCAGTGAAGTCTTCCCTTGGCACCGCTGAATCGGCGATATGGAACGCGATGATCTCTGGACGGCGCGAGAGGATATAGTTGGCATTCAACAGTTCGTGACCCATCAGGCCATGGCCGAATCCCTCGGGCCTTGTCTTGGCGATATATTTGTTATTGAGCCCATACATATCGAGCGTCGGCAATTTGCTGTAGAAGGGAATGCATCCTGCTGCCGTTACCGCGATGGTCGGATTTTCTATTGCCCATTTACGGTGAATCGCTTCGCCGATTTTGCCGCATGGAATTTCCCACAATTCTTCCTTCGCGCGCTTACTGTGTTCGTGGTGGGTGGACAGCATAAGGTAGCCAACCAAACCAAAAAGGAGAAGCGCATAGTGGAAATGTCTCACCGTATTCCTGGATAGAAGGTTAGCGATCTCGATCAAGATGAACGCCAGGATCACGATCGCGGTGATCATCAGGCGGAAGGCAGGAAAGATGTCGCCGCCGCATATGCAGATGTAGAGTGTATAGCACGCGAGTACGATGGCCATGAAGCCAAGCCTGTTTGCCGCGCCTTTAGGCATTTTCCATTTCGTAGAGAATGCCCAAAGCAGCAGTGCGCCGATGAGTGGTGCGAGCAACGCATAGAAACCGAAGGCATATTCGGCACCTTCCTCGAAGCGTGTTTCTGTGAGCGCGAACTTGGCGTAGTAGGTGTTCGGGAATAGGTCGCCGTAATACCACACACGGAACAGCAGGTGCAGCATAAAGGTCATGAACGGTATGATGGCGAGGTTAAAGCCTGCGCGGATACGGCTCTTGAAATCGTCGTCCATGGAAATGACAAGACCCAATGTGCAGGCGGCCACCACGATCGAACCATCGGCGCGGCATAACAAGAACAGGCTGAGGAAAATCCCAGCATGGTCCAGCGATTTCGTCTTGCCTTTGTCGAGGAAGGTGATGATGCAGGGCAGGGCGAGTGCAAGGAACGCACCGAGCATCAGGTTCTCGAGCCCACCCACCAGCCATACGGCGAAGGGTGTGCTTGCGGCAAGGAAGAGTCCTACGAGTACGGAGACGATCCATCGGTTTTTTGTGGAACCCACCTGCTGCGCGTAAAGGTGGCAACGTGTAAAGATGGTGATGGCACTGATGGTAGTCACTATCCTTGACGCGAGCACGAGACTCATTCCAAACCATCCGAAGAGAGAGGTGGCGATCACGAACAGGAAGTTGGTGTAGCCCTCGACATACTCGCCGTCGTTCCAGGTGAGACCTTTCCCTTGCAGGAAGCGCTCGGCATAGCGCAGGCTGATCAGTGCATCATCGGCGATGAAGGGATAATAATAGGCGGCGTGGAGTCCGAGCAGAGCCAGGCATAGCAGCCATATCCTGACACCGGTTTTACCGCCTAAGCGGCGTACAAGACTGCCATAGTTCATGCGTGGTGATCCATCCCGTCGTTGCTAGATGAATAACACAAAATGCAGGGCGGAGGTACTGGAGATGTGGTGAGGGGAAGGGAAATGGTGCCGTCTATAGGACTCGAACCTACGACCTACGCATTACGAATGCGCCGCTCTACCAACTGAGCTAAGACGGCAAAGAAAGTCGGGTGTGCTTAAAACACCACCTGAAGGCGGTTCTTTTAATGGGTAATTGGGAAAAAATCCACATTTATTTGTTGGGGGTAGGGCAGTCCGTTAATATAGCTTCATGCGTAACCTGACCTTGCCTCTGATACTGCTTTTGTGGCTCGCAGCCCCGGCTGCCCGTGCGGCGGAGGGGTGTATCGTGATGATCCCGGATATCGGCAGGCCGCAGGCATCGCTTGATTATGCAGCGCAATATCTCGCAACCAAAGGCTACGAGGTGCATATCGCACCCTTGCCGATCCAGACCGATAAACAGCACTACACCCTGGAAGGAATCGCCAACCACGATCTGGCGCCTTTCATCGAAGAAGCCTGCGCTTTCTATAAACCCAGGGTGGATTTCGTTACGTATGGCCTCGGTGCCATGGTGCTCAACCAGTATATGTTCGACCATGATATCGTGAATCTCGGGCGTGTCGTGATGGTGGAGCCTCCGGTCTACAACAAACAGATGATGGAAGAGATCCATACGCAGCATCCGCTTTACCAGCAGTATATCCGGAACTATACCAACAGAAGTAAGCTTGAACCGCGCCTCCGGGTGAAGGTCAGCCGGATGTGGGAAATACCGGTAGGCGTAGTGGCCTATGACGAATCGCTTGGTTACAAATACGGCGAGAAAAAGTCACAGAAAGAGAACGAAGAGAAAAAGATATCGCGGGATTTGTTTGTGCCAGGGATGCAGGATGAGGTATATCTGAAGGCGAGCCCTGAGCTCATCATGCACAATGAAGCAGCGATGCAAAATGCGGTGTATTTTTTAAGGAATGGGACATTCGACCATGGCGAAGAAGAGTAAAACCCTCGCTGCATCCGATTTACTTCACTACGACCCTCAGTTCGATTTTCGGCGTTTCGCACAACTTTTTGCACTGATAACGGTATTCACGCTCGTATTCGCGGCGGTGGTTTCCCGTGCATGGATCGCGGAGGACGGATTCATCTCCTTCCGGGTGATCGACAACCTGCTCGATGGTTATGGCCTGCGTTGGAATATCGATGAGCGTGTGCAGGTCTTCACACACCCGCTCTGGCTGTTCGTGCAGATACCATTCTATCTCATGGCCGGCGACCCATTCCCTACCATCCTGATAAGCTCGCTGCTTTGTATCTCGATCTTACTGTGCATGATGATCGTGCGGTACCACCAGCGTCCTTGGGTGCTGCTGTTCTGTTTTGCGGTGCCGTATAGCCTTTCGCTGCCGCTCCTCGAGTTCAGCACATCGGGGCTCGAGAATCCGCTGACCTTCCTGCTGCTCACGGTGTTCTTTTTTGGTATCACGCGCCCGAAGGCCGATATCACGATGCTTAGTTTCTGCGGGGCTCTCATTGGCCTTAATCGCCTGGATACACTGATCTTCGTGCTTCCTTCGCTTTTGCTTTTATGGCTGCGCTCGCCGACCGGTGGATCTGCCTTGAAGGTCCTGAAGGGGATGCTGCCGTTCTTCCTGTGGAACCTCTTCTCCTTCATCTATTACGGATTCATGCTCCCTAATACGTATTATGCCAAGCTGCATACCGGTGTGAAAACGATGGATTATATAGCGCAGGGGTATATTTATGTGCAGGGCATTTTCCACCATGACCCGATCTCTACGCTGATTATATTGGCGCCGCTCCCTATCCTTTATTTCATGATGTCGCGTGTGCTGAAGCAATCGCGTGCGTCAAAACACGGCAATTCATGGAAGGAGGATCTTTGCTTCTTCCTATGTAAATGCATCGCGCACAAGGATGCGAACCTCATCGCCTGGTCGGTCTCCATTGTGGGTTATATATTCTATGTGGTGTATGTTGGCGGCGATTTCATGGCGGGGCGTTTCTTCACACCCGTGCTGATAGCGAGTCTTCTCCTACTCACGGAAGTGGTTGCGAATCTACCGATGAAAAAACGTAAAGAATGGGCGCGCCCGTATCTCTTTGGTCTCGCGTTACTGGTTCTGGTGCGCGGTGTCACGATCGGGTATTGGGATCGCTACGATTGGAAAAGCGGTGTCATCAACGAATGGATCTATTACCACGACTATTGCTGGCTTTGGAACGACAAGGGCAGGATTCCCTCCGATTATGATTGGGCGAAATGGGCCCTTCGCGACAGTATGAAGGCCAAACTCATGCCGAGTAATGAATATCTGGTGCTGCAATTCAACAATGTCGGGCTTTATGGGTATTTCAGCCATAAGCAGGTGGTGGTGGTGGATGGTCATGCGCTGACCGATCCGTTGCTGGCACGTCTGCCGATCCGCCGCATCCATGAATGGCGCATCGGCCATTTCATGCGGGTGATACCGGACGGTTATCTCTACGCGCGTGAGAAGGGCGATACCAGCCGCATGCAGAAAGACCTGGCCGAATATTATAAAGCACTTCGCACCATCACGGCGGGCCATCTGCTCAGTGCCGAGCGTATCAAGACCATGTATCTCTGGTATTGGGGTTACTACGACCATTACCGCGATGCCTATATAAAGGCCGCTGATATCGGCGTGTAGGCGGTCTTTTGCCATCTGGGATTTTCCTGCTATGATGGGGTTATGGCAACGATCAAGAAATCATCCAAAGGCTATCTCGAGGGGCAATTCCTGATTGCGACCCCGACCTTGCAGGAATCGTGCTTTTCGAAAACGGTGGTCTATCTCTGCAGCCATGATGCAACGGGTGCGATGGGTCTTATCATCAACCAAACGCTTGATATACCGGATGCCGAGAAAGTGCTGAAGCAATTCCGTATCCCGACACAGAAGCGCAAGAAGATGGCCGTGCATTTCGGCGGCCCCGTGGATATGGTGCGCGGCTTTGTGTTGCATTCCACCGATTATCAAAGCGAAGATACGTTCGCGATGAACGAGGATATCGCGCTTACCTCCAGCATCGATATCCTGCGCGATATCGTGGAGGGCACGGGCCCGAAAAAACACCTGCTTGCACTCGGTTATTCCGGCTGGACGGCGAATCAGCTCGAACGCGAGATCGAAGCCAATAGTTGGCTTTCCGTGCCTGCGAGTACGGAGATCATCTTCGACAGTAAGAACGAGGTGAAGTGGCAAAAAGCGGCAAAAAGCGTCGGTGTCGATCTACTGAAATTCTCGGACCAGGCCGGTCACGCCTAGACTCGCCAGTCTAGCCCAACATCGCTTCGACTTTAGAGAACGCCGGTACTTTTTTTACATCCCCCAGAACCGTGAGCGTGGGTTTTCCGCTGTGGAAAATCTTTTTCGCGACTTTCTTCACGTCGGCTTGCGTCACGGCGTCGATCTTCTTCAGGATTTCCGTGTTCGGGATGTGGCGGCCGTAGATGCTTAAGTGGCGGGCGAGTTCTTCCGAGAGGGCGGAGGAGCTTTCCTGTTCCATCAGCAGTCCTGCGCGTGCTTGTGCTTTGGCGCGATCCAGGTCAGCCTTCACGATTTTTTTCGTGGCTTGGTTCAGTTCGTCCGTGATCACTTTCAGAAGCTCGACCGCTTTATTACCTGAGGTGCCGGCATACACATTCACCATGCCGCTATCGGCATACGTCGTGTTGTAGCACATCACGCTGTAAGCAAGTCCGCGCTTCTCACGTACTTCCTGGAAAAGGCGCGAAGACATGCCGCCGCCCAGAATACCGGTCAGCAGATGGGCCGCATACGCATCATCGGAATGGTAGTTCACACCCTCGAAGCCGAGCAGCAGGTGGAGTTGCTCAAGATCACGCGGGGTTTTATGCATACCGCCTTGGTATTCGGAGATTTCCTTGAGCGTATGTTTCGCTTTGCGGCGCACGTTGAAATACTTGTGTGCGTGATCCATCACCTCTTTGTGGGTGATATTGCCTGCAACGGATAAGATCATGCGGGAAGGCTGGTAATGGCGCTCCATATAATCGAAGAGTTTATCGGGTTTCATCTTGCTGATGATTTCCTTGGTGCCGAGCACAGGGCGGCCCATCGGCTGATCGGGGTACGCCTGCTCCTGGTGGAAATCGTAGATGATATCGTCCGGCGTATCGAAACTCTGGCCGATCTCTTGGATGACGACACCCACTTCGCGTTTCAGTTCGGTCTTATCCATCGAGGAGTGGAACACCATGTCCGACAGAATATCAAAACCAAGTTCCGCATCGTGCTTGAGCAGCTTGGTGTAATACACGGTTTGCTCGCGCGAAGTGTAAGCGTTGATATAGCCGCCCACCGCATCGATTTCTTCTGCGAGTTTTTGCGCCGAGCGCTTTTTCGTGCCTTTGAACAGCATGTGTTCCAGGAAGTGCGAGATACCGTTTTCGTGCGGCAGTTCGTTCCGCGTGCCGGTATTCACCCATACGCGTGTGGAAATGGTTTCCACCTTCGGCATGGTGATGGTAGCGACCGTAAGGCCATTCGGCAGTGTGGAGACAGTGCTTTTCATAAGGCCTACAGGTTCTTGTTGATATATTCGGTGACGGTATAGAAATCGTTCGGCATCACTTCGAAGCGTTCCGGCTTATCTTCGATGCCTTTCAGTTTTTCGGGTAGTTTTACGATCGGTACGTCGGCTTTCAGCATGGATTCGATGAATTTCGCCGGATGTGCGGTGGCGAGCACGATCGTGGGGGAGTTTTTATCATGTGCGGTGCCGTTCGCGGCAGCAACGCCTGCGGCGGTGTGCGGGCAGATGATCTCGTTGCACTCGGTGTGTACGGCTTTAATGGTTTTGACGGTTTGGGCATCGTCGCAGCTATAGCTGGTGAAGATGCTGCGCGCGAGCGTCAGCACCGTCGGGTCGACCGAGAGCTTGTTGGTTTTCTTGAAACCATCCATCAGCTTCGCAACCGCTTTGCCATTGCTGCTATGGAGATCATAGAGCAGGCGTTCGAAATTGCTCGAGACCTGGATATCCATACTGGGTGAGAGCGACGGCTTCACCGTGCCCTTGCTGTAATCGTTCTTGGCAAAGAAGCGGTGCAGGATGTCGTTTGCATTGGTCGCCACGATCAGGCGGTTGATCGGCAGTCCCATCTTATAGGCGACATAGCCGGCGAAGATATCGCCGAAATTGCCGGTCGGTACCGAGAAGGCGACGGATTTCGGCAGTGGCTCGAGTTGCAGGTATGCGTAGAAGTAATACACGATCTGCGCCATGATGCGGATCCAGTTGATGGAGTTCACCGCCATCAGATGTTTGCCGCCTGCGAAGGCCGGCTTATTGAACATCTCTTTCACCATATCCTGGCAATCGTCGAATGTTCCTTCGAGTGCGATGTTGTAGACGTTCGGGCTATCGATCGTCGTCATCTGGCGGCGCTGGATCGGGCTCGTGCGGTTGTTCGGATGCAACATGAAGATCTTCACGCGGTCGGATTTGCGGCAGCCTTCGATCGCGGCCGAACCTGTATCGCCGGAAGTGGCGCCGATGATCGTTACATGTTCATTCTCACGTGTGAGCTTGTAATCGAGCAGGTTGCCGAGCATCTGGAGCGCGAAATCCTTGAACGCCAGCGTCGGGCCATGGAACAACTCGAGCAGGTATTCGTCCTTACCGAGCTTCTTCAAGGGCGCGATCTTGGGGTCGTCGAAACCGGTGTAGCTTTTCTCGATGACGGCTTTCAGGTCGGCATCGCTTAGGTATCCGCCGGTGAAGGGCTTGATGATCTGGAACGCGAGCTCGGTATAAGAAAGACCTTTCCAGCCCTTGATGGTCGCAAGTGGGTATTTCGGTATTTCCGTCGGCATATAGAGACCGCCATCCGGGGCAAGCCCGCTGGTGATGACGGCATCGAATGTGATAGCGGGCGAGTTGCCGCGCGTACTGACGTACTTCATGGTACCTTTAAGCTAGATAGCGGTTTTTGAGGTGAGCTTTATAGATCTCCGGATTGAGCGCCTCACCGGTGACTTCTTTTAGCAGTTCGTCCGCCGTGAGTCTAGAGCCATTCCGGTGGATATTAACCTTCAGCCACTCGGTTAACGGCTTGAAATCGCCCTTTTTGATGCCCTTCTGGATATCGGGGTTCTGTTTCTTCGCCGCATGGAAGAACTGGGCTGCTGCCATCGCTCCCAGTGTATAGGTCGGGAAATAGCCGAATGAGCCATCCGTCCAGTGGATATCCTGCATACAACCGCGTGCGTAATCCGGTACTTTGACACCGAGCAAGTCGTTCATGCCTTTATTCCACGCCGACGGCACATCGGCGATATCCATGTCGCCATTGATCAGTTTCTGCTCGATCTCGTAGCGCAGGATGACGTGCGAAGGATAGGTCACCTCATCCGCATCCACACGGATATAACCCGCTTCGACATGGTTATAAAGGCGCTTCAGATTGTCGAATGTCCACGCTGCACCTTTGCCTGCGAAATTCTTGGCGATGATGGGGGTGGCATACTCAAGGAATTCGGAACTCCGGCATACCTGCATCTCGATCAAGAGCGACTGGCTTTCATGGAGTGTCATGCCCTGTGCATCACCCACCGGTTGGCCGCGCCACTCTTCCGGAAGGTTGGATTCATAGAGCGCGTGGCCGGTCTCGTGCAGCACGCCCATCAGGCTCGAAGTGAAATCCGAGGTGTCGTAGCGCGTGGTGATGCGCACATCGCCCGGGACACCGCCGCAGAAGGGGTGCGCACTGATATCGAGCCTACCGCGCTCGAAATCGAACCCGATCGCCTTCATGAAGTGCTCACCCAGTTTCTTTTGCTTGGACGCAGGGAAGGGACCTTTCGCGAGTATCGGCTTTGGTAGCTTCTTCTGTTTCGCGAGCACTTTCTGGGTGAAGGTGGGCAGGAAGGTTTTGAGATCCGCGAACACGCGGTCGATCTCTGCCGATTTCTTGCCGGGGTCGTAGCTATCGAGCAAGGCATCGTAGCGACTCACCCCGAACGATTCAGCTTTGAGCGCTGCCACCTGTCGGACGAGGTCGAGTACCTTCTGCTGGTGCGGAACATACGCGCTGAAATTATTTGTCTTCTTCGTATCGCGCCAGACCATCTCGCATTTGGTGCCGGCGGTGGAGAGCTCTTTCACCAATGCTTCAGGGATGCAGTTCGCATGCAGGAAGCGGCGGCGCATGAGCTTCAGGTTCGCAAGCTGCCATGCGTTCAATAACTTCTGGTCGATCTCTGCTTGGGCTAAGAGTTCACGCACTTTGATGTCGGTGATCATCTCATGACGAAGGCCGGAGAGTGTGGCGAGTTGTTCGCCGCGTGCTTCCGAGGAGCCGCTTGGCATCACCGTCGCTGCGTCCCAGTGCAGGATCGCCGCTGCCGAATCAAGATAGTAGATCTTCGAGAATATTTTCTCGAGCAGCAGATACGATCGCATGAAGCTTATTCAACCGATTTGCGGATATAGAAACCGTACATCACCACCACGACGAACGCGAGGGCGAACCAAGTGATCGCATATTGCAGATGGTCATTCCTGAGTTTGATGTTCTCTGACATCGGCATCGGGTATTTGAACGTGATGTTGCTGATCATATCCGGCGCTGTCAGGTTCAAGATGAACGGATAATACACATAGCGCGGATTCTTTTTCTTGAAGTAAGCCACGATCTCATCCGCATTCGGATAGAGCCACATATCGTTTTCCGGTTTGTTATCCGGCATATACCAGGCACGTGGGTGATTGTTATAAGAGACGTAGCCCGTGATGATCGCTTGCGATATCGGTTGCTTGCGGAAATACTCATTCTTCTTGTCTTCTGGTATCCAGCCGCGGTTGACCAATAGCACGGTACCGTTCTGCTGCACCATAGGGGTGACGAGTTCATACCCTTTGGCACCTTTGAAGAAGCGTGCTTGGATCAGCACTTCCTCATACGGTTCGAACGTACCGAAAGCGGTGACGAACGTATATTCCGGGGTGCGTTGGTTGGAAGAGGCGAGATAGTTGTTCTTTTCTTGCTTGCTGCGTTCGATCTGCGCCGTGATACCGTTTTTCCACTCTAAGCGCTTCAATTGCCAGAAACCGAGCGAGATCAGGCCGATCACGCTGAGCAGGCAGAATACCGTGAACCATTTATTCTTTTTCCCGAACGCGGCGTGATTGAGCTGCGACAGGCTTGGAAGGGATATCGCTGTCATTCCATCCTCCTAGGTTATGGCGGTATTGCAGAGCAATAAACACCGATTTGAGGAGAATAATATTAACCAGCGAACCAATCAAGGTGAAAGGTATGATAATGGCGATTTGCAGCCACATTGGGGCTTCGAACCATAGCTCCAATGCTACAGCGAGCAAGGTCGCGAACGTACCGACCACGAAGATACCGACATAGGCAGGGCCGTCTGCCGCATCGTGGCTCCCGATCGGGAAGTCGCACACAGGGCAGGTGGCATGAACATGCATAACAGATTGATAAATATCGCCTTTATTGCATCTTGGGCAACGCAGCGCCAGGCCGGTTTTGACCGCCTCCCACACGCTGACTTGCCGTCTAGGAGCCGCAACTACCTTCACCTTTTTGGCAGGGGATTTAGGCTTGCTTTGAGCGCCCTTCTTTTTTGTCACAGATCAGAATGGCGTTTTTATGCGCCACCCCACCAGTAGACGAAAATGAAGAGGAATAACCACACCACGTCAACGAAGTGCCAGTACCAGGCAGCGAATTCGAAGCCAAGATGATGGTCGGGGGAGAGCTGTCCACGGCGCGCACGCAGTAAGCAGATGGTCAGGAAGATGGTGCCGATGATCACGTGCAGGCCGTGGAAACCGGTCGCCATGAAGAAGTTCGAGCTATAGATACCATCTTTGAACGCAAACGGCGCGTGGTGGTATTCGGTTGCTTGCAGCAGGGTGAAAGTCATGCCTAGCAGCACCGTGATGGTGAGTGCCTGGATCAGTTCCTTTTGGTTCTTGTGCAGCAGTGCGAAGTGTGCCCAGGTCACGGTCGTGCCGGAGAGCAGGAGGATCAGCGTGTTCATGAACGGCAGGTCGAACGCGTCGAAGGTTTTGACGCCTTTGGGCGGCCAGATGCCTTCTGCGATCGGCCACAGACCTTCAAGAATGGGGCGTGGGGTGAGTGAAGAGTGGAAGAACGACCAGAAGAAGCCGAAGAAGAACATGACTTCGGATGCAATGAAAAGCGCCATACCGAGGCGGAGGCCGTGTTGCACGATCGAGGTGTGATCGCTCGGGCGTTTAGCACCTTCGCGCACCACATCGCGCCACCAGACGAACATCACGAAAAGTACGAGTGATAGACCTGCGATCGCAAACGGGATACCTGCATGTTTACCGTGGATGGCAAACACCGTGCCAGTCGGCAGCATGAGCATCGCGAGTGCAGCAACTAAAGGCCACGGACTCGGGTCAACCAGATGGTAATCGTGATGTTTCTGTGCAGACATGAATAACCTCAAACGCTTGGGCGGATGTTAACTTAAGAACCTTTTACCTTAAAAAATGTATATGACAAGGTAATTGTTTGAACGTCATCCACATTTTTGTCTTTTGCCATCGCAGGGTCGATAAAAAACGACACCGGGAAGATCATTTTCTCCCCCGCCTTCAGTTTTTGCTTCTCGAAACAGAAGCATTTCACTTTGTTTATATACTTGCCCATCTGCTCCGGCGTGACGTTATAGGCGGAGATGCCGGTCTCGTCGATCCCCGAGATATTCTCCGCGGAGAAGAAGATCAGGCGCTGTTCGCCGACGCGGATCTTGATGTTCTTCTGCTCCGGTTTGAACACCCATTGCAGGTTCGGGTCTACATCCGTGTTGAAACGTACCGTAACGACACGGTTCAGAATTTGTGTTGGCAACTGGGTGACGCCCACTTTCGGCGTTCCGGCAAAGCCGGTCACTTTGCAGAAGAGGCTGTAAAGCGGCACGGCAGCGTACGCCATGCAGAACATGCCGATCACGAGCGAGACCATGCTGAGGGTCGTGATGCGCTTCATGTCACGCGGCGGCGGTGTCGGTGTCGCTTTCTTCCGAACGGGTTTTTTAGGAGATGCTTTTGGCATCCCTAGCTCACGACGTTGAACCGCAGGAGCGTCACGGTAAATAATACCGCGATCACGACCAGCAGTACGGCGAGTAGCGCAAGGTTCTTCTGTTTTTGGTCTGTATGGCGTTTATGGCTGGGCATAGATCCTCACCAAGGTTTCGATGATGAGCAATGAATACACAATAAAAAGATAAAAGATAGAATATCCGAACATCTTCATCGCGATTTTTGCATCATCCGAACGGTAGACACGTACCGCATGGTATAAAAAACCAAGGCCAAGGAGCAGGGTTCCGACTGCATACAGTGTTCCTGCCATACCATTGAAGTAAGGCAGAAGCGAGACTGGCAGCAGCAGGAGGGTGTACACCAGAATATGCACGCGGGTTTTTGCCTGGCCTGCGACCACCGGGAGCATCGGGATGCCGGCTTTCGTATAATCATCCGAACGGTAGAGCGCGAGTGCCCAGAAATGCGGCGGGGTCCACATGAAGGTAATGAGGAAGAGCAAGATCGGCTCGATCGAGACATTGCCCGTCACCGCGGCCCAGCCGATGACCGGCGGGAACGCACCCGCGGCACCGCCGATCACGATATTCTGGGGGGTGATCGGTTTCAGCCAGATCGTATAGATGAAGACATAGAATAATATCGCGACGAGCAGTAGTGCGGCAGCCACCAGGTTGACCGCCACTGCCATCATGATCACCGAAGAGGCCGCAAGCACCGATGCGAATTCGATCGCGTGGGAGGAGAGCAGGCGGTTCGTGGGCAGTGGACGGTTCTTCGTACGTTTCATCACCGCATCGATATCGCGCTCGTACCACATGTTGATCGCGCCCGCCGCGCCCGAGCCAACGGCGATGCAGAGAATCGCAATAGCAGAAATGAACGGATGCAGATGCCCCGGTGCGATGACTAAACCCGTGATGCCGGTGAAGACGACAAGCCCCATCACGCCCGGCTTCAAAAGCTCGATATAGTCCTTCACCTGCGAGGACGGCTGTGGGATAGCTTTCGCCATACGGTTATTTGGATTTTTTACGTGCGGTGGATTTTTTCGGTGCTGCTTTTTTAGCTGGCGCCTTCTTCGCGGCAGGCTTCACGACGGCTTTTTCGGCCGGCACCGGTGCATCGCACATTTCCGGCATGTCGCAGCCTTCTGCCCTATCGCAAGAAGCGGAAGCAAGGCGCGATAAGATCACACCGCCGCCGAGATAGATGAGTGCACCTTGCGTTATGTGCGCAAGCGCGATATCGAACGGAACGGGATAGAGCGCATACGAGAAGATCGCCCCCGGCAGCGCACAGACGAGGAAGAACACCGCGCCGAATTTCAGGCCACGCAGCGTCTTGCATTCACAGCACATATGCTTGCCGAAGACGCAGAATGCTAAACTATAGGTGAAGCCGATGACGAGATAACCGAGCGGCAGGCCATACATCCACTCCGGCGTCGCCATATCGCGGTACATGCCGACCAGTGGCACCAGCGTTTTATGGAACCACACGGCCCACACGACATAACCACACGCATAAGCATAAATGCTGAGAAGAAGGCTCGTCAGGAATGCTTTGGTGTAGTTACAGCGCATCGTTATTTCACCGTTGGGATTTTATCGAAGCTGTGGAACGGCGGCGGAGAGGAGAGCGTCCACTCGAGCGTATCCGCACCTTTGCCCCATGGGTTGTTCGGTGCTTTTTTGCCGAACTTCAGCGTGTAGAGAATCATGAACACGAAGAAGAGCGCCGCACCGAAGCCAATGTAAGAACCAATCGAGGAGATGTGGTTCCAGCCCGCGAATGCATCCGGATAGTCCGGGATACGGCGCGGCATACCAGCAAGGCCAAGGAAGTGTTGCGGGAAGAAGGTAAGGTTCGCACCGATGAACGTAGCCCAGAAGTGGAGTTTGCCCATCCATTCCGGATACATTTTACCGGACATTTTCGGGAACCAGTAATAGAACGCAGCGAAGGCGCCGAACAGTGCACCGAGCGACATCACATAGTGGAAGTGCGCCACGACATAATAGGTGTCATGCATCACGATATCGATACCTGCGTTTGCGAGCACCACGCCCGTTACACCACCCACGGTGAACAGGAAGATGAAGCCGATCGCAAACAGCATCGGGGTTTCAAAGCGCAAGCTGCCGCCCCACATGGTGGCGATCCAGCTGAAGATCTTGATGCCCGTCGGGACCGCGATGATCATGGTCGCGATGGTGAAGTACGCACGCGTATCCACCGTCATGCCGACCGTGAACATATGGTGCGCCCACACAACGAAGCCAACGACGCCGATCGAGGTCATCGCATACGCCATCCCCAGATAACCGAACACCGGTTTACGGGAGAAGGTGGAAACCACCTGGCTGATGATGCCGAATGCAGGCAGGATGATGATGTACACTTCCGGATGGCCGAAGAACCAGAAAAGGTGTTGGAACAGGAGCGGATCGCCACCTGCAGCCGGATCGAAGAACGCCGTGCCGAAGTTACGGTCGGTCAGCAGCATGGTGATCGCACCCGCGAGCACCGGGAGTGCCAGCACGAGCAGGAATGCCGTGATCAGTGCAGACCAGACATAGAGCGGCATTTTATGGAGCGTCATGCCCGGAGCACGCATGTTGAAGATGGTCACGATGAAGTTAATCGCACCCAGGATGGAAGAGATACCCGCAACGTGCAGCGAGAAGATCGCCATATCGACAGCGAGGCCATTGTGCGCAGTTGCGCCCGAGAGCGGCGGATAGATCGTCCAACCCGTACCTGCACCGCCCGTGTAACCCGCAACGTTGAAGATAGAGCTGCCATCCACGAACATGGAGAGAACGAGGAGCAGGAATGCCGTGACGAGCAGCCAGAAGCTGACGTTGTTCATACGCGGGAAAGCCATATCCGGTGCGCCGATCAGGAGTGGCACGAACCAGTTGCCGAAGCCACCCATCAGCACCGGCATGATCATGAAGAACACCATGATGAGCGCGTGTGCGGTGAGGATGACGTTATATAAGTGATGGTTACCAGCGAAGATCTGGTCGCCCGGTGCATTCAGTTCCATACGGAGCAGGACGGACATGAAGCCGCCCACTAAACCACCGATGATGGAGAAGATGAGATAAAGCGTACCGATGTCTTTATGGTTCGTCGAGAACAACCAACGGCGCCAACCGGTCGGATTATGGTGGTGGTCATCATGCGCATGGTCGTGGCCATGGTTATGGGCCGCTGCTTTCGCATCAGAAGATTTCGCTGCCATCGCGGATTTTTTATGGTGGCTGGCTTTTGCGGATTTCTTATTCGGCATGGTTCGCTCGCTAACTATATATTATTAGTTGGTTTTGGTTGCAGGGGTTTTCTCTGCCGGTGTGGCAGCGCCCGCTACAGGTTTCTTGGATTTACTTTCCACCCATTGCTGGAACTTCTCTTTGGAAACCGCTTCCACCACGATCGGCATGAAGCCGTGGTAAGCGCCGCAAAGCTCAGAGCATTGGCCGCGGTAGACACCTTCGTGGGTGATCTCGATCCATTTTTCGTTCAGGCGACCCGGAACGGTATCGACTTTGATACCAAGTGCAGGAACAGCCCAGGAGTGGATCACATCCGCTGCCGTGGTTTCCACGCGGATCTTGGTGTGGACCGGGAGCACGATACGGTTATCGACTTCAAGCAGGCGGAGTTGGCCCGGCTTCAGGTCTTTGTCTTTGATCATGTAGCTGTCGAAGTTGATGTCGCCGTTATCCGGATAGACATATTCCCAGTACCATTGGTGGCCGATGACTTTGAGGGTCATGTCCGGGTTTTCGATTTTATCGGTGAAATAGAGCAGTTTGATGGACGGTACGGCAATCACGATCAGGATGATGACCGGAATCGCGGTCCAGATCACTTCAAGGAGGGTGTGGTGCGTGGTGGTGCTTGGCACCGGGTTCTTGCTCGCGCGGAAGCGGATCATGACATAGGCAAGGAGCAGCATCACGAAGACAGAGGTAAAAGTGATCAGCCACAGCAGTTCGTTATGGAATGCAACGATGCGTTCCATGCCGACAGAAGCCGGTTCCTGGAAATTCATTTGCCACGGTTTTGGTGCATCAGCGAAAGCTGCCGGTGCGGATAAAACGAGAGAGAGAACAAAGGATAAGAGTGCGCGCATATTTAAAATGTTTCGCTTGTAGTTACGTAACTGGCTGACTTATAATCGCCAAGGCCGTATTTGGCAAGCTAATAGGTGTAACAATTCTTTTCTGCTTCCGGATGATGTATCGATGACACAGTTTGACACAGACAAACTCTTTTTTGAGCGCAATAATGTCAACAAATCCAAGGTGTTGAAAACCGTATCGGATGCACTCTCCGGTATGGATGACGGCGAATTATTCCTTGAATATGTGCAGTCGGAAAACCTGCTGTTCGATGATGGCAATCTGAAGAGTGCCAGCTTCAATACCTCGCAAGGTTTTGGCCTGCGTAGCGTGCTTGGAGAAGTATCGGCGTATGCACATGCGTCCGAATTCAGCGAACCGGCGCTTACCCGTGCTTCGGATACGGTGCGCTCCATCCGCTCCGGCCATAATGGCGTCGGTAACGTACTGGGCGATCCGGCGAAACCGACGCGCGGCGCTCTCTATGAAGATGTGAATCCGCTCGCGGAAGTACCGTTCCAGGATAAATCCGATTTGCTGAAGACCATCGATGCTTACCTAAGGGCGAAAGATAAACGCGTACGCCAGGTCTCGGTTTCGCTCGTCGGCAACTGGCAGGCGGTGCAGATTATCCGCGAGAATGGCAGCGAATCCTCTGACATCCGTCCGCTCGTGCGCTTGAATGTCTCTGTAGTCGTCGAAAAAGACGGCAGGCAAGAGCGCGGCAGTTTCGGCATGGGTGGTCGCACGTCCTATGCGGAATACACGAACGAATCAAAATGGAAGAAGGCGGCCGATGAAGCGCTCCGTCAGGCACTCGTGAACCTCGATGCCAAACCGGCACCTGCAGGTGAGATGGAAGTCGTCTTAGGTCCAGGTTGGCCGGGTGTGCTGCTGCATGAAGCCGTGGGTCATGGGCTGGAAGGCGATTTCAACCGCAAGAAAACCTCGGCATTCTCTGGTTTGCTCGGCAAGCAGGTGGCAGCAAAAGGCGTAACGGTGGTCGATGACGGCACGATCGGCGCACGCCGTGGCTCGCTCAACATCGACGATGAAGGTACGCCGACCAATTGCACCACGTTGATCGAGGACGGTATCCTGGTCAATTATATACAGGACCGTATGAACGCGCGCCTCATGGGCATGAAGCCGACCGGTAATGGTCGCCGCGAAAGCTATGCACACCAGCCGATGCCGCGCATGACGAACACCTATATGCTCGGTGGCAACAGCACCAAAGAGGAAATCATCTCCCGTGTGAAGAACGGCATCTATGCCGTGAACTTCGGTGGCGGGCAGGTGGACATCACCTCCGGCAAATTCGTGTTCTCCGCGTCAGAAGCCTACCGTATCGAGAACGGCAAAGTGACCTATCCCGTGAAAGGTGCCACGTTGATCGGCAACGGCCCGGAAGCGATGAAGCAGGTGAAGGCGATCGGCAATGATATGGCGCTCGATGAGGGAATCGGTACCTGCGGGAAAGATGCACAAAGCGTGCCGTGTGGTGTGGGTCAGCCGACGATGCTGATCGGCGGACTCACGGTCGGGGGGACGGAGGTTTAGTATGCGCCTATTGCTTACACTCATGATACTACTGTTTGCCCTGAATGCCTCCGCGCAGGATGAAGTCACAGCAAGCCCGACCGAACAGGCCGCACCGGAAAAATCACCGGATCAAAAGGGCCGCGCCTATAACATCAACGACCTGGTCTATGATTGCATTAAATGTTCATCCGATGAAAAGAGCGACGAGTGCATCTATTGTAATGGTCTGATTACCGGTACGGCCTCTACGCTTGCGGTGTTCGAGATGGGGAAATCCTTCTGTCCACCGGTGAATATGGATACGAAGCTCGCGCGCAATATGTTCCGCCGTTGGGCACACGGGCATAAATCGAATGAGGACCCGGCGGTGGCGGGCATCATCGCGTCACTGCAGGAAAGCTTCCCGTGTGATAAGAAATCCCTCGGTGCCAGAGAAGCAGCGGTGAAAGCCGTCTCGCCAAAACAGCCGGAGAAGAAAAAGTAGCCATGACCCTACGCGTGATATTCCAGATGGAGCCGCTCGATATCCCGGATAAGAGCGAAATCCGAAATACCCTGCTCCTGATGCGCGAGGCGGAGAAGCGTGGCTACGCCCTTTATCATTACGAACCCAAGAACCTCGTGTTCAAAAACGGCAAGGTGCTGGCACTTGCCTCTGAAATCAAATTCACGTTTGCCAAAAGCGAGGGCGATTATTTCCGCGCGAGCAAACCGAAATGGATGGACCTTGCCGATATGGATGTGGTGATGGTGCGCCAGAACCCGCCGTTCGATATGGATTATATCTCGGCGACGTATCTCCTCGATCTCGTCAAAGAGAAAACACTCGTGGTAAACGATCCTTCGGCGCTGCGTGATTTCCCGGAGAAATTATCACCGCTTCTTTTCAAGGAATTCATGCCCGAGACGCTCATCACCTCTAATCGAAAAGAGATGGAAGCGTTTCTCGTCGATCATGGCGAAGTGGTGGTGAAACCGCTCTATGGTTATCATGGATACGGCGTCTACCGTTTCAAAAAAGATGACCCAAACGCAGAAACGTTTTTCGAGCAACATGCACGTCGCAAGGGCGGGCTGATGGTCGTGCAGCCGTATTTGAAGGAAGTGGAGAAGGGTAACATCCGCGTGGTGTTGTTCGATGGCGAAGTGGCAGGCTCTCTCATCACCATTCCGGGCAAGGGTGAGTTCCGCATCTTCCGCCAGAGCAAAGATCAAAAATACACACTCACGGCGCACGATAAAAAAATCTGCCGCGCGGTCGGTGAGTTCGTGAAGGCGCATGGGCTGGTTTTCACGGGTCTCGATATCATCGGCAATTACCTGACGGAGATCAACGTCACTTCCGTCGGCAGCCTGCACCGCCTGAATGCGATCTACGGCCGTACGACCGAATCCGAGCTCTGGGATGTGATCGTGAAGAGGCTCCCGAAAGCACGCGCTCGCGCATAGCGCCAAATATGACGCGAGATACGGCCAGACGTATCTTCCCTAATGTTCCACGTGAAACATGTTACAGAAGTCTTAATTTCCCGGTAACGAAGCTGCAATGAAATGTAATGGCTTCCGGAACATTTTGTACTTCCGCACTAGATATCCCACCGTGGCTCGTAGCATTCCTGGGTGGCGGCCAAGGCGGCCAAGCGCGCGATGAAGCCGAGCACTGGGCAGGAGGAACCGACGCTATCTGCATCCTGCGTTTCGTTATCGGCATCGCAGGCGCTTTTAAACGTCATGCCTTCGGAATTCAGGTTGCTGAACGCATCGCGGTTCTGGTTCACGCGGTAATTGCAGCCAACGGGCGTGCCACCGATTAAGTACAGCATCGGTTCTGCCACTTTGCCGTCGATCGTATCCACCGTCGGTACACCTTCCTGGATGATGACATCCGTATTCTGCGTACCTTCTTTGATGACGTTCATCTTGTTGCGGTCTTTTTTATTGATCTCGATGACATCCTGGCCGGAGCGCGCGGTCATGATGCCCATGCCATAGGTGCCGCTGTTGGCCTTCACGAATACATAGGGTTCACCGGTGATACCATGCTCGGCATATTTTTGTTTGAGCGCGTGGATCGCTTTATCGACCGTGATCGCGACGCATTCGATACCTGTGCGGTCTTTGAAGTTGATCTCGCCGCAGCGGAAGAAGCTGGTCGAAATCAGCCACGGGTCGAAATTGAATTGCTGCGAGAAGCGCTGAACGAGCTGATTATACACTTCGAAATGTTCGGTCTTGCGGCGGCGGTACCAGCCGAAGCCGATGCCGGGCAGGATCATCGGATCGATATTCTTTAAGATATCGGGAGAGCCGGAGGAAAGATCGTTGTTCATCACCACGATCTCCGGTATGAATTTTTTATCGGCACCGACATAAAGCACACTGCCTTCGCGGGATAACGGTTCGACGGTGATGGTTTTACCGCTTTGTGTCTGGAGTTCGGTTTTCTCCGTGACGGCCAAGCCGCCGATACGGACATTCAGGCCTGCATCTTTTAAGATAGAGTGCAGTGAATATACGTTCTCGAGGTAGTAGAGATTACGTGTGTGGTTCTCCGGTATGAGCACGACATCTTTCACGTTCTCAAGATAGCGGCGGAAATATTTCTTGGTTTCTTCGACCGCGCGGGTGCGTGAATCGCCTTGCAGCAGATTGAAGCCAGCCGGAAAAAGGTTCGTATCCACCGGCGCGATCTTGTAGCCCGAGTGGCGCACATCGACAGAGACATTGTAATGCGGGATGGAGAGCGCGTATTGGTCCGCGAACCATTTTTCGACCTCTGCACCGCGTTCGTTCAAGAGTGCGGTGAGTTTCTGGTAGATGGGGGAGGAGGCCATGCGTTATCGATTCCCTTCAAAATGCGGGGGTGTTTCCCAGCGGCCGGTGAGAGACTGGAAGCAAGCGAGTGCGGCGAGTGCTGCCGTATCCGCCCGCAGGATATTCTCACCGAGGCCAACGGAGGTTACATAGGGAAGGGTGCGTAGTTTTTCAAGCTCGGCTTTCGAAAAACCGCCTTCAGGGCCGATGAGGATCGCCCAGCGCGCTTTTTTCTTTGCCTCCGGCAGGGCAGAAAGCACCGTGCCGATCGATTTCCCCGCGCCGGATTCATCACAAAGCAATATCTGGCGGTTCTTATCCCAGCCTTGAATGAGTTTCTCGAAAGTGATTTCCCCCGATACTTCCGGCACGGTCAAGCGATCCGATTGCTCGGCGGCCTCGATGGCATTGGCGCGGAGGCGATCGGTGTTCACGCGGGTGACGATCGTGTGTTTGGTGATGACAGGCTGAAGAGTGGAGACACCCAGTTCCGTCGCTTTGGTGACCAGGAAATCGATCTTGCCGAATTTGATGGGCGCGAAGAGCAACCAGACATCGGTGCCGTCTTTCTGTTTGCGGGTTTGCTTTTCCACCGTAAGGCGCGCGGATTTTTTCGCAAGTTCCGCGATGGTGCCCTGCCACTCGCCATCCTTGCCGTTGAATAAACGGACGCTGTCTGATACGTTCAGTCGCATAACATTCCTGACGTAATTCACCTGCTCCGGATTCAATTCAACCGACATGCCGGAGTCGAGGGGTTGGTCAACAAACAAGCGTATTGAATTTTCAGAAACCATAATGATGTATAATTCGCCGTATATTCGTGTGATGCGACTCCATCAGCCGGTAGGCATCTGGCTTCTCTTGTGGCCGTGCTTGTGGGCGGTGGCTCTTGCTTCCCGGCATACCATGCCGCCACTCGATTTACTACTGCTTTTTGCCGCGGGTGCCATCGTGATGCGCTCTGCCGGCTGTATCATCAACGATATCGTCGATAAAGATATCGATGTGAAAGTGGAACGCACGAAGATACGCCCGATCGCAGCGGGTGAGATATCGGTGAAAGCGGCGATCGTGCTGACGGGTGTGCTGATGCTCATCGGGCTTCTCATCCTGCTCGAGATCGGCGGGCTTGCGGTCGCGATCGGTTTCGGTTCGGTGATTCTGGTCGGGCTCTATCCCTTCATGAAACGCGTGATGCCCTATCCGCAGTTGATACTCGCGTTCACGTTCAACATCGGTGCGCTCATGGGTTGGGCGGCGGTGACGCAGGCCATTTCCGTCGAATCGCTGATCTTCTATGCCTCCTGTATGTGCTGGACGATGGGATACGATACCATCTATGCCCATCAGGATGTGCGCGACGATAGGAAGGCAGGCATCAAATCGACCGCCGTGACGTTCGGGAAATACAGTCGGAGCTTCATCGCGCTGTTCTATGCCTTGATGGTTTTGCTGATGGCTTATACCGGTTTACGCATCGGTTTCGGCCTGCCGTTCTTCCTCGGGATGTTGTGGGTGGCGGCGCATTTGGGCTGGCAGGTTTACACCGTCGATCTCGATAATCCACGCGACTGCCTGAGGGTGTTCCGTTCCAATACAATACTGGGTGCGATTGTGTTCGCCGCAATTATGCTTGAGAAAATACTTTGATTTTAGTATGATAGCGCCATGAGCGCAGAAATCAAAAAAGAAGCTATCGTCATCAAGAAGTACGCCAACCGGCGACTGTACGATACCTCGATCAGTAAATACATCACGCTTGATGATCTCTGCACCATGGTCAAACAGAACGTGGATTTCGTGGTGCATGATGCCAAAACCAACGAGGATCTCACCCGCTCGGTGCTGACCCAGATCATCTTCGAACAAGAGGCAAGGGGCTACAACCTGCTGCCGATCAACTTCCTGCGCCGCATCATCGGTTTCTACGATGACAGCCTGCGGACCATCCTGCCGACGTATCTCGAAAGCATGATGGATAATTTCGCGAACAACCAAGACAAGATGCGTAGCTACATGGGCAAGCTCGAAGAGTTCTCGCCGTTCAAACAATTCGAACAACTCGGCCGCCAGAATATCGAGATCATGGAAAAAATGTTTTCGATGTTCAGCCCATTCAATCCGATGGCGCAAGGCCAGAACCCCGCAGACAAATCCAAAAAAGATTAGCCGTGCAAGGAATCTTGCCGCGTTTTCTATTCCAACAATGTATGGGAGATGAGATTGTGCGAGCACTCTCCCTTTAGGGGGGAGAGCGCTCGACTTCTTTTACTGTTACCGTTTACCCTTGATGATCACTCATCCGGATTCGTCTCCGACCATTCAAGCGATTGCGCTTCGCCTTTCACGATGTTCAACTGAATGCCGCCGTTCACCTGAAAGCCCTTCCCGTACAGATTCTGGAAGGTGACGGTGACACCGTTTGGCTCACCCTTGCGTTGCAGGTAGAACACCAGCTTCTTGCTGCTGGACGCGTCTTCATCGAACAATGCTTCGTCTTCGTCACGGAGGGAGTAACTCTTGCCCCCGTAGATGACATAGCCCCGTTTGACCTCGTTCGCCGTCTTGTACACGGCGTTGGTGTTTTCCTTAGGAACCGGCGTGACGGTGTTTTTCAGCCACCACGTACACGTCGGCACGAACAGGATGAACCCCATCAACAACCATCCGATCAGAACGATGCTGTTACGCTTTTTCGCTTTCGCCATGACAGTTTCCCCTGGAGAATGCAGCCGGATCGCTCCGGCTGCCGATATCACTTCTTCCGCGGATCAGTCTTCGTCCATTTCACATCTTTCGGTGTGCTGTGGTGCCCGTCTTCCGTGACGCCAATCTTTGCGTTGACCTGATACCCCTTGCCACGGTCGTTGTAGAACGTGATGAAGGTATCGGCGCTGACTCGGAACGTTAAACGACTGCTCGTTTCCTGCTCGACCTTCGTGCCCGACCCATCCTTGAGTTCGAACACCTCTTTGCCGTAGGTGACGTAGCCGCTCTTGATCTCTGCCGCCGTCTTGTACACTGCGTCGGTATCCGCCCGCTGGTTTGCGGTCGTGATGATCCAGTACGGCAGGTAGGTGACAACGATGAGCGCGACGAGAATCCACCAGAACGTGGGAAAGCGCGCTTTCCCTGCAGCCTTAGCCATGACTGTGCCCTCGAGGAACTGTGTGTTTTTACCGGAGTACGTCTCGCGGTAACATGTATGACCTTCACTGACGTATGTGACAGGATTTCGAAAAGTGGACATCTGCTGAACAAATAACCACGTGAACCATCTTTCACTTTCGCGAAACACAGACAAAACTGGCTCTATTATAGCATGATTTTAAGGGGAATTGAACGCCGCTAAAGGGCTGTAATAATTATATAATATAAAGGCACCCGGCACTCTCCCTTACGGGGGAGAGTGCCGGGCCGTCTTTCGTTGTTACCGACCGTGGCACGCGAGAATCACTTCCGCGTGTCCACCGGCGACCAGACCACACTGGTGTACTTCTTGCCGAACTTGCGCTCGTTCTCGATCTTCCCGTTGATTCGGAACTTTCCCTTGCCGCTTTCGTCGCGGTAGGTGATCGTTGCGTCCGTCTCGAGAATCAGGAACGTCAGTTCGCTCTTCGTCTCCGTCTCCACCTTCACGTCTTTCTTGTCGTGGAGGTTGTAGATGCGGTTGTCGAGCAGCACCCAGCCAGCCTTGATCTCGGCGGCCGTCTTGTATTCCGGTGCGGCGTTGACATCCGGCGCTTTCGGTTGCGCCGGCGGGAACAGCTTCATCTGCAGCGCCCGTCCGCCGAAACCCAGCAGCACCATCCCGATCGCGACAAGGGCCAGCCAGCCGATGGGGCCAGGGCCGCCCGTGGAGTTGTCCGTATCCGAAGACTTGGTCGGCTCATTATTGCCGGCCGTGCTGCGTGCGTCGCTCTCTCTCTCGAGTTGACGTTTTTTCTCTGCCGCCTGCTCTTCTGGGGAAGGACCGAAGTGGTCGTTCCCTTGCTCATCTTGCCACATGACAGTGATCCCGTGAGACAGTTGACAGTGACCGTGAGAACGCTTCTCTCGGTAACACGATATATACCTTGCTGTTTTTCCGGACGTGATTACGCGTAGTAATCCGGAGGGTGCAGCCAAGGATGCTAAAGTGGTGTGATGCGCAGAGTTGCACACAGGAACCACGTGAACCATCTTTCACTTTCGCGAAACACAGACAAAACTGCCTTATTCTATCACAGCTTGAAGCTGCTGTGATTTTTTTAATCAATTGATATATAAGAAATATTACTTAAAAATCGATATAAAGGCTGTCTTGAGAGCCTTATCCACTTCCGGTATGGCGGCCTGGATGCCGAGTTTCTCGAGCGAGGTGACGCCGTATTCGCTGATGCCGCAGGGGACGATGCCGCTGAAATGCGACATATCCGGATTCACGTTGAGCGAGATGCCGTGGAAGCTGACCCACTTGCGCACGCGGATGCCGATCGCGGCGATCTTCTCTTCTTTCTTACCGCTCACGACCCAGATGCCGACACGACCTTCGCGACGTTCACCTTTCACGCCGAAGGACTTCAAGGTTTCGATCACCCATTGCTCGAGATCGAAAACGAATTTCTTGAGATCGGGTTCGGGATAACGTTTCTGCAGGTCGAGGATGGTATAGGCGATACGCTGCCCCGGTCCATGATACGTATGCTTGCCGCCGCGCCCTGCCTGATAGACCGGGAAACGCGTGGCATCCAAGAGTTCGCTTTCGTTCGAAGAAGTGCCCGCGGTATAAAGCGGCGGGTGCTCGAGCAGCCATACGAGATCGGAAGCGCCGGCATTCCGGATGGCGGCGACACGTGCTTCCATGGCTTCGAGCGCCGTGGGGTAATCCACGGGTGCGGTTTCCTGTTTCCATTCGGTTTTAAGAAAAGACATGAGAGACACTATAAATCACTTGATTATCAGCGCGAATATTAGTATCTCACTGTCTCTTTCAATACTACTTCTTTATGCGGCCGTGGCGGAATTGGTAGACGCACTACCTTGAGGTGGTAGCGCCGCGAGGCGTGGAAGTTCGAGTCTTCTCGGCCGCACCATGAGTATTGAGACATAAAAAAACAGCCCCCGTCACCGAGGGCTGTTTTTTATTTTCAGGGGATCATTAGAAACTTGCCGAAACACCTGCGATCAGCTTCGCATCGCAACCATCCGGGCATTCCGTTTTATCGAGGTCTGTATCGACATAGGAGAGGTTCAGCTTCAGGTCTTTCATGACCTGATAGTTGATAGCGATTTCCCAATCGGTGTAATCCGGCAGCGCGAACGCTGCGTTATCCTGGACATACTGGCGACCAATACGCGCAGAGAAACCGAAGTTATACGGCAGCGGCACTTCGACCGTTGCGGAGATATAGGTCGCATCACCACTATCCAGCGCGAAATCCGGAGAGTAGTTCACCGCGGCTTTCACTTTCGCGACATCGAAATCGTACGCGAGCGAGCCGTATGCTTCCCAGTAATTGTAGTTGTTGCTGTCTTCAGCGCCCGGGTATGCGTAATAGAGCAGCCCGATATCCACGGTTGCATGTTTCACGAATTCTTTGGAGTAGCCGGCGTAGAGATCGAGTTCCGTGCTCGCATCACCAAAATCGACGGACGATGCCCAGAAGCCGAGATACGCGCCGGAGTCATGCGTCCAGGTCAGGCTGCCTTGGATCGCCGGGTTCTCACCCGACTGGCTGATGCCGCGGAAAGAGTAATCCGACACCAGGGTCATATAGGAATCAAACGTGCCCGGAAGCTTCAGATAATTCTCTGCGTGCGCGTGGGGAGAGTAGAGTGCAGTTGCAGATAATACAACCAGAGCGAGCTTTTTATTCATAGGTTCCTCCAAGAACGGTTCAAGCTATTGTGTTGACTGCACAGTACAGTTATCTATTTGTGGTAGTAAATTGATTCATTTACAATTTTGGCAAAACCCGATATATATGTTGCGCTTTTAACACATACATCCTATGGGGGAGTTTTATCATGTTTAAACATTCCGTTAAATTTGCTGCCTTAGTGGCAGGCGTTGCAGCCTTCGCATTCGCTGGCACTGCCCATGCGATCCCGCGTGGTGAAGAATTCGCAAAACAAATCCGTGAAGCGGCAGGCGAGCAGGCGCAGGCTTCTAACAAAGCAACCGCGAAACCGTCTAAAGACGTTGCTTCCAAGAAAGCAGACAAAGAAGCGAAACAAGAAGTAGCAGGCAAAAATGGCGAAGACCTTGGCAATCTTGCTCCGGCTGCGGGTGGGAATGAGCAGGATAATGCGCCTGCGACCCGTGCAAAATCGCAATTCAAAACCTACTAATCACTCCCCATTATTGGAGCACTCTATGAAGTTAGCTAGCACTGCTTTACTATCCCTTTCTGTACTGACACTCGGCCTTGCCGCTTCTGCTGTTCAAGCAGAGCCGCAAAAATCGCTCGAAGAAATCCAGAAAGAACGTGTCAACAAAGACGTCTCTGAATCCGATGCACAAGGCAATAGCACTATCGGTGCGCTTGCACCTGCCGCTGGTGATGAAAACACCGACGACAAAGTGAAAGAGCTTAAGCAAAAGCAGCGTTTGGAACGCCAAGCATTGAAAGAGAAGAACCAGGCTGCTCGCAAAAATCTTAAAAGCGAACAGAAGGCTGAGCATGATGCACTGAAGAATGAAGTGAAAGCGGGGCATGACGCGAAGAAGAGTGAGCGTCAGCAACGTAAAGCTGCGATCAAAGCAAAGAAAGCAGAGCTGAAAGGCCTCAAAGCACCGGCGGCGACGGAACCCAATCCGACCACGGGCAACGAGTAGCTGAATCACACAGTAAATTTATCGCATCTTCTATCTAATAAGCAGGACGGTTCTCTAACCGTCCTGTTTTATTTTGACATTCATTTTAAACTTAACTAAGAAGCCTCGAACATCTATTGCAACCTCGCGTCCAAGCAAGAGCCGTGTGATGCCGAAAGAAAACGAAACCGCGAAGCGCACACCGGACACGCTAGAGGTGAACTACGGCCTGAATCCTGATCTCGTGCATTTCGTCCGTGACGCTTTGAAAGAAGGCGACAGTAACCGCACGCGCGGCCTTATCACGGATCTTCACCCGGCGGATATCGCAGACCTCATCAACCAAATCAGTAAGGAAGAACGCGAGATACTGATCGGTATCATCCGCGATACCTTCTCGCCGGAAGTGCTCGTCGAACTCGAGCCGGAGGTGAGGGAGGAGATCATGGATCTCCTCGGCACACAGGATAGTGCAAAAGCCGTAGCAGAGCTGGAATCGGATGAAGCGATCGAAGTGATTGAACATCTCGACCACGAAGAGCAGAAGGAAATCCTAGAGGCACTGCCGGATACCGAGCAACGTGCGATGCTGCAGGAAGGCCTCACTTATTCCGAGGATGCCGCTGGCCGCTTGATGAACACCGAGTTCGTGGCCATCCCGCAGGACTGGAATGTGGGCCAGACGATCGACCATCTGCGCGAGAAACAAGAATTGCCGGACGATTTCTACCAGATATTCGTCGTGGATAAAAAGAATGTCCCGGTCGCCAGCATCATGGTGAGCCGCGTGATCCGCAGCAAACGCGAAGTGCCGATCAAAGACATCATGGATTCGGACGTGCGAGCGATCCCGGCCTTCATGGACCAGGAAGAAGTCAGCTACATGTTCCAGAAATACGGACTCGCGGCAGCACCGGTGGTCGATGAATCCGGCCAGATCGTCGGTACCATCTCGGTCGATGACATCGTGCACGTGATCGAAGAAGAAGCAGAAGAAGACATGATGCGCCTTGGTGGTGTCTCCGGGAACGACTTATACAAAAGCTTCCTGATGACCACGCGCCACCGCTTGCCGTGGCTGTGCATGAACCTGATCACAACCATGGCGGATGCCATCGTCATCAGTCAGTTTACGAGTGTAATTTCCCAGATCGTGACGCTCGCGGTACTGATGCCGATCGTGGCGAACATGGGTGGCGTTGCCGGTACGCAGGCGATGACGGTGACCGTGCGTGCGCTCGCGACGAAGGAACTGACGGATACGAACGCGGTCCGTAATATCATGCGTGAAGTGCTTTCGTGCTTCTTGAGCGGCCTTGCACTCGCGTTGGTGGTGGGCGTTGGCAGTTATTATATATATGGCAACATGGCGATGAGTGCCGTTTTTGCCGCCACGATGGCAATCACGCTCTCGATCGGTGGTTTGGCGGGCGCGATGATCCCGATGATACTGCACCGCATGGGCACGGACCCGGCCGTGACCTCGAGCGTATTCCTTACGACACTTACGGATGTGACGGCATTCCTGACCTTGCTCGGACTCTCGGTGGCGTTCCTGATCCCCTGATTATTCTTTGGCTTTACTTACAGCGTTAGCCTGCGAAACTGCTGCTAAGCTTTCACCTGCTTTAGCAGTGGCGGTTAATGCATCTTGGTAATGCTCCCGCTCGCCACACCGATCGATAATCGATTGCGCTAAGGTGCTATAGACATGTACAGGCATGCGTCTGTAGCCTTTTTCAATGAGTGCTGCGGTGCGGTGTCTGCCATCAGCAAAATCAACGACACCGTTTGCGAAAAGCTGCATATCGTCGGTAAGTCCACCCGTAGAGAGCAGGGGCATGATAATCACGGGATTCGGCTCCTCGAGCTTTCGTTCGTAATGCGATTTTTTGAGAAGCGATTTTAATGCGCCTGAGCGAGCGATTGGGTCGAGTACCTGATCGGCGAGATAACGTAGCTGTTCGTTCGAAGCGACGTAACGTAACACTGCGGATTGATCGTTTCGCCATGCATGATCAAGCAGTCCTAGATCGACGATCACAACCGTGTAAAGCGCGGGATCTGCCTCCGCATGGGGAAGAAAACGGATGCCATCCATGATAAGTTCGCGTTGATCCATAGAAATCTCTCAATAGGTAGATTGTATCGTACTATTGTTGAAAAAAGATTAATGTGCAACCTACTGATAAAAGGTTAATATTTTATATGGCCGCGCGGTGTAAAAATACCAGATATTGTGCGTGATTGTTGTTGCGTTTTAGTGTTGGTGCTTTATAACTTTTTCAAGAGTATTTTAGCGACCACTTTTGGAGCCATACCACGTGACCAATACCGCAGAAAAACGCCCGTTCGAACAAGTACAGATCCCGATCGAAGATGAGATGCGCAAATCCTATCTCGATTACGCGATGAGCGTGATCGTGAGTCGCGCTATCCCCGATGTGCGCGATGGCTTGAAACCGGTGCACCGCCGTATCCTTTACGCGATGGGTGAATCGGGTTGCGATTTCAATAAGCCGTACCGTAAGTCGGCACGTATCGTCGGTGAAGTGATGGGTAAATACCATCCGCATGGCGACTCCGCGATCTATGACTCTCTCGTGCGTATGGCGCAGGATTTCTCGCTCCGCGTAACCCTCGTGGATGGCCAGGGTAACTTCGGCTCCATGGACGGCGACTCTCCGGCAGCGATGCGTTACACGGAATCGCGCCTCTCCAAAGCCGCACACGCGATCTTAAATGACATCGATAAAGACACGGTGGATTGGCAGCCGAACTACGACGGTTCAGAGAAAGAGCCGATCGTGCTTCCGGCGGAATTCCCGAACCTGCTGGTGAATGGTGCCGGCGGTATCGCCGTCGGTATGGCAACGAACATCCCGACGCATAACTTAGGTGAAGTGATCGATGCGTGCTGCCTGCTCATCGACAATCCGGAAACCACCATCGACGAGATCGTGAACGTGCTGCCGGGGCCGGATTTCCCGACCGGTGGTATGATCCTGGGTCGCACCGGTTGTTACTCCGCGCTCCACACGGGTCGTGGCAGTGTCGTGATCCGCGGTAAAGCCGAGATCCAGGAGATCCGTGCCGGTCGAGAAGCGATCGTGATCACCGAGATTCCATACCAAGTGAACAAGGCGCGTATGATCGAGCGGATGGCCGAACTCGTACGCGAGAAGAAAATCGAAGGTATCTCTGATCTGCGCGATGAATCCGATAAGTCGGGTGTCCGTGTGGTCGTCGAACTGAAGAAAGACGCGGTGGGCGATGTGGTGCTGAACCAGCTCTATAAATTCACGCCGCTGCAAAGCAGTTTCGGTGTGAACATGCTGGCTTTGAATCGCGGTCAGCCAAAACTGATGAATATCAAAGAAGTGCTCGATGCGTTCATCGATTTCCGTCAGGAAGTCATCACGCGCCGCACGAACCACCTGCTCAATAAATCACGCGACCGTGCACACGTCTTGATCGGTCTTGCGATCGCGGTGGCGAACATCGACGAGGTGATCAAAGTCATCCGCGGTGCAGCGGATCCGAACGATGCCCGCGAAAAACTGCTGACCATGGATTGGAAAGCGGACCAGATCGCGCCGCTGATCGATCTCGTTGAAGACGGCGGTAACGTGATCGTCGGCAAGAAATGTAAACTGACCGATGTGCAGGCGCGTGCCATCCTCGAGATGAAACTCTCCCGCCTGACCGGCCTGGAGATGAACAAGATCGACGAGGAAATGAACGGTCTTGCTGTCGAAATCAAAGACTATCTCGGCATCCTTGGCTCCAACGTTCGCCTGATGGCTATACTCAAAAGCGAGCTGCTCAAGATCAAAGAGGAATTCGCAACGCCGCGCAAAACCGTGATCGCGGACGGTGAATTCGAAGACGATATCGAATCGCTCATCCAGAAAGAAGACATGGTGGTGACAGTGACGATGGGCGGTTACATTAAACGCCTGCCGCTCTCCACCTTCCGTGCACAGAAACGTGGCGGCAAAGGCCGCTCGGGTATGGACGTGCGCGAAGAGGATGTAACGACGGATGTGTTCGTGGCGAACACCCATACGCCGATGTTGTTCTTCTCGACCAAAGGTATCGCCTACAAGCTTAAGGTCTATAAATTGCCGCTCGGTTCACCGCAATCGAAGGGCCGTTCGCTGATGAACGTGTTCCCGCTCGGTGAAGGTGAGGTTATCAACCAGGTGCTTGCACTGCCGGAAGATGAATCGGCGTGGAAAAACCTGAACATCATGTTCTCTACCAGCCATGGCAACATCCGCCGCAACAAACTCTCGGATTTCGAGAGCGTGCGAGCGAACGGTAAGATCGCGATGAAACTGGAAGGCGATGAGAAGCTCGTTGGCGTGCAAATATGCTCCGAAGACCAGCACATCCTGCTTGCGACGAAAGAGGGCCAGGCAGTGCGCTGCCCTGTGAAATCGGTCCGTGTGTTCAAGAGCCGCGACTCCACGGGTGTCCGTGGCGTGCGTCTGGCGGATAAAGACCGTGTGATTTCCATGACGATCCTGAATAGCTCGGAGATCGACCAGGAAACCAAAGAGGCGTATCTCAAGGTGCCGTCGAAGAACCGCCGTGATATCTACCGCTCGGCTCCGGGCGCAGATATCAAAGCACTCTTAGAGGGTGTAGAAAGTACGCTCTCGCATGATCGCATCGAAGGACTCGCACGTGCAGAGGAACTCGTACTTACAATTACCGAGAACGGTTATGGTAAGCGTAGCTCGGCGTATGAGTATCGCGTGACCAACCGTGGTGGTAAGGGGATCACGAACATCGTGACCTCGGAACGTAACGGTAAGGTCGTTGCGAGCTTCCCGGTGAAGTCGGGTGACCAGATCATGCTGATCACCAACCGTGGCCAGCTGATCCGCTGCCCAGTCTCTGACATTCGCATTGCTGCGCGTAATACGCAGGGTGTGACCATCTTCAAGATCGGCGATGGCGAAGTGGTCGTTTCGGCTGCGAAGATCGAAGAAGGTGAAAACTCAAAAACGATCGATGCGGAAGGCAATATCGTGAATGGTATCGAGGTTGCGGATAACGACAATCTCGATGCGATCGAAGAGGCGTCCGCGGATGCCGATACCGGCAACGATGCAGAGGAGTAGGATTTGACCGTCTCCCGCATCGCGATCTATCCGGGTACGTTCGATCCTGTCACCAATGGGCATGTCGATATCATCAAGCGCGCGCTCGGTGTTGCTGACAAGCTCATTATCGCGGTCGCGGAAGATTCGCCGAAGACGCCGATCTTCACCTTGAAGGAGCGGGCAAGCCTGATCGATGAGGCGGCGCGCGTGTTCGCAAAAACCGATCACAAACGTATCGAGGTGCAGAAGTTCAGTGGTCTGCTCGTGGATTTCGCACGCAAACATAAAGCAAAAGTGCTGATCCGCGGCCTTCGTGCCATTTCGGACTTTGAATATGAGTTCCAGATGGCGCACATGAACGCGAAGCTCAATAGCGATATACAGACGATCTTCCTGCCTGCATCAGAACAAACGCATTTCATCTCTTCGCGCTTTGTAAAAGAAATCGCGCGTCTGGGTGGGGATGTAACGGAACTGGTGCCGAAGAACGTGGCCGAAGCCATCAAGAAGAAATATAAATAATAATGGCAGACAGGCTAACGCCTGCCCTGCTACCCACTATATAATTATTTCTTTTTGCGGTGTGCGAGGGTCGCGACCGAAGAAGTCTTACGCTTCTCCAGCATGCCGAGTACGGTATTGACTAAACCCTCCGCATCCAGACCTGCTTCTTTGTACATATCCGCCGGGCTTGCCTGATCGATGAACTGATCCGGCAGGATAAGGCTTTTCACCTTGAGTCCATCTTTCAAGAGATCGTTATCGGTGAGGTATTGCAGCACATGCGAGCCGAAGCCGCCGATCGAACCCTCCTCGATCGTGACCAGCACATCATGCTGTTTGGCAAGCTGTGTGATAAGCGCCGTATCGAGCGGTTTGGCAAAACGTGCATCGGCTACCGTGGTCGACAGACCTTTGCCATCGAGGATTTCAGCGGCCTTCAGGCTTTCCTGCAGGCGTGTGCCAAGTGACAGGATCGCGACTTTCCGGCCCTTCTTCACGATGCGTCCCTTACCGATTTTGAGCGGCTTCGGATTTTTGGGTAGCTCAACGCCGTACCCTTCGCCGCGCGGATAGCGGAATGCGGAAGGGCAGTCGTCGATCGCAGCGGACGCTGCCACCATCTGTACGAGTTCGGCTTCATCTGCTGCTGCCATTACCACGAAATTCGGTAGCGTCGCGAGATAGGTGATATCGAAAGAGCCCGCATGCGTCGGGCCATCCGCACCGACCAGACCCGCACGGTCGATCGCGAAACGGACAGGCAGGGACTGGATCGCGACATCGTGCACCACTTGGTCGTACGCACGTTGCAGGAAGGTAGAATAGATTGCACAGAAGGGCTTGTAACCCTCGGTCGCTAAACCCGCCGCGAACGTGACCGCGTGTTGTTCCGCGATGCCCACATCAAACGAACGTTCTGGGAATCTGGCCGCGAATTTATCCAGGCCCGTGCCGGAAGGCATGGCCGCAGTGATAGCGACGATCTTCTTGTCTTTCTCGGCCTCATGAATCAGTGCATCTGCGAACACGCTGGTATAACTCGGCGCTTTTGCCGGTGCTTTCTGCTGCACTTTGGTGACAACATCGAATTTCTGCACGGCATGGTATTTCTCGTTCGAAGCTTCCGGCGATACGAAGCCGTGACCTTTTTCGGTGACGACATGGATCAGCACCGGGCGGCGGTCATGCTCATTCTTGATGTTGCGGAGCACGGGGAGGAGATGGTCAAGGTTGTGGCCGTCGATCGGGCCGACATAGTAGAAGCCCATCTCTTCGAAGAAGTTCCCGTCGGTCGCGAAATTGCGGGCGTAGTGTTCAGCCTTGCGCGTGGCGTTCACGATTTTCTCCGGCAGTTTGCTGACGGCTTTCTTCGCGACGTTACGGATGCTTAAGTAAGACTTGGATGAAATCAGGCGCGAGAGATATGCACTCATGGCACCGACCGGCGGCGCGATCGACATATCGTTATCGTTCAAGATCACGATCAATTTGCTGGGGGTGGAACCGGCGTTATTCATGGCCTCATAGGCCATACCGGCACTCATGGCACCGTCGCCGATCACGGCGATCACTTCATTGTCGCCGCCCGCGAGATCACGTGCGACCGCCATGCCGAGTGCAGCGGAAATGGAAGTGGAGCTGTGGCCGGCACCAAAGGGGTCGTATGCGCTTTCGCTACGTTTCGTAAAGCCGGCAAGCCCGTTTTTCTGACGCAATGTCAGCATACGGTCGCGGCGACCGGTCAAGATCTTGTGCGGATAAGCCTGATGGCCCACATCCCAGATCAGTTTATCCTTGGGGGTATTGAATACATGGTGGAGGGCAACCGTGAGTTCGACCACACCAAGGCCGGCACCCAGATGGCCGCCCGTGCTTGAGACAAGGCGAATCGTTTCCTCCCTAAGTTCGGATGAAAGCTGCTTCAGCTCTTCATCGGATAACTTGCGGATATCTTTGGGGGATTTAACCTTATCAAGTAACGGCGTATGCGTCATAACCCACTGCATGTATGATGAAGGGTGAATCTAGTGTTTTGGCCGTATGAAGTAAAGCAGATTTTGGCCTATTTTGGCGGGTTTCCTAAAGGATGATATGGTTCAGGATCAATGCGATCAGGATAATCTGCGGCAAGGTGACAAGCGGTAGGAAAAAGGCGGTTTTCCACGAACCGGTCATCTGTTTTATGACCAGTATTTCCGTATAATCGGTCGAGACCCCGGCCATCAGGAAGGCGAAGGCATTGCCCGGCGCACCTGCACGGGTGAAGATATCGGCGGCTAGGGGAACAGAACCCTCGGAGCAGACCTCAACCACTGTGGCAAATAAGAGGGTGATAGCCAGTCCTATGGCAGTGGGGCCAAAGCTGTGCTTGAACATATCTTCCGGCATGAAGGTCTGCAGTAAGGCGGTCAGAATCATCCCGACGAACAGCCAGCGCAGCACCATGCGTGAATCGATGAACGATGCGTGGAGCATGACCTTCAAGCTGCCTTTGTTGAATTCAATGCCGGAAAATGCCTGCTTCCATGTGGTTTTGCCGACTTTCCCGAGCGCATTCGGATTCGGCAGTAGGATATTTTTTTCCACGAGTTTATCAAATATCAGGCCGCTGATGACGGCGATCACCATCGAGAGCACAACGATAAGGAGCGTCCATTTGATGCCGACCAGGCTCCAGAGCACGAAAAGCAGAGAAAAGGAATTCCATGGGCTGGAGATAAGAAAGGCCATCACCTGTCCGAGTGATGCACCACGCTCATAGAGTTTCGAGGCGATCAATAAAATGCCGTGATTGCAGAGATCGAACAGGAAACCTGCAAGTGTCGCACGCAGAATGCCGCGCACACCTTTGCCGCTGCCGAGGATTTTAGTGACGGCCTCTTTCGGCACTACGCCGAGCAGGCCGACTACGAAAAGCCCGAATAAGATACCCCACCACACATCGTTCACCATTTCGTGGGTATGGTGGGAAAAACCCGTGAGATAGGCAATACCGGTATCAAAATAGAACAATGCATAGGCCGCCAAAATGACCGTAAGCGAGCCCCACAACAGAACATCTATCTTTTTAACATCATGTGCGCTATGACAACTGCCACAGCCATTCTTATCATGATTATGAGGTTTCATATGTTTAAGTCGCTCTCCGCCATGCTCTTTGCCGCGGTGCTTTTCTGTTCACAGAACGTCTATGCCAAGTCTGAGTTCTACGACATCGATCCTAGCCATACAAGCATTCTTTTCCTCATCAACCACCTCGGTCTTTCCAAGATGATCGGTGAATTCAACGAGTATCAGTCCACACTCCAGCTCGACGAAGAAAAACCGGAATCCAGCAGCATCAAGATCAGTATCGATCCGAAATCGGTCGATACCGGCAGTAAGGCATTGAACGAGAAGCTGCAGAACAAGGATTTCTTCGAATCCGATACCTATAAAACCATTGATTTCGTGAGCACGAACATCAAACGTACCTCCGATAAGAAATCCAAAGTGACGGGCAACCTCACGATGCATGGGGTGACGAAACCGATTACGCTTGATGTCACCTTTAATAAAAAAGCCACCTTCATGGGGCAGACGCGCGCGGGTTTCACCCTTCGTGGCAAACTCAAGCGTTCAGACTTCGGCATGCATTTCGGCATCCCCGATGTGGGTGATGAAGTAGAGATCTATATCGAATGCGAGGCTGTCTTACGCGACGTGACGCCGACCAAAGAGAAGGCCGAAGCCAAGCATTAGGCAAAATTGCCACATCCGGGGTGCCAATCGCACCCCGGATGTGTATGGCCTGAAATAAGCTATTGCACCTCCATCCTTAAATCGTATTATTGGACTCTGGTGTCTACTAACGATGAGGATAGGTATGTCCGCTAAAAAAACGCAGATTATTGCAGCCGCGATGGATGCATTCCTGCAAAACGGCTTTGCCGTGAGTATGGACCATGTGGCCGAACGCGCCGTGGTCTCGAAACAAACGATCTATACGCATTTCAAGAGCAAGGAAGCGCTGTTTACAGCGATTATCCAGGAACGGGTGGGGGCATTCCGCCTACCTTCCGAGGATTTCAACACCGAGCTTTCGCTCGATAACTTCCTGGTTTCCTTCGCAGAAAAGTATCTAGTGCACTGCTTAAGCAAAGATTCGATCAATATCTTCAAACTGATCGTGGGCGAGGCGGAGAAGATCCCGACGGTCGCGAGTATCTATTTCAAAGAAGTGCTCGAAAGTCCGACCTCCATCCTGCAAGGGTTCTTCGAGAAACAGAACAAGATCGGCAACCTGCATTTCCCGGATCCACGACTCGCTGCAGAACAATTCTGCGGCATGGTTTCGCAGCACGTGTTCACGAAAGCGCTGTTTATGCCCTTCGATCTCGATGAGGAAGAGCGCCGCACCATCGCCAAAGAGGCGACGAAAGTGTTCCTGCATGGCCATAATAAGCTGAAATTCTGGATGAATTAGGCCTTTTACCAACCTCCAGAACCTGCTTGCAAAATCGCGCGTTTCGGCTATTCTCCTCCGCTCGCGTGGAAACCCGTATTATTCGGGCGGTTAGCTCAGTTGGTTAGAGCACTACCTTGACATGGTAGGGGTCGGAGGTTCGAGTCCTCTACCGCCCACCATACTTGACTTGAGGGTATCAGAATCCCTCAAGATCGAGAATGGAAGCGACAAAGCGGCGGTTCTATATCCCTCTTTTCGATGATATGATATAGGCCGTGCAAAGGTGGCTTTAAGCACTATCCTTTTATCGCCCAGGTCGCCATCAGCCCAGTATTTGTGCGGGTTTCCAATGAATTCTAAAGCGGTTCTATTTACTTCCTCGCAGCTTTTATCCACCTTGCCACAATTCTTAATCTTTTCCTCGGTAACGATGCGTTGTTCTTCCAGCTGTTTGATCTGCCGTTCATAGGCGGTAATGAGCGTGGCGCTATCGGCAGCACCGATACGATCTAAGAAATTCTCTACTTTGCGATCAATCAGCTGCCTTTCCTTTTTGAGATCGGCCATGATTTGCTCATAGTTCCCAAAGCGGCGTTCCCGCGATTGCTCAATCAAGGTTTCCATTATTCCGATTACTTCCTGAGTGGGTGCAATGCCTTTAAGCAATTCTTCGAAATGCCCTTCCACAATATCGCGTTTCATCGATTTGCCGTAATGTTCGCAGCCTTTAGTGTGGCAAAGGTAATATGGGTAGCGTTCATAACGGCCCGTTGACCAGCAGGAACGCAACGGCGCACCACACGCATCGCAGAGGATAAATCCACGCAGGTTAAAATCCTGGTTCAAATCTTTCCGGGCGGGCGCTTTAGCGCGACCATGCAATTTATCTTGAATCTTCGTGTAGGTTTCAAAGCTGATAATCGGCTCATGCTTGCCTTGCATCAGCGGAATGTCCCACTCCGCGAATTCGTAATAGCCGGTGTAAAGAATTCGGTTCAGGATATCCAACACCGTTTGCAAATACACTTCACCTTTCCGGCCCTTTTTCGGAAAATCAGGCTGGTATTGGAAAAAGCTTTGAACTTCAACCGGCGACGAAAAGCGATCATTGGCGAAACCTTCAAGTGCCTCTTTGACAATCGAAGCATGCGGTTCATGCTTCACTAGCATGTTGCCATGCCCTGGACGCTTTTCCATTTTATAACCAACTGGACATTTCATAATCCAATAACCGGCGGTCATTCGCGCCCGCATGCGATTTTTAACCTGCTCGGCATTTTTCTGGCGGTGATGCTGCGAAACACTCGCCAGCATGTTTTCTACCAGCCGACTATCCGAATCATCCCCAAATTCCATTGAGGGTGATTGCAGAATTCCACCGGCTTCCTGAATCGCCATACGCAGTTCGATGTGCGCTTTCAGATCGCGGGCCAATCGGCTGATATCATCGATGATGACGATAAACTTTTGCGCCTTGTTGAGCCGAAGCAATGCCAGCATGCGCGTAATGGCTGGGCGATCAATCAGCCCACCCGAAACGCCTTCCTCATGGAATACTTCGTAAACTTCCAGGTCACGATACTTTGCGAATTCGCGGCAACGCTGCTCCTGCGATTGCAAGCCGTGACCATTCTTAACCTGTTCTATCGATGATACGCGGCAATAAATAACCGCTTTTTTGCTCTCGTTTTTCATATCAAACTCCCGTTGGTGATCGGGGAGTTAGAAAACTGAAAGCAAATTCAGCATGACGGTCTTCGGGCGTAAACCCTGTTGTATAACCGCCATCTCCCCGACCATACGGGAAGAATCGCATCAAGGTCGGCTGATGCGCCCGTTTGCTTTCAGGGTTTCTACGCCCCGGAACACTTCTCATGTTCACCTCGCATTTTAACATTTCGCTTAGGCGAGTCAACCTCCCTGTTTTTTAAGGGCATTTGATTAATGCCCAGCACCTTGTCGTAAATGGTTTCAACGATGGTCGATAACGCATTCACAAGTTCTAGCTTTTGATCTTCGGTGAGATCGAACTTATCGACGTATTTTCGATATGGTGTTAGGTCGGTTATCATTTTCCCCGCGCCTGATTATTGGCGCGGCCCTGCGATGCAGAAAACGCGGCAGAATTGATGAAATCCAGGGGAAAACGAAACGCGAGAGGGTCAAAATTCCGTACCTCTCCCGATTGTATATTGGAATATAGGATTTTTTGTTCAACTTGTTTAGCTTTTTTATGTTCGAACATTTCGGCCCCCGTTTCGCTTGGCGTTCAGCCGGGTTACGATGGTCAAAAGGGCCACGCGCCACATATGGTAAGCAGTGGTGCGGCCCACGCCCAGGCGATAGCAAATCGGTTTCCACTGCACCCGCGCCGCACGCAGCCAGATCAGGCGGCGCTCATCTTCGGTATCGAGCAGGAAAATCCACTGGATGGTTTCTTCCATCTTGCCGATAGCCTCGGAAGTCGGCGGGCCGAGGCGCAGCTTTTCCGGCTCCATATCCGCGATTTCAAGGGCGGTGCGAACGATGGCGGGCCATGTGTTGAAATACCCCTGGGCCTTTGCTGATGGCATGCGCTTGAGCGTTTTAACCGCCTGTTCAAATCGATCTGCAACTTCCGGCATGGTGTAGGTTTTCATTTAAGCCTCCGTGATTAATTCCAGCGCCGTAACGCGCGCATGGTTTTTGGTGGCCTCAACGAACCAGTGGGTAAGATCGGCCAGATAATGTTGTTTGAGCCATTCGCGGCTGAACTTTGAGGGGCAGCGAAGCGTGACAACCCGCCCATCGCAGATCATCTGCGTACGGGTGATTACGGTGTTTGAAAGCCAGCTGCGAAGGCTTGGTTTGCCGTATTTCCGTTCGAAAAGCTCAAGCACCGTGTCCCAGGCCAGCTGCAATTCCGGCACGTTGCATGCGGGCGCTTTCGGCGGATGACTACCACCTGAAAAGCCGCCTTCTAAAATCTTCGCCACATGGTCGGCTGATTCGATGGCCCACTGAAGATCAATCGTCCACCCCTTGCCAGCCACTTTGCCTAAGCAAAACTCGCTGCTGCCGATGATTTCGCAGTAGTAGCGCCACGCTCTGATATCTTGCCGGAAATCTTCTCTCCACCGCTGCGAAAGCAGCATTTTCCTTTGCGGTGTGAGTATGGCCTTATGCCCTTTGGTGATCTTGCTTTGAACCTCTGCGTTCCAAATTTCCACCAGCTGCGCCAGGGTGTCATCTGCCGCAATCTCAGGTTTTTCCCTCTCGCGCTCTCTCTTTTCTGCTCTCGTTCTAAGTTTTTTATCTGAATCTTTATTTGTTTCTGGCTCTGCTTCTGAATCTGATCTGTATTCTGTATCTGTCTTATTTTTCGTGTTTTTGCGTTGCGCGGCGTTGCTTGGCGTTTCTTCGTGTTTCACCGCGTTACTTGGTGTTACATCGTGTTTCTTGCCGTTACGGTGCTTTTTAACGCGCTCGGCTGGGCTGGTATATTGGCGCTTATGCCAGTTGGTTAGCTGGTTTTCTGGGGTAAGCAGATTCTTTTCATAGAAGGCGTTAATGATTTTAGTAACGTCTTCCGTTTCCAAATTTTGAAGCACCGCGATTTGCTCGGCATCGATCACCACGTTGCCGCGTGGATTATTTTGCGATGCCATATCGAGAAGGCACAGCCAAACAGCCAGGACATTTGCCATTGGCTGTTTGGTGCGGTGCGCGACCACCTTTAATTTAGCATCGTGCGGCATGCCGTGATAAGCCCTGTACCAATCCATTGCGAACCGCCTTATTCTTCGGTTCCATTGCCTGCGCTTTCCACACCCAGCTTCTTATCGATAATGCTGCTAATCCATTGCAGGCGATTACTGGCGTTCACCACCGCGATATCGGCCTGTTTTTCCATGTTGCCGGAATCGTCGGTGATAAGCAGCCTGCCACTGGTAATTGCTTCAATCCAATCGAGCATTTCACTTGCAGCTTCCAAATCCTTATCGGCCTGATTTTCCAGCTGGCGCAGGAGTGAAATATCAAGAGATTCCAATTCCGAAATCTTCGAATGACGCATTAGATCGGTGATTGTTTTTGCTAGGTTTGATTCGTTCATATTTGCCTCCTATGGCTGATAAAACAGCGCGTTTGTTCGAACTGTTCGAACGCTAGGCTTGCAGATGATACGGGGGAGCGCGTCGGGAGCGCTAAGGGCTTAGTAAGGGCTGAGGGAGGGATGAAAATTTACTGGTAAGTTTCATTCTGATACGCAGATGGCGTGTCAATAATCACACTGGGGGCTGTGGGGTGGCTCAGGTAGGGATGGCTGGGGGATGGTGCCGCTAGAGCTAAAAAAAGCCGCTTATGCGGCTTTGGCGAACTGCGCTGATGCGCTGGTTTTTCGTATTGGAACGTTTAGGCGGTATTGACCGCGCCCATCAGAAACAATGAGCTTTGACCACTCGTTTTTACTTTTGAAAACCTCGCGTAGCTTCATGCTCCGTGAATTGGCAATGAAAAGCAGCGTTTTGCCATATACCCACGGATTCATGCTTGCCGATGCGTCATGCAGCTGTTGAACGATCATTGCTTGGACAGCGCCAAGCTGGAATTCCTCGCCATTGATCGTGACGTGCCGATAGTCGCCGGTGTAGCTGAAATCCGCATTCGGGCAATCGCAACCTCTGTCACAATCAACATCTGAAAGTGGGATGATTTCATATTGGGCTTCGAACTTTTCCCTATCTTCCCTCAGCACCACTAGATCATGAATCCGAACAACGATATCTGGTTGAGGTGGTTCTAACGCCAGCCTCAGAATATGACCCTCAACCGTAATTGAATTAAAAATTCGAAGCTTTGCGCGGCCTGTGCTGCATAATGTGAAAAAATCTTCCGGGCGCACTGCTATGAAGCCCTGCTTTTGTTCATGGCTTTCAAACACAATCTTATGCTCACGCACGGCGCAGCGTTCTACAAACCTCAATGGCATATAGACGCACACCCGGAGCATGCCATTTTCAACGGCGTAATAGATATCTTCCTGGGATAGCGTCCAACGCTTCCCTAAACTACTAAGCCGATCATATTTCTTTGCAGGAAAAACCATATTCTCCCTGTTTTTTGTTTTTGGATATTCGTTCCCGTCAAATTATTTTATATAATCCATATTGATTCTTTACAACCTATAAGTTGCAGGTGACATTTTAGCCTCAACCTCTGGGTGTGTATAAAGTGCAAAAAAAGCCGCCCGGAAAATCTCCCAGGCGGCTTCATCATTCGGTTCTAGGCGATTACGCTTCTTCTTTTAGCGCCTTCAAGAATTTTTGAACATAGTGACCCCACTTAGAGCGTATCTGTTCCAATTCATCAGCATGGCTGTAAAGCTCAGCCTCTGCTTCGGCATATGCCATCATTAACAAATCCAGCGCCTGCACGAATTTAGAATCCCCATGATCTAGGAGAGGTTCATACAATTCAGTAAAGAAGGTGTGGCGTTTATTGATGCTGATAACCGTGGTTTCCCCGCGTGTTTCTACAGTGAAGAATTGCTCACCAGGCCATGTTGAAAAATCCTTATCGATTTTCAATTTGGCTTTGTGCTGGGCGATTTCTGCAATTTCTTCATCAGTTAATTTCGGGTCGGCTTTTTCCAACCGATCTTTCCATTCATCCAGCTTTTGTTCCTCGGTTTTTTTCTTCGCTTCAACCGAAGCTTTTGTAGGGGTTTTAACGTCTTTCAGCTGTTCGTTAGCAACTTTGGTGCTTTTATCGCCTATGATCTCTTGTTTGTTGCTATTGCTACGCGCACCAACACCCCGCGCTTCGATATCTTTCATGAGGCTTTTATTATTATTCGCAAAATGCTTGCTGAGTTCGACTTTCAGCCAAAGGCGCTTATCATCCTGCAATACTTCTTCCAGGCTATCTTCATAGGTATCTTCAAGCTCTTTCATGTCCACATAGGAGATCGAGCGCACGGATTGCTTGTTATTCGTCACACCGAATAATTCATCCAGTTCAGGTTCAAACCGAATTTCACAACCCCACCAGCGCTGGCGTTCCTCGCGTGGATTGAAGAAGCCAAACGTACCGAAATCGATTTCACGGCCTGCACGAACAAAAGAAATGCCGGTGTTATGTTGATAGTGTCTGCCAACAATGGAATTGCCGCCTAATGCCTGGGTTTCAGGCAGTGCGATAGAAAAGCGCATTTCAACGGTGGAAGTTTTGCCCGGTGCATATTCAACTTCAATCGGAATCGGCTTTCCATAGGCTACGTTGGTAGCTTCATTTTCTTTACCCGGCACGTTGTTTGGCGTGAGCAAATACAGCGGGTCATTGGCAAGCAGAGTATCAACTTTTCTATCCTTGCCGGTGGAAATCAGCTGAATATTTACCTTTCTACCGTATGATGAATCGTTATCGAGATAGTGCCTATAGAGGCGGCATAAATCCTTTTCCATATCGCGGTAAAGCGTGGCAGTGCGGGCAACGTCAAGCCTATCGCATTTGCTCCACACAACGAGCGTTCCTGATTTGCCAACTTTGCCCTCAATATTCGCCAGTAATTCGCTTGGCATTTCGCAGGCAGAAACCACATTTGCATACTGCAAATTTTGCTCTTTGATCTCGTTTACATCTAAGTGCGTGGTGTAGCATTTTCCATTTTGCCAGGAAAAAATCTCAACTCGGCAGCACTGGCTAACAGATGCGTTAGGCAAGCCAATACCGAAGCGGCCCATACCTTTGCGAGTTTTCAGGCGAGTGCCATTACCAAATTGCAAGGCAATAGCCAACACTTCCGGCGACATGCCCGCGCCATCGTCATACACCGCGATCTTATCAATGCGCTGAACGGTGCGGCGGGAAACTGTGTAAGGGGCTTCGAAAGTCATAACCTGAATCGTTGAAGCATTCGCTTCAATCGAGTTATCAATCAATTCTGCCAGGGCAGCCGCAGTGCTGCGATATCCCGAATCACGGAATGTTTCGATGGCAGTAGGTGCCGGTATGATGTGATATTCCAATTTATCGTTTTGCTTTTCTGCCAAGTTGTTGCTCATTTTTACACCTCCCAGTGTTCATCGAAAAAGTTAAAGGCTTGTTGCTCGGAAGGGAAACCAATAAGGTTATCTTCCACATCAACCAAAATGCAATCCTCGGTGCCGCCCATTTTTGGCCCGCGAATGCCGCGCCCTATCATCTGTGAATACAGTACCAATGATGTGGTGGGTCTGGTGATAACTACGGCGTTGGTATTAGGGGCATCAAAGCCGGTTGTTAACACCCCGTAATTAACCAAAACTTTTACCGTTTCTTTTTTGAATTCATCAATGAAATTGGCACGGTCAAAAGATGCCGTACCCCCATCTACGCACCGCGCTTGAATACCTTTGAGCATCAATAATTCAGAAATTAGATGTGCGTGTTCAACTGAGCAAGCGAAGACGATAGTTTGCCTTCCAGCTTCCACCAGGGCGATAATCTCACTCAGAATTCGGGCATTGCGCTGGTCATTCTTGGAAAGCTTCTTCAAAACGCTGGCAGGGATATCCAACAGATTTGTTATTGCCTCTAATTCCTGCGCGGTTAGCTCAACATCTACGTTCGTCTTCACTGTTCGACGTTCTACCAGTGAGAGATAATCATTCTGTTGCAGGTAAAGAATCGGATTCGGTATATCCTGGCCGTTTTCATCGGTGATGCTGATTTTATTATTATGGTAGAATTCCACCAGAATTCTTACCTGCTCAGGGTCGGTGCGCCCAGGCGTTGCGGTCAAACCAAGTAATTTCGTTGTAAGCAGATCGCACATGAATTCGATTGCCTGCATGTAGGTTGGCGCAATGCTCTTATGCGCTTCATCCACAACAACAAGCCGGTTCCTGGTTTTCATGGTTGCCAGGGTTCTAAATTCTTCATTGCTGGGTGATGTTCGCAGCCGGTGCAGCCGCTGCAAGCTGGCGATGATAATTCCGCCAGTTTCATCTATTTTCGGCAATGGGTGATCGCCCCAAAGCTTATATAGTTTAATCGGGCTATCGCCCCGGATATTCCAAATCTTCTTAAAAGTTTCTTCCGCTTGGCCGCACAGTTCTTCGGAATCAGTTAGCCACATTAAAAAGCCGTTTGTATCGCCAGTGGTGCGCCAGTAATCAACGATTCCTTCGGTAGCGGTGCGGGTCTTACCTGCGCCGGTAGGCATATGGATTAAGATACGCTGCGCCCCGCCAAAATATGATCTTAAAAGACGATCTTTAACCCTTTTCTGATAATCGTATAGGGCTGATGAAGGCGAGATAATTTCTTCGCTGATGATCTCCGGGCGCTCCGGCGGCAAATATTCATTTCCGAGATTGAAGATCGAGAGAAACCTATGTGCAAACGGGGATTCTCTGCCCCAACGCGCCGATAACAATTTTTGAAGGTTATCTGAGGAAGGGGTGGCGCATTCCGGGTTGAGTTCGCCAGTTAGCAAATAATGTAAGTGCAGTTTCGGAAGCCCGGATAATAGCGCTTCGCGTATGTGCTTTTGCGCGAGAATTTGACTGCCATAGCGCGTGGTCAAAATATTGACCATGTTAATTTCGGTTACTTCTTTTCGAATTACCGCGTTGATTGCTTCAAGTTTTTCAGCCCCGATCAAATTGGATAGCTTCGCCGCACCAAGCATTTTTAAGCGGCGGGATAATTCAAATTTATGTTCATCAGTTAGGCTCATTCAAAATCCTTTATTTGTAGCAGACAAGACAAGCTCCAGCGCCTTCTTCTTCCCCGTATAGCTCGTCAATATCCTTTTCATCAAATGGCATATCTGCCAACAAAGGATTTACCCGATATCGTTTGCGCTCGGTGTCCAGGCGCTTTGCGTGGTCTTGCTCGATCTGCGCTATGCGCTCCGGCTGCTCCAATTCGCCCAGGGTTTCACCCTGCGCCCAGGTGAAAGGTGTTCCATGCTCCAGGGCCGTTTTTTCGTATTGCTTGGCTTCCTCAAACCTTTCGGGATGCTCAACTTTAAGCCGCGCCCATTCAATTTTTTGCTGAAAGAAGCAGAATGTGCAGCCGCTGCGTGAGCGCCAGTTATAATATTCAGGCATGCCTACACCGGCTTCATCCAATATCTGCATCACACCCTTTTTATCAATTCCATCCGTTCTAAACGGCATTTTGACTTCGATTAATTTATTGGCTGATGGATTATACCCTTCGCGGTATGGTTCATCAGCGCGAATAGCAACATAGCTCACAACTTTGCCGCCAGTCTTTGTAGTTTCTTCAATCCATTTTTCAAACGGGCGAATTTTCAGCTGGCGAGTACACCAGCGGCTGCGCGGGGAAGGTAAGAAATTGTTATATTCCTTGAGCCAAAAATCGAAATCCCGATCAGGGTTTAAGCGTATGATCTCTTTACCCAGGAAGCCTTCTAGCCTGTTAAGGGTTAAGGAAGCTGTAAACTTCGGGCAATTCCTTGCCGGTGTCAGTGAAGAAATATTCCAGGTCAATTTCCGGGTGGTGTTGGCGCATATACACCGCAAGCGCGGAGCTATCTTTGCCTCCTGATAAACCTAAAACGTGCTTAGTTTCGCTCATGTGCATATCGTCCGATTGGTGGCTCAGGCTCTACAAATTCTTCCTGTTTGGAATGCTTTTGTAGCTCCATTAAGTCCTTTAATAATTCTGCGATCACAAGGGCGCGAACATTGCTATCTTCGCAAACATCTTCGATTGCGCGGCGCACCTTATCAACGACCAGCTCGTTATATTTATGAGAACTGCCGTTGAGATATACAGATTTGGAATATTCCGCGACAGTAGCGCCTTCCTCAATAAACATGGTAAGTGCCATTGCTCCAGGCTGCTTCTTTTTGGTTTGAGCGTAAAGCTCAACGCGGCAAAAACGCTTCGCCAATTCAAATAATTCAAGGTTTGCCTTATCGATATCCGAATCCGTCCATTCCCTTGAAGGTTTGTTGGTTGCAAGGCTGGCAATGCCTTCCATCCACTTGTTGCCGGTATCGGCAGCGCTTAGGCGGCGGGCGAATGCATCCAGGCGGAAATCGCCACTGGTGCCAACGACGATCTCACAGCGCTTTTTGAGCAGCGCCAGTGATTCCGGCGAATTTTCTTCAATGCCGATGGCCTTGAAAATATTTGCCTTCACATCGTCAAGCAGCGTGTCGTAACAGGCTTTCAATTCGCTCACGGCATGAGTTAGCACATTAACTAACTGTTCAGCGCCGCTGGCAGAGGAAAGGCTTGCTTGCTCGATTCCACAGATACGCGGCAATTCTTCGAATAGCAGTTTGTAAGGGTCGTTTGCCAATAGTATTGCATCGCGCACCGCAACGGTTTGTGGGTCTAACCCCTTCGTGCGTTTTACCCACGGCCTTAAACCATGAACAAATTGTGCAAGTGGTTTGGCGATATCGAGCGCATTATCTGCTTTCTTCGTATCGAGTTCTTCGGCAACGAAATCAGCCAGTTTGCTTATAACAGAGCGCTTCACGCCCTTCACATCGAAGCGGCGAATAGAAACGCCACCCGGATTTTGAAGCAAGCGATCAATATAAAGATCGTCAATCACTGGCGTATATTGGCCTTCAAAATACAGCGCAATTTCTTCCTCAAAGGTCATGACGAATGAAAGCGCCAGAATCGGCAAAACGCCTTCCTTCAAGCCAAACGGCGCAGATAACCAAGCTTGATAGATGGAAGCGAAAGACACGCCATTATGCGAAGCATCGTTTAATAATTGTTCTGCCTTTTCCCAAAGAGCCACGAAGCTACTATCTTCGGGTTTATTGAATACCCACGTTTTAAGTGCGCTGTCATAACGGTGAATGCCGGTAGCACTCAGGAGATTGAGATACAGCGAAAGCTCAGGTGGTGAGCCTTCAATGCCAAGCTTTTCACGTCCACCATCCTTCACCATTTTATAAAGCAAGATACGGCGGGCAGCTACGGCGTTACCAGATGGCCGGTCACGGTTGATAAGTTCGTTTTTGATCGTAGGGGTTTTGGGATAAATTTTCTCGGCAACCTTTGATGCAATCTGGCTCAAATTCGCGTTGTCGGTGGAATATAGCTTCCCTTTGTAATACCATTGCGCGGTATCAAATGCTTCTTCGATCACGTTCGAAAGTTTATTCCGCACCACGTCAACGCGCCCACTGAGTTCACGGCGGGCAACCTTATCACCGGCAAGGCCCGCTAAAGATCGGCCTGCTTCCTCCAGGGCTGAAAGTTCTGCTGCCAAAGGTGTGATGCGGCTGGCTTGTGGTGAATAACCTACGATGTGGCCCGATGTTTTAGAAACAGCCTGCACATCAATTTCAATCGATGAATCTTTATGATTCAGCGCCAATACGAAATGCACCGGGGCATTTACGCTATGCAAAGATTTGATGTTAGAGAAATACTCAATTTTGCGTTCAAACCAGCGCAAAGAGCCGGTGGAATGGTAATATCGTTTGGCAACTACCGGCCTTAATTTTTGGGAAATAATATCCCAGTTGGAAACATTGCCCGCCAGTTTATCTTTGATGATACTAACTTCGGCATCCAAATCGATATCGCTGCCCGCGAATATCGCCCAGGAATCCAAATGTTTTCTGAAAACGATAATAGAATTTTTCTCAAGCAGATTAAGTGCTGCGCTCATTTCTTTTTGAGGCACATTTTCAAATGTTGAGCATAGCAACGCCTTATCCGGCTTAATGGAAAACGGGCGGCCAAATAAATCTAACAAAGAAATGGTTTTTACAAGGCGGGTATATGTAAGATCGCCATAGCTGTTTGCGCGGTCAACCGCATCAGCAGCTTCGGCCCAGCGGTGGCCGTCCGGGGAAACGAGAATAGCCGGTTCCAAATTGTGCTTGAGGAAATCCCAAAGCATATCCGGTGTGTAACCTTCACCGGCGCTTTCATGCGAAAGCAAGAATTCTCTAAAACCGAATGGTTCAACCGATGTGAGGAAGCCGAAAATACTGCGTTCATTCTGGCTAAAGCGGCGGCGCGATAGCGGGCCAAGCAGCAGCGCTGTAACGGGATGCAACGGCCAGCACAATGCCAATTCTTCATGCAGATTCTTTACTGCTGCAAACCTACCACCCTTAAGAGCAGCTGAAACACTTTTGGCTAATTTATTTGCCACTGGTGGCGGCGGTGGGCCATCGATGGCCGTTTCTACAAGTCCAACCACTTCCTCAACCGATACCGAGAAAGGAATATCAACGAATCGGCCTTGAATTTTGCTCCATTCTTCTTTGGTAGCAGCAGTTAAATCTTTTGCGTATTCCTGAAATGATTGATGTAAAATTCCCAAAAACAGACACGGCGATTTTGAACGAGCGAAACTTTCCGCCATATCCTGGAAGAAATGAATATCTTGTTTTGTGGAAGCGCAATGCTCAAGCAGCTTACCCATTTCATCGATCATCACCAGCAAACCACTGCCATGCGCGTTGGCTTCTTTAGCCAGCGCCAGCAGGAATTGCAGCAGGGCTTTTTCATCTTTTATTTGCTTATATGCGCTTACCGCATCAGGTTTGCGTGTCGGCCAATATTCATTCAGCGCAATTTCGATAGATTCTTTGAACGCGCTAAGTAAATCAGATTTGCTACCAACGAGCCGGATAGTCACCCACCCTTTTTTGCCAAGAGGAACTAAACTTCTAAGCTGATTGAGTTCTTTCTTACCAAGCAATTTCTCAGCTGCGTTTCTGATATCTTCTACAGGCGAATATAAAGCTGAAAGCAAAACTGCCAAAGTGGATTTGCCGCCACCATAGGGGCCGGTGATCGTGAATGACTTTTGACCAGCTTCCGCGAACTGTTTTGCAATACTGCTTACAACGCCGGATGCGGTGTCATGAAGAATGAAGCTATCGAAAATCGCAGGGTCGCTAAAATCGGCATCCAACCGTGTTGACCGTTGGAATCTCGCTTTTATTGAATACTGATCTCCCAGTTTTCCTGCGTTATTTTTCATACACCCTCGTATGCTTTTTCTAAAAATTGATAAGGTGCCACATTATCCTGCGACAGTTGAATTTGTCGTAATCCGGCAGAATCGCTCCAGCGGAAAACGCCTTCCGTAACATCTTCCAG
>RGZB01000050.1 GCA_010031735.1 Pseudomonadota bacterium | reverse complement strand
GCCGCATCATCCGCCAACAGTACTTTCGAGACACCCGCGATCTTCGCCGCCGCATCCGCCGCACCCTGAACACCCGAACCCGCGACCAGTACATGGATATCGCCGCCGATCTTCGTAGCCGCCGTCACCACCGAATGCGTGGATACTTTCAGGGTGCCCTTATCGTGCTCTGCAATCACCAGAATCGTCATACCTTACTCCTTCTTATCGTAACAGCCGTTACAGCTGAATGTTTCCCGGCCGAATTTATCGCGCGTGTAGTGCCCATAAAACGGCAGATGGTCGTTCGTGAGCGGCAAGCCCTGCGGCACTTTCGCCCGCTCCTTCCAGCTATAGACCTCGCATTCCACCATACCTTTCTTGTCGCACAGATCCTGTGAGGCGAAGACGTTCTTGCTGCGGCCCTTGGCCATCGCGCCCGTTACGTACACCATAAAGACATTGGCCTGCTGCGCGACGAGCTGGAATTCCTTAGGGTTATAATCTTGTTGGTCACAGGCCTGTAAAAACAGCACCGCCGCCCCTAGTATGATCCAAGCATTAGAGAACTTTCGCTTCATTTTTCAGCTTATCCACCAACTCATCGACGGTTTTCACCTTGATGCCGGCTTTGCGTTTCGCGGGTTCTTCGACTTTGAGCGTGGAGAGCCGTGGATCGACCGTGACCCCCAGCTCTTCAACGGTTTTCTTGGCAAGCGGCTTGGCGCGCGCTTTCATGATGTTCGGGAGTGCCACATAGCGCGGCTCATTGAGACGCAGGTCGGTCGTGACGATCGCGGGCAGTTTTACGGAAATGGTGGTAAGGCCGCCATCCACCTCGCGCGTGACTTCCGCTTCTGCCGCTTTGATCTCGAGCTTGGAGGCAAACGTTGCCTGCGGCCACTGCAGGAGTGCCGCGAGCATCTGGCCGGTTTGGTTGCAATCGTCGTCGATCGCCTGTTTCCCCATGATGATGAGATTCGGCGATTCGCTTTCTGCGATTTTCTTTAGGATCTTCGCAACCGAAAGCGGCTGCACCTCTTTGTCGTACATCACGTGGATGCCACGGTCCGCACCCATGGCCATGGCGGTGCGCAGCGTCTCTTCGGCTTTCGCTTCACCGATCGTGACCACCACCACCTCTTTCGCGATGTTCTTCTCTTTCAGGCGGACCGCTTCTTCCACCGCGATCTCGTCGAACGGATTCATCGACATCTTCACGTTGGCGAGTTCGACACCCGTCTGATCCGGTTTCACGCGCACTTTCACGTTGTAATCCACCACGCGTTTGACCGGCACCATTATCTTCATAATCCCTCGCTATCTGAATATGGAGGGTAGCGCTTAGAGGTATGAATAACAACAGATTACTGGTTTTTCGCCTTCGGATATAAAGACGGTGTTGCAAGGAAGCTTAATGCTTCATCATGAACATGAGGCCGAGCAGCAGCACCGCGCAGCCTTGAAGCAGTACGCGCGCCATCATCAGTCGGTTGGAATATTTCTTGTTCGCCTTGCCGCCCTTGGCCATCAGGATGATGCCGGCGATCAAAACGCCCAGGGTCGCGAGTGCGAAGAATATCAGGATGTAAATCATGCCTAAGGCTATAGTAGCCGGAGGATGAAAACACAAGCATTAAAGCAGCCAAAATGAAATGCCTGCGGAACATATGATAAAATGGCTATTTTTCAGTAGATTATATAGCAACCACCCCTTGCCTTTCGAATCCCCCCTCCACACTGTCGGTTTTCCCTTGCATTTGGCGGCGTTTAGGGCTAGAAACCCACCCCTGTCCTCGAAAGAGGGCAAATTCACATGCAGGAACACTCCCATTGGTGCTTTCCAAAAAGAAAGTCGAGCCCTGCAGAGGCAAAACCAACAAACGATAACGAATGGAGTTTATCTATGTCTAACAATCTTCCTAAATTCACCATGCGCCAGCTCTTGGATGCAGGCGTACACTTCGGCCACAAGACGCTGCGCTGGAATCCGCGCATGAAGCCGTACATCTTCGGCGTGCGTAACGATATCCACATCATCGACCTGCAACAAACCGTTCCGATGCTCTACAACGCGCTGAACGCGCTGTACCAAGTCGCTGCGCGCAACGGCCGCATCCTCTTCGTCGGCACCAAACACCAAGCAGCTGAGCACATCAAAGAAGCAGCGGAACGCAGCGGTCAACATTTCGTGAATCATCGCTGGCTGGGCGGCATGCTCACCAACTGGAAAACCGTTTCCGGCTCTATCCGTTACATGGCGGAATGCGAAACGATCCTGAACGAAGAGCGCAGCACGCGTTCTAAAAAAGAACTGCTGCAGATCGAACGCGAGAAGATCAAACTGGAAAAATCGCTCGGCGGTATCCGTAATATGGGCGGCACCCCGGACATCGTGTTCGTGATCGACACCAACAAAGAAGACATCGCGATCGCTGAGGCACGCCGCCTCGGTATCCCGATCGTGGCGGTGCTCGACAGCAACTCTGATCCGTCGAACATCGACTTCCCGATCCCAGGTAACGATGACGCTTCCCGCGCGATCAAACTGTACTGCGATCTCGCATCTGATGCGATCCTCGCGGGTATCGAGCAAGCGCTCAGCAACTCCGGTGTCGATATCGGCGCTTCGGAGAAACCGAACGAAGTAGCGAACGACGACGGCGATAAAGGCGGTCGTGGTAAGCGTCCGGCTGGTAAGAAAGAAGCGAAAGTGGTTCCAACCACCACGAAGAAAAAGCCTGGCAAATCTTCTGATAAAGAAGAAGCGAAAGCTGCCAGCTAGTCTTTTCGTCTCTAACACATCGTATTCACACCTCTTATATATAGGGAGTCTCTATGACTGACATTTCTCCTGCTGTAATTAAAGACCTGCGCGAAAAAACCGGCGCGGGCATGATGGACTGCAAAAAAGCGCTCGCAGAAACCAAAGGCAACTTTGAGGAAGCGATCGACTGGCTGCGTAAAAAAGGTATGGCTGCTTCTGCGAAGAAAGCGGGCCGTACGGCTGCGGAAGGCCTGATCGGCATTTTCAGCCAAGGCACCAAAGCCGCTATCATCGAACTGAACGCCGAAACCGACTTCGTTTCCCGTAACGACAAGTTCCAAGGCCTGGTGCAAGCGATCGCGGAACACGCACTCGCTGCGAAAGGCGATATCAACGCGCTCAACGACTTCGTTTGCCCGAAAGCCGGCAAAAAAGTGTCGGAAGTGGTCGCGGAAACCGTCGGCACCATCGGTGAGAACCTGGTGCTGCGCCGTTCGGACTATGTCGAAGTGAAAGATGGCGTGGTTTCCACCTATCTCCACAGCGCAGTGAACGATAAACTCGGCAAGATCGGCGTCCTCGTGGGTCTCGAATCCACCGGCGATAAAGCGAAACTGAACGTCATCGGCAAGCAACTCGCGATGCACATCGCAGCGGCTCGTCCGGAATCGGTTTCGACCGACGCACTCGATAAAAACCTGATTGAACGTGAACGTCAGATCTTCTCTGAACAAGCGCGTGCTTCCGGCAAACCGGACAATATCATCGAGAAAATGGTCGATGGTCGTATCCGCAAATTCTATGAAGAAGTGGTACTGCTCGAGCAACCGTTCATCATCGACGGCAAGACGAAAGTCTCCGAAGTGCTGAAGGCCGCTGAGAAAGATGTCGGCGCGCCGATTAAGGTCACCCGTTTCGCACGCTTCGCCTTAGGCGAAGGTATCGAAAAACAAGCAAGCAACTTTGCAGAAGAAGTTGCAGCGGCTGCAGGGATGCGCTAGGTTACCGAGCCACTTACGCTCAAGTGATCAAAGGGGTGGCTTTTTAGCCGCCCCTTTTTCACATAGAAGCAATACAATACGGAGAACATAATGGCCGCACCATCCAAGAAATCGGGCATCAAATATAAACGCGTATTGCTCAAGGTATCCGGCGAAGCATTGATGGGAGATCTCCAGTACGGTCAGGACCTTGCCATGATCGAACGCATCTGCAGCGAGATCAAGACCGTCCACGAGATGGGCACGGAAGTGTGCGTCGTGGTTGGCGGCGGGAACATCTACCGCGGCATCGCTGGCGCTTCCGCCGGCATGGACCGTTCGACCGCCGATTATATGGGCATGCTCGCCACCGTGATGAACGCGCTTGCACTCCAGAATGCGCTTGAGAATATCGGCGTCGGAACGCGCGTGCTCTCCGCGATCCCGATGATGACGGTATGCGAACCCTATATCCGCCGCCGCGCCGAACGCCACATGGAAAAAGGCCGCGTGGTCATCTTCGCTGCCGGCACCGGCAATCCCTTCTTCACCACCGATACCGCAGCGGCACTCCGCGCGGTCGAGATGCACTGCGACGCGATGCTGAAAGCGACGCAGGTCGACGGCGTCTATTCCGCCGATCCGAAGAAGGATAAGAACGCAAAACGCTACCAATCCTTAAGCTACAAAGAAGTGCTGACGCGCGACCTGAAAGTCATGGATGCGTCCGCCATTTCACTCTCACGCGAGAACAATATCCCGATTCTCGTTTTCTCGATCCACACGCCCGGCGCATTCGCGGATGTCATCCGCGGCAAGGGCAAATTCACCATCATTGAATAGGAGTTTTTATGTTCGATATTAATGATATTAAACGCCGCATGGATGCAACGCTGCAATCCCTGCAACATGAGTTCTCGGGACTCCGTACCGGACGTGCCTCCCCGAACCTCCTCGACTCGGTCCAGGTGGAAGCCTATGGCTCGATGATGCCGATCACCCAAGTGGGTACCGTAGGTGCACCAGAAGCACGTTTACTCACCGTACAGGTGTGGGATAAGGGTATGGTAGGCGCTGTCGAGAAGGCAATCAGGAATGCCAACCTGGGGTTGAACCCGATGTCCGAAGGCCAGTTGGTGCGCATTCCGCTCCCTGAACTGTCGGAAGAACGCCGCAAAGAGATGGTGAAGGTCGCACAGAAGTATGCCGAGAACGCACGCGTCGCGATCCGCAACATCCGCCGTGACGGTATGGATGCCATCAAGAAGCTGGTGAAGGATAAGAAGATCTCCGAAGACGATGCACGCGGCAAGGAAGATCTAGTGCAAAAAGAAACTGATGCACATATCAATAAGATAGAAGAAAAACTAAAAGATAAGGATAAAGAGATCATGAAGGTCTGATCAGCGGCTTTTGTAGAAAGCACCGCAGGCACCTTCTCCTCTTTTTATATATGTTGAAGCACGTAGCGATCATCATGGATGGTAACGGCCGGTGGGCGAAAGCCCGCCATTTGCCTCGCGTTGCGGGTCACAAGAAGGGCGCAGAGTCGGCAAAGGCCGCGATCGAAAGCTGTATAAAGCATAAAATCCAGTATCTTACCCTTTATGCATTCTCTTCCGAGAATTGGGGACGACCTGAAGACGAGGTCAAAGACCTCATGAACCTGCTGCGCTTCTATCTTGATAGTGAACTGAAAAACCTGCATAAAAATAATGTCCGCCTGCGATTCGTCGGTGACACGGCGAAGCTTGAAAAAGACATCCAGGACAAAATCACTGCGGCCGAGAAATTGACCGAGAACAATACGGCACTCACTGCCTGTATCGCCCTCAGTTATGGCAGCCGACAAGAGATCACAAACGCCATCAAGGCCGTAGCGAAAGCGATCAACGACGGCACGCTTAAAATTAATGAACTTGATGAAGATACACTATCTAACTATTTATATACAAAGAATATTCCAGATCCTGATTTACTCATTCGCACCGGTGGGGACCAGCGCCTTAGCAACTTTCTGCTTTGGCAATCGGCCTACACCGAACTCTACTTCACCGAGTGCTTTTGGCCGGAGTTTACCGAAGCCGAATTCACCAAAGCAGTGGAAGCGTTCCACTCACGTGAGCGTAGGTTTGGTCAAACTTCTGTAAAGGAAGCCATTTAACCTCATTTTAACCACGGGAGGGACACGTATGTCCTTAGCCAACTTCGTTAGCCGAACCTTATCCGCCGTCGTACTGACACCCATTGCCTTGGCGGCCATTTACTACGGCGGAACCTACTACAAAATCCTGATTCTAATCGCCGCAGGAATTTCTTTATTTGAATTAAAAAACATGATCTTAAAAGATATACCTTACCGAGAATATAAAGAACACAAAGGCTGGATCATCTTCAGCTTTTTCTACGTACTGATCCCTGCGTACTCGCTCATTTATCTCCGCAATTTCGATCCGGTCTACGGATTCCAGGCGACGGTCTGGATGTTCGTCAGTGTCTGGTGTACCGACGTCGGCGGCTATATTTTTGGTCGTTTGATCGGAGGCCCAAAGCTGATTCCGGCCTTGAGCCCGAAAAAAACCTGGGCTGGACTCATCGGTGCAATTCTACTTTCGGTTGTGTTTGGGTACTACTTTGGCCTGTGGTTCACCACGCGTCCACAAGGAAGCGGCCCCTTCGACGGTGATGTCGAGGTCGCCAAGTGGTTTATGGTCTTCTCAGGACTGGTCACCGTCGTCGCCCAAGCGGGGGATTTTTTTGAGTCTTGGATTAAGCGTACGTTTGGCGTAAAAGATAGCGGCAATCTAATCCCCGGCCATGGTGGCCTGCTCGACCGTATCGACGGACTTCTGTTTGTTGCGCCGATCACTGCACTCACCGTGTATGTCCATTTACTCCCACAGTAGGAAACATGACGGCGACGCGCGTAAAACTTAAACCTTCCTTCAACCCCAAACGGGTGAGCATCCTGGGCTCGACGGGCTCGATCGGCCAGAGCACGATCAAGCTACTCCAGCAATCGCCGGAGCGGTATGAAGTGGTCGCCTTATCGGCGCGCTCGAATGTCGCCTTGCTCGCAGAACAAGCACGCGCACTTAAACCCGCTTTCGTTGCGATTGAAGATGCCACGCTCCTGCCCGAATTGAAGACCGCGCTCGCGGGCACCAATATCAAAATCGGCGCGGGTTGTGACGCTATCATCGAAGCAGCCGCGGAACCGGCTGACTGGGTGATGTCGGCGATCGTGGGTGCCGCCGCCCTCGCCCCGACGCTTGCGGCGATCAAGCAAGGTACTATCATCGCCCTCGCCAATAAAGAATGCCTGGTCTGCGCCGGTGAGATGGTGATGGCCGAGGTGAATAAACACGGCACCACGCTGCTGCCGGTCGATTCCGAACATAACGCGCTCTTCCAAGCGATGGACTTCAGCAAGGCCGAGATGATCGACCGCCTGACGCTCACTGCCTCCGGTGGCCCGTTCCGCACACTCCCCGCTGCCGAACTGAAAAACGTGACGGTGAAACAAGCCGTGCATCATCCGAACTGGTCGATGGGTGCCAAAATCTCGGTCGATTCCGCGACGATGATGAACAAGGGCCTCGAGATCATCGAGGCCTATCACCTTTTCCCGGTCGAGAAAGAACAGATCGATGTGCTGGTGCATCCGCAGTCGATCGTACATGGGCTGGTTTCCTACTGCGACGGCAGTGTCGTGGCGGGTTTGAGCTTCACCGACATGCGCGTACCGATCGCCTTCACGCTCGGCTGGCCGGCGCGTTTGGAATCGAGCGGTACACCGAAGCTCGATCTCGCCAAGATCGGCAACTTAACCTTCGAAGCACCGAACGAAGACAAATTCCCGGCACTGCGCATCGCACGGGAGGCCTTGATCGCAGGCGGCAGCGCGCCGCTCGTGCTGAATGCGGCGAATGAAGTGGCCGTGCAGGCTTTCATCAACGAAAAAATCGGTTTCATGGACATCACACGCATCACCGAACAAGCCATCGAAACCTGCAGAGACAGCAAAACTCCCGCTTCACTTGAAGAGGTAATTGCGCTAGATTCCGAAGCACGCAATTGCACCGCATCGCTTATCGCATCACTTTAAAACAGGAATAGCATCTCCATGGAATCAGCCCTCGGCTTACTGCATACCGCGCTTTCGTTTTTCGTCATCATCTCCGTCATCGTCTTCATCCATGAATTCGGCCGGAGATTTATGGCTGGACCGACAAGCATGGCACACGCTGGAAGATCGCGGCGTTCCCACTCGGGGGCTATGTGAAGATGTATGGCGATGCCGGTGCTGCGAGCACGCCGGATAAAACCAAGATCGAAAAAATGACGAAAAAACAAAAGGCAGGTGCCTTCCACTACAAGCCGCTCCATGCGAAAGCCGCGGTGGTGGCGGCAGGACCTGCAGCGAACTTCCTGTTCGCGATCGTGATCCTGACAGGCTTCTTCATGACCTACGGCCACCCGGAAAGCGCGCCCGTAATCGGTGAAGTGCTGAAAGAAAGCGCGGCAGAAAAAGCCGGCTTCAAAAAAGGCGATACGGTGCTCGAACTCGGCGGTGATACCATCAAACGTTTCGAGGACATCCGCCGCATCGCGCAATTGAATCCGGATATCCCCCTACCATTCAAACTGAGCCGCCAGGATAAAATCATCGAAGGTACGGTGACCCCGAAACTCTCCGAAACCAAGGACCTCTTCGGCAACGAAGTGAAGGTCGGCCTGATCGGCGTTGGTTCGGGTCCGCAAGTGTTCAAGAAACTGAATCCGGCGGAAAGTTTCATCGCGAGCTTCACCGAAACCTACAACATCTGCGCCAGCACCCTAAAGGCCGTCGGCCAGATGCTGACCGGTAGGCGCTCGAGCAGTGATCTCTCTGGTATCTTGAGAATCGCACAATATTCCGGCCAATCGACCTCGCAAGGTCTATCGACCGTATTCTGGTTCATGGCGCTGCTCTCGATCAACCTCGGGCTCATCAACCTTTTCCCGGTACCGATGCTCGACGGCGGCCACCTGATGTACTACGCCGTGGAGGCTGCGAGCGGCAAGCCATTGGCCGAAAAAGTGCAGGACTACGGTTTCCGGATCGGATTTGTGCTCTTGGTCGCATTAATGTTGCTTGCAACTTTTAACGATTTGAAGCATTTTAAGGTTCTGTAATTTAAGGCTCGTTTACGGAGCCTAAACCGTTGGGGTAGGAATGACGATTTCGCATACACTAAAACTGGCACTGATTGCCTGCCTGCTGATCGCACCCCTCAACACCCCTTCTGCCTCTGCTCAAACCGCGCAAGCCGCAAGCACGGGCAGCGACGTATATATCAAAGAAATCAAAGTGGAAGGCAACCAGCGCGTCGAGGCGGACACCATCGTCTCGTTCTTAAGCCTGGCGCCGAATGCCCGCTACTCCTCCGATACGATCGACGAAGCGCTGAAGCGCGTGTTCGCGACCGGCCTCTTCTCTGACGTGAAGGTCGACATCCGCGGCAATGACCTCGTGGTGAAAGTAGTGGAGAACGCGATCGTGAACGAAGTCGCGTTCGAAGGTAACCGCCGTGTGAAAGACGAGGACCTCAAAAACGAGGTGAAGCTGCATGAGCGCTCGGTCTATTCCAAAACCGCGGTGCAGCAAGATGTCCGCCGCATCCTCGATATCTACCAGAAAAGTGGTCGTTTCTCGACCATCGTCACACCGAAAGCTGCTCACCTACACGGTGGATGAAGGCAATAAATACACGTTCGGTAAAATGGCGGTGGAAAGCCAGGTGCCGGACCTGCAATCGAGCGCGCTTGAAGGCTTGCTGACCACGAAAGACGGCGAGACGTTCAATGCCCAGAAGATCGAAGAGACCCAGGAAGCGATGACGAAAGAACTCGGCAACCTCGGTTATGCCTTCGTCGATATCGACACGCAATATAACCGCGACCCGGCAGCCCGCACCGTTGGCCTGAAATATGTCGTGAAAGAAGGCCCGCGTGTCTATGTCGATAACATCAACATCCATGGCAACGTGCGTACGCTCGATGAAGTGATCCGCCGCGAATTCCGCGTGGCAGAGGGCGATCCCTACAACGCTTCCAAGATCAAACGTTCGCAGGAGCGCATCAACAACCTCGGCTTCTTCAAGAAGGTCGACATCAAAAATATGCCTGCAGATGAGCCGGATAGGGTAGATATCGACGTCGGTGTGGAAGAAAAATCCACCGGTGAGCTGACACTCGGCGCCGGCTTCTCCACGGGTGACGGCCCGCTCGCCGATATCGGTATCTCGGAGCGTAACCTGCTTGGCCGTGGCCAGCTGCTCCGCGCGAACTTCACGGTCTCTGCCGTACGTCAGGATATCGACGCAGGCTTCACCGAACCGTATTTCTTAGACAAGAACCTCGCTGCCGGCTTCGATATCTTCAAACTGAAACGTAACGGCAGCTCTTCCCGTGCCAACCGCGCCTATGACAGCGACTCGATCGGTTTCACGCTCCGCGCGAGCTATCCGCTGACCGAACACCTGACCCATGCGGTGCGCTACACGCTCCGTTCGGATGAAATCACCGATATCGACCCGCTCGCCTCCCGCTTCATCAAAGATCAGGCAGGAAAAACAACAGCTTCCATCGTCGGCCATACGTTCACGTACGATACGCGTGACAGCCGTTTCGACCCGACCGAGGGCTATTATATCCGCTTCAATCAGGACTTTGCGGGTCTGGGTGCCGACTCGAAATTCATCAAAAACGATATCCGCGGTGGTTACTACGTCCCGACCCTCAACAATAAGTGGATCCTGCAGTTCAGCCTCCGCGGCGGTAAGATATTCCCGCTTGCCGGTCGTGACGTGGAGATCAACAACCGCTTCTTCGTAGGCGGCAACGAAATCCGCGGCTTCTCGAACGACGGTATCGGCCCGCGTGATAGCCTGACCAAGGACGTCCTGGGGGGTAATACCTTCTATGCCGGCACGGTCGAATACACCTTCCCGCTGGGTCTGGCGGACGAACTGGGCTTCTCCGGCTCGGTATTTATGGATGCCGGCAGCTTATTTGATGTTGATGATCATGGCCCAGGTGTGCTAGATGAAGCATCGCTTCGCTCGTCGGTCGGTGTTGGCCTGTCGTGGAAGTCGCCGCTTGGACCGGTACGTATTAACCTGGCTCAGGCACTCACGAAAGAATCGTTCGACGAAACCGAGATCCTCCGTTTCAGTTTCGGCACACGCTTCTAACGTCCGTTATATAGTTAGCGTCATTTAAATTCAGTTATTTAACAAAGGTATTCCTATGAAAATGAAGTATGTAAGCATGATGGCTGTGATCGCCCTCCTCGGCATCCACACGCCGGTACACGCCGCAGAAGCAGCAGCACCTGCTGCTGAAGCATCGCAAGTGGTGATCGTCGATGTGAAAAAAATCGCGACCGAAGCCAAAGCACCCAAAGCGATCCAAGAACAAATCGAAGCGGAACGCAAAAAAGTGCAAGCTGACGTAACCAAGCAAGAAGAAGCGCTTCGTAAAGAAGACCAGAAACTTGCGGAACAGCGCAGCGTACTCTCTGCTGACGCTTTCGAAGCGAAACGCAAAGAGTTCAAAGAGAAAGTCGTTGCCGCTCAACGTAGCGTCCAACAACACCGCACCAAACTCGAAAACGCTTACGCGCAAGCCATGGGCGATGTGCAGAAACAAGTTGTGGGCATCATCGCAGAGATGGCTGCTCAGCGTAAGTTCACGGTAGTGGTTCCTTCCTCTCAGGTGCTGTACTACGACCAGAAACTCGACATCACGGCTGAAGTGATGAAGAAACTGGACGAGAAGCTCCCGAAAGTGGACGTGAAACTCTAAGCCATCCGTCACGTTTAATCCCCACAAAGCGCGCCTATGGCCGATTCACGATTCTTCAAGAATGCCGGGCCTTTCACTTTGGCCGAGGTCGCGCGCGCCTGCGGGGGTAAACTACACGATGAGGCGAAGGCCTCTATGCGCATCAAAGACCTGTCCCCCCTATCCACTGCGGATACGGGGGATCTGTCTTTTCTGGACAATAAAAAATATGTCGAGGCCTTCCAGAAAACCAAGGCCGGCGCCTGCATCATCCACTCGCAATATATCCCTAAAGCACCCACCTCCATGGCGCTGATCGTATCGGATAACCCGTATGCATCCTACGCACGGGCAGCGACGTTATTCTATCCCCACTATTCCCCCATCGAATCGCGCATCAGCGAGCGTGCAACCATCCATCCGAGTGCACAGATCGGCGAACAAGCCGAGATCGAAGCCGGTGCGGTGATCGGCGCCAACGCCGTGATCGGTGAGAAATGCCTGATCCGCGCCAACAGTGTGATCGGTGATGGCGTGATCATCGGAAAGAACACCACCATCCATGCCGGTGTACATCTCACCCATAGTGTCGTTGGCGAGCATGTCATCATCCATCAGGGTGCCTCGATCGGCCAAGATGGTTTCGGCTTCGCATTCGATAAAGGCCAGCACCTGAAAGTACCGCAGCTTGGCCGTGTCGTGATTGGGAACCATGTCGAAATCGGCGCCAATAGTACCATCGACCGCGGCAGCGGACCCGATACCGTCATCGGCGATGGAACAAAGATTGATAATCTTGTGCAAATTGGCCATAATGTGACGCTTGGTAAGGGTTGTATCATCGTGGCTCATGTGGGCATCTCCGGTAGCACAACCATAGGGGATTACACCGTCATCGGTGGCCAGGTAGGAGTCGCTGGTCATCTCACCATCGGTTCACAGGTGAAGATCGCGGCACAAAGCGGTGTCATGCGCGATGTCGAGGATGGGATCACGGTAGGCGGCACGCCTGCGGTTCCGATCATCCAGTATCATCGCCAGACGACACTGATAGAGAAAATGGTAAAGAAAAATAAGGCAGACTAATTATGAGTACGGATACGATGACCAAGAAAACCACTGATATTCAGCGCATCATGAAGCTGATCCCGCACCGCTATCCGTTTTTACTCATCGATAAAGTGACCGATATCGTGCTAAACGACAGCGCCGTCGGCATCAAGAACGTCACGATGAACGAATCCTATTTCCAGGGCCATTTCCCGGAGAAGCCGATCATGCCGGGCGTGCTGATCATCGAAGCGATCGCGCAGACCGCAGCGGTGCTGGTGATGGAAACGCTGGGCGATGGTGCCGGCCGCAAACTCGTGTATTTCATGTCGATCGAAGAAGCGAAGTTCCGTAAACCCGTACTCCCGGGTGACCGTTTGGAGTTGCACCTGAAAGCGATCAAGAACCGCGGTCAGGTCTGGAAATTCGAAGGCACCGGTATGGTCGACGGCCAACGCGTCGCCGAAGCCATCATCACCGCTATGATCACGGATCCCGATTAATGACAAACATCCACCCGACCGCCATCATCGAAAAAGGTGCGGAGGTATCCGGCGCGGATATCGGTCCGTACTGCCATGTCGGCCCGCAGGTGAAGCTTGCGAAAGGCGTGAAGCTGCACAGCCACGTGGTGGTGGGTGGTGATACCACGATCGGTGAGAACACCGAGATTTTCCCGTTCGCTTCGATCGGCCTCAAGCCGCAGGACCTTAAATTCAAGAATGAACCGTCCAAACTCGTGATCGGTAAGAACAACGTCATCCGCGAACACGTGACGATGAATCCGGGCACGGAAGGCGGCGGCCTCCTCACCCAAGTCGGCGATAACTGCCTATTCATGATGAGCACGCACGTCGCACACGACTGCATCGTCGGTAACCACGTGATCTTAGCGAACAACGCCACCTTGGCAGGCCACGTGCATGTGGGCGATTATGCCGTGATCGGTGGGCTCTCCGCGATCCACCAATTCGTGCGCATCGGCCATCACGCCATGATCGGCGGCATGTCCGGGATCGAGAGCGATATCATTCCGTATGGCCAAGCGAGCGGCGAGCGTGCGTCACTCGTCGGCCTCAACCTCATCGGCCTGAAACGCCGCGGTTTTGAGCGTGAAGAGATCAATGCGCTGCGTACGGCCTACCGTCTGCTGTTCTCGCCGGAAGGCACGCTCGCTGAACGCGTATCCGATGCCGGTGAACGCTTCAATAACAATCCGCTCGTGATGGAAATTCTTGCGTTCATGCGCGAGAATGGCTCGCGGGCACTGTGTCTGCCGCGCGATGCCGACAAAGCCGCTTAACGTCGCCACCGACAAACTGGGCATTATTGCCGGCAGTGGTGATCTGCCGCGCGAAGTGATCGACACGTTAAAAGCATCGAAGCGCGATTTCTTCGTCGTGGCGTTTGAAGGCGAGACCGATACCGCCACCGTGAATGCCGCACCCCATGCATGGTTCCATCTGGGCAAAATCGGTAAGGCCATGAAGCGCTTGGAGCAGGAAGCGGCTAACAAAATCGTGATGGTCGGCCGTGTGGGCCGCCCTGCGGTCTCGGCACTGCATATGGATTATTCCGCCGTGCGCCTGCTTGCGAAACTGAAAAAACTCCGCGCCCAAGGGGACGATGCCATCTTTTCCGCTATCATCCAGTTTCTCGAGGAACACAAATTTTCTGTCGTGGGTGTCGATGAAGTGCTGCCAGAACTCGTGATGCCGAAAGGTATCCTTGGCAAAGTCAAACCCGATGCCGTCGCAGAGAACGACATGAAGATCGGCACACGCGTAGCAAAAGAGATCGGTTTGCTCGATATCGGGCAGGCCGTGATCATCCAGCGTGGGCAGATACTCGGTGTGGAAGGTGCAGAAGGTACAGACCGCCTGA
>RGZB01000049.1 GCA_010031735.1 Pseudomonadota bacterium | reverse complement strand
AATTAAAAGAATCTTTCTTCAATCCGCAGGGAATCACCGGGCATAATGAGCGTATCTTCGTGCGCTTCGAGTTCCTGGCGTTTTCCACCCACGATACGGATGATGGTAAATTCATCCTGTTTCGCGCGGTAACTGAAGCCACCAGCCAATGCCACAGCATTCAATGCGGTCAGTCCGCTGACATAATTGTAGCTTCCGGGTTTTTTTACCTCACCTAAGATAAAAAATGGACGGAAGTTCAGCACTTCGATGCTGACTTTAGGATTTACCAGGTAACCATCCTTGAACTTCTCCGTTACCAGCGTCTCCAGCTCACGTAAACTCAGATTGGAGCAATTGATGTTCCCGATCAGCGGTAAAGATACCGTACCGGCTCCATCGACCTCGAATTCGCCTGAAAGATCCTGCTCGCCATACACGATCAAGCGCAATTTATCACCACTGCCGAGCCGGTAGACAGCTTCATTGGCATGGGTGTTATCGATTGCTTGTTGCGCTGTCGCATTGAAGGAAAAAGCCAGCAAAAGCAGTGCTACGCTCAGAAATAGTCTAATATTCATATTACAGCGCCAAAGTTAAACCAATCAGCACGCGGTTCTTCATGAACTCACGGCTTGCAGAATCAGATTCGCGCATTAGGAAGTTATAGTCAAGGTTCATGGAAACACGACGGTTGATAAAGAGCTTACCGCCCAGACCCAGTGCTATCAAAGTATCAGTTTGGTTAATGTCTTTGTATTCATTGGTGCTATAGGTCGTCACTGCGTTCAACAGTAAATTCCTAAGGAGTTCGTGCTCTACGGTCACTTTAACGGTCGTTTCGGTATAACCCGATACGTTGGCAAGCACCGTTTCGTTCACATCGCGGTTCACGTTCAATAATACAGAGGTGATAGGCGTTACGTTCCATAGCAGATTACTGCCCACGTAAATGCCATTCGTACTATCGAAGTTCGGGTTATCGTACATTTGCTCTAGGTAGCCGACCTTCACCTCACCTTTCAGTGTGCCACTGATATCGAGTGCCGTACCGGCAGAAATCTTGTAACCATGTGAATCACGATTCTCTGTCGGCGCATTATTATCGTATTGGCGCGTATTATACGCCGTCTCTACGAATGCAGCATAACCCGGCAAGTAGTTATAACCGACGCGGACTGCTCCTGTATATTCCGTACGGTCGCGCGTATCGTTATCGATCACAGTACCCACGCGTGAGATGGAATCCTCATAATCATAGGTTTGCAGATCACCGCGCACCGAGATGAACACATCGGATGCACTGTAGTAAAATTCGCTTGCGAGCTGATCGACTGCATATTTTGTCGGTTCCAAGCTACCTTGATCATTCGGCTCACCCCTGCCCTCATGCAACACCTGATGGGTCGCATTCATGGACAGGTAGCTCTTACCGGTGATATCGATACGGCCACCACCGAATAAGGTATAGTTATCGAAATTCTCACCGGTATTCTGTGAATAGCGAACAAGGTCGCCGATCGCCGAGAAGCTAAGCTCATGGCGGCTCCAATCAGAGCGCAGCACGACACCCGGTTTTACTAACGTATAGAAATCGCTGACCCTGTTATCTTTGGTAGCAAAAATGTTGTCGTCATAGGTTTCTGCCGTACTGATATAAGGCAGGAAACGGAACGACCGTATGCGCGCGCCTTCAGGGCTGTAGTCCGGGCGATTACGTTGGTATACGGAAACCATTTGTGCGGCATTGACTTCTTCTTCATCGACTTCCGGCGAATAATTCGGATCCGCATTGAGATTGGATTCATTCGGGACCGCTACCTTTGGCTTCGCGCTCGGTTCTGCCGAAGGATCGCTGGTAATGGAATCGCTGTCGGGAGTCGCGCTTTGGTTCTGTGTGGAAGTATCCTGCGTTTCAACCGCTGCACCGTTGTCGTAATTATACGACACGTCGTTATCCTGCGCGACCGCAAAGGGCGCCAGTAAAAACTGAGCAAGGAAGAAGACGAACTTGAAGCGGGGGAGATTTTTCATAGGATTCTAGTTCGGGCTTGTTTCGGTTTTGACGAGTCGGATGGTTGTCGGATCTTCTTTGGTTGATGAAATGAACTTCGTATCGTTCACACCCACCATCGAAAGCGCACTCATCGAACCCCAGCTGTCATGGCTCGGGCTTGTATTAGTGGCACTCAGCTGCACGACCTGTTGGGCAGCGGCCGCTTGCTGGCCAGATTGCTGAGCAACCGCTTTGGCAATCTTTTCCGCGTCGGCTTTGCTGATGTTGATCTTTTTCGCTTTTTCTTTGGTCGTACTATCGATCGCTTCTTGGGCTACCGGTTTTGCCGCCGCTTGTGACGCCGGCTGCATCTCATCGAGCTTCATGGCATCCGGCTGCGCACCGCTGGCATTCGCACCATAAAGTGCCGCGAGGATCATCGCTGCATTGTCAGAACCACTTTTCATCACGACATCAGCGATGGCATCACGCTCTTCAGGGACTTTGCTCACGGTGTATAATGCGAGTTCAACGGTTTTATCGTCGTGGAAATCACTCGTGCTCACGAGCACTCTGCCCACGATTTCCGGGTTACCCGCATCTTTCGACGCTTCAATCGCCGTATCCAGCACGTGTTGGAGTTCATGATCGATATCCGCGGCCATGGCCTGCGAAGCCATGAATGGCAGCGCAACAGAAACGGCAAGCAACATAACTTTTTTCATAACCCAATCTCCCAATGCAGAGCGCTAAGACTCTTGCCCTACACTTCTAATTGTATGTTTTTATCCTTAACAAAGAGTTAAGTTATCCCTCGCGTTTCAATGTGTTGCACAAATCCATCAGTGATTGATGCGCCAAAAAAGAAGTCATAATTCACTATATTTATCAGTTGTTTATACGACTCCTATTTTGGGACATCCCTTCGCGCAAGCCACTGAAAAAACCTACAATTTTATCTATATTTCGAGAAAAATGCTTCATAAGCGGTAAAAAATACTTCATAAGCATTACTGATAATCAGCAAGGAACGATTCGGCGTGTCGAAAAAAGGAATGATCTTCTCAGGCGTGCAACCTACTGGGCAATTGCATCTCGGCAATTACCTGGGCGCCATCAAGAATTGGGTGAAATTGCAGGACACCTATAACTGTATTTTCTGCGTGGTGGATATGCACGCAATCACCGTGCCGCAGGACCCGAAGGCGCTTCGCGAGGCGACCCGCCAAACGCTCGCCACCTATATCGCCTGCGGCATCAATCCTGAGAATAACATTATCTATAATCAGTCTGCCGTTTCCGGGCATGCCGAACTCGCATGGATCCTCGGCTGCAACACGCCGCTCGGCTGGCTGAACCGCATGACGCAATTCAAGGAAAAAGCCGGGGAACATAGGGAAAGTGCGGTTCTCGGCCTCTATGGCTACCCCGTGCTGATGGCAGCGGACATACTCTTATATAAAGCCACGCATGTGCCGGTCGGCGAAGACCAGAAGCAACATCTGGAGCTCGCCCGCGATATCGCCGGCGCTTTCAATCGCCACTATAATAAAGACTTCTTCCCGATTCCGGAGCCGCTGATCATGGGCGAAGCGACGCGCGTGATGAGTCTGAACGACGGCACGAAGAAAATGAGCAAATCCGATGAATCGGATTATTCGCGTATTGCGCTTACCGATTCAGCAGATACCATCCGCAAAAAATTCATGAAGGCGAAATCGGATTCCACCATGGGTTTCGAATCGCTCGATAACCGTCCGGATGCGGAAAACCTTCTTACTATTTATGGCGCCCTCACCGATACGGATATGAAATCCGCGCAAGCCAAATTCCGTACGGCGGGTTTCGGTACGCTGAAGAAGGAACTGGCCGAGGTCGCGGTCGAGAAACTCTCCCCGATCACGGACGAAGTGAATCGCCTGATGAAGGATTCAGGGCATTTAGATGGCATTTTAAAACGCGGTGCGGAGAAGGCGAACGCCATCGCAGAGAAGAATCTCTCTGCTGTGAAGCAACTTGTTGGTTTTCTTGAAGTTTAATACCCTTATGGACTAAGCAGTCCAGTGCATCCACAGCTCGATTATGAGCGTAATGAACGCTGAAATTCCTGTCGTCACGGCAAATTTAAGAAGGATATGCGGCTTATCCGGCGCACTCGACGCCTGCCCTTTGACGGGCTTCTTGCTGGCAGCATTTCCCCACGGCAGCACCGCGAACAATACGGTCCACCAGGTGATCGTGAAGATACCAATGATGAGGAGATAATCCCCTAGAGACATAGTCTATCCAACAGCTTGAACGTCCTTAGCGACATCAGCCTTCTTACCTGCATTCGGATGTAAATGCAAATCGGATAACATATGTTTCACTTCACCGAACGGCGCCTTCACCTTGATGGTGTAGCCCGAGGTCGGCCCACCCGAGAGGGCTATCACCGGCGGCGTGTGCGAATGGTCGCGTCCGCCATGGTATTCGGTGATACGCCTATCCTGGCGTGCAAGCAGCAACTGCTGCAGGTCTTCGATGCGGGTTTTATAATCCGCTGGATCTTCGTCTTTGCCGCGTGGGAGGTGGATACGGTAGGTATTCTTGCCCGCATCCTTATCGACCACCGTACCCGGCGTCTGGAAGTGGCTCCGGAACCTACCGGCCTCTTCCGCCACCTGCTTCATGGTAAATGCCACCATCGAAGGCAGTACACGGCCATCACCCAGTTCGAACGTATTCCTGAGTGATTGGATCGTATCGAGATCCTGGAAGCGCGATAGCGTTTTCGGGAAGGCCATCACGAAGTTTCCTTTCTCCTTCTCGAAATTATCGAGGATACGCTTGGCTTCCTTCGAACCGGTCAGCTCGAAATGTTTTTCCAAGCGCATCTTGATGATTTCATGGCACGCATCCTCAAAGGCATCTTTGCCTTTCAGCGGTTCGGTGCGGATCGATTCTTGATCTACGTTCTTTGCAGCATCGTAACCTTTCTTCTTCGGATTATTGTAGAGGAAGGCAAAGCCGCCCTGCATGCCGGCGCCGAAATTCTGGCCTACCTCGCCGATACAGACTGCCTCCACATCGGTCGCATACTCCAGGCCGAAAGCACCCATACCTTCACACACGAAAGCGACACCGGATGCACGCTCGCCCGCACGGGCACCTAAGCGACCGTTGAAATATGCTTCGCCACCCGTTGCACCATAGAGTGCCGTGTTATCGGCCACGTTATTCAAGTGCGCTTTATCTTGCAGATGTGCGTAGGCTTTCACAACGAGTAACGAATCCGGGCCCATACCCGCACCGCAGCTACTATGCACCGTACCCTGGTGCGTGAGTGCGATACCTTGACCGAGGAATGCACCGTAATATTGCCCTGCATCACCATAGGTTTGTACAGGGAAATGACCTTCCTTGAAGCGCTTGTCTTCGGCTTTCGAAAGATATTCACGTACATCACCATGTGGCGATACCGATTCTGTAAGATCACTTTCAGTCAGGCTCTCATAGTATTTCTTCGTAACGAGTTTGGAGATCGCCGTACCGAATGCGATATCACGGTTATCGAGCGGTATCACTTCCGAAGGCGTCTTCGGAGCGATGCTGCCCTCAAGAACACCCTCTACGTACTTGAGTGCGGCTGCCTTCGCTTCCAGACCTGCAGGTTTCACTGGGTCTTTCGCACGTTCCGGCTCAACCGGCTCAGATTTTTGCGTGAGAATATCAAGGTCCACCCGACCACGGATATTCTCGTGCTTGGTAAGGTAGCGCTCTTCGATTTTCAGAAGTGCTGCACGCATATCATCAAGATTCGTGATTTTCCTTTCGCCAAAGAATTTACTCACGTCACCTTTTACGGCTACTGCTTTGAATGCAGCATCGAAATCCGCGCCAAGTAATGCTTCATTACCACGGATCGCCTCAAGCGTAGGCGCCTTCATCGCCTCTAAGATATCTTTCCACATCCGCACTTCTTTATTGCCGATGACCTCTAAGATATCCGTACGACCACGGAGTTCATCGAAGTTTTTGACACCGAGTTTGGCCATACGTTGGCGCACTTCCGACATCAGGCTCAAGGTGTAATCCGCGATATAGTCCGGATTGCCTTCATATTTATCTTCGTTACCCGTTAACCCTACTGGGCAGCCTTTACGTTCATGGCCATCGCCATCGACACGATCATCACCCACTTGGCACACGCGGCGAACCACGCACCCGTTGGCGATCATCATACCCGTACCGATATCTATTTCATCCGCACCGAGTGCAATTGCCTTGATCACGTCATCCGGGGTTAAGATGCCACCGCTTGCACGGATTTTTACATATTCCGGCGAACCCGGGATACGGTAACCTTGTGCATTCAACGTGTGCAACGCATCGCGCAAGCCTTCCTCGAGTGTCATGCCAGAGTGTTTGATACTGCTCGGTTTTGCAGCACCCGTACCGCCTTCGTTACCAGCAATCGTGATCGTGGGGCTTTTTGCACCCGCCAGAATCAGGGTTTTTGCTACACCCGTGACCGTAGAAGAGAAATCCGAGCGCGTATCGGCATCCGGATAGGCACTGGTCACTGCGACCTTTACAGAAACCGGCACGCCGAATTCACTCAGCGTCTGTATCAGGAATTGTAAGTCTTCGATCGAATATAAGTCGTGTTGCGGCGGCGGGCTCACGAGCGGGATGCCCGGCAAGCCACCGCGGATCGATGCGATGATATCCGTCACCTTGAAACCTTCGAGCTGGCCACCCTCACCCGGTTTTGCACCTTGTGCGAGCTTGATCTCGATCTCGCTCATCATGGAGATATGATCGGCGTCTGCTGCGAAACGGCCAGAGGCGATCTGGATGATCTGGTTAAGCTTACGGCCACGGTCTTCGATGACACGTTTCCATTCATAACCACCCTCACCAGAGCTGGAGCGTGGCCCCACACCGGTTACAGGATTGCGTAATTTATTGAATGCCTCCGCGATGTCGGTGTGGAAACTCTTTGTCAATGCACCATGGCTCATGGGAGCAGAGGATAGTGCCGGCAGCAATTCCGTAATCGGTGCCACTTGATCGAGCGGAATGGCTTTCGCGCCTGCATAGCTGACATCGAAGAACTGGCGGAGGTTCGCCGGGTTCTCATGGTCACGCTCATCCATTTCATCCACGAGCGTCAGGAAGTGCTCTGAGACCTGCCAGTTATTGATGACACCCTCGTCATAGATATAAAGACCATCGGGTTCATAACGGAAGCGCGAGGATTCCGTATCGATCGCCTTCTGCATTTTGTTGATGTTCTTCACGAGCGGCGTTTTCGACAGACGGTGTGTATCCGATTTCGGTTTACGGCGTTCGTCGAATTTCGCACGGTCCGGCAAGCCGGTTTGCGGTTTTGCCGCCAAACCTGCTGCATGATGCTCACGTAAATCCTGTTCGATGAGCGCGATACCATCGCCGCCTACGGAGGATAAGGCACCATCCATCAGCCAGTTGAGACGTGGTTCACGGTCTACGTTGGTATCCAAGCCAAAGACATCCACTTTCGTAGAGCCTTGATAGTTACGCACACTGGCAAAGCCGATACGACCCATCGTGATCAGCAGGCCGGTGACCAGACCATTATGTAAGTTTTCGAGCGCTTTTGGCAGTGGCACATCCTTGATGTGCGCAGCATCCTTCGGGAAACCTTTGCCGTCGGCAGAACGATGCATCTCGATCGCCGATTCGTACATTAAGTAAGGGTTCACCGCATCAGCACCGGCACGGATGGCCATGGCACTTTGGTGCGGATCGGAAACCGCGGTATCCGCTATAATGGAGGTTTGCAGGCGCAGGCCTTGCTCACGCAGATGTTTGTGTACCGCCTTGATCGCGAAAGTGCGTGGCAGTGATTGATGGTTCTCATCCACATTCCTGTCGGAGAGCACAAGTATGGTCGCACCACCACGTACAGCCGCTTCCGCTTCTGCACACAGGCGGTCAAATGCCTGATCAAGATTTTCGCTCTTCAAATCGAATTCAATACCAAGTGTTACTTTTTTCTGGTTCGGATCGCGGGCGACTACTTTATCGAGTTGCTCGAGTTGACCGTAATGCAGGATCGGATCTTCCAGCTTGATCACTTTACCTTCGCTGCCGTCCGCTTTGAACGTAGCACCGAGGAAGGCGGACGTATTCATCGACGCCCGCGAAGTGCGCGTATCCACTGCGGGTGCTGTTACCTGCACGAACGCCTGCACGAGATAATCAGAGTCAGCTGATTTGGCATTAGGGTTGATACCGGCAAGCGGCACGTCGTTACCAAGCGAGTGCGGCGTTTCATGGCCGTGCGCCGCAATCGGAATCACACTCTTTTCCAGTGCCTCCACATGCCAGCCGGTCGCGATTTGATGTGCAAGTGTCGGCAATTTAAATTTTGCCGGTTGAATATCAGCTTCTGCAACCTTGGGTTTCTCAAGCGTCTGCATACGCTCACTCAGCAATGCTTCGTAATCTCGCTCTGCAGCAAGTTCAGCCAGAATCTCACGGTGTGAGATGATGCGATCTTGCAAGGTATCGAACACAATGATCTGACCTGCATCGAGCACCGTATAGCTTTTTACGTTTTCTTTGTCGCCTTTATAGGTTTTCTCTGAACCGGCGATAACATAACGTAAATCACCTTCTTCGATTTCCATGATGTGGTTGGGGCGAAGACCCATCGGATCCTGTTTGATGACAAGGTAGCGTTTATCCGTCACGGCGATAGCACCGGGGCCTTCCCAGCCTGCGGCTTCGATCGCGAAATACTCAAGCATCGCGCGCTCTTTTGGACTGAGCGTATTGTCTTTAAGATAGACCGGTATCATCATCTGCATCAGTGCACGCGTAAGGGAACCCGTTTCGTCGTAGCGCAGGCGGTGCGCGAGCACCTTATCGAATTTTGCCGAGTCGCCAAGACCGCGGAGTGAACCCATCGAACTGCCACCCGTTGCCGTCGCGATATCGCCCCGGTGTTCGATATTCCTATCTGCCGTATTGAACTCGCCGTTATGGATAAGCCCTTTACGGCCGTGCGGATGCGCGAGTTTCCACGAGGGCATCTGGCCCGTCGAGAAACGACGGTGGAGAATGACCTTCGCGGTTTCAAAATCATTGTCTTCCAGAATTTTGCTATAGCCTTTGCGCACCTGTTCCGAATTCAGCAGACCTTTCAAGATATAGGTTTCATCGCTGAGCGAAGAACAATAGATCTCATTCTCACGATAATATTGCGAGACTTCGCCCTTCAGGCGACTCCTTGCATCCTCAATGGTCGGCTCTTCCGCAATGGCGCGTCGTTCGAGCTCCGCCAGATCCTTATTCATATTGGCGATATTTTCTTCTTCGATGGCTTGATGCACATCGAACAGAAGATCTTGGTATGCTTTATCGTCCATGCCAGCAGGACGGTCGAATATGATTTCCCACATCGCCGGACGCGATGCTTCTGCACTCGCCTCGATAGCACTTACATCGAAGGGCAGTTCGTGCCAAACCGCATAATTGGCACCCCCCACCTTACCTAAACGATCTTTAATGATTCTTTCGATCAGCGCTTTGGAATCACTCAGCTGCGGTTCATTTTTCGGCAGCATGAAATTGCCGACCGTGATGTTCTCCTCGACGGGAGAGACACCAGAGAGTCCTAGGATCTTTTTGAAATACTTGCGTGGAAGGTCGGTCTGGATGCCTGCGCCATCACCGGTTTTGCCGTCTGATGCACGACCACCGCGGTGTTCCAGCATCTCGAGCATTTCCGTACCCTTGAGCACCATCGTGTGATTACTCGTGCCATCACGTGTAGCGATCGTACCAAAACCACAGTTATCATGGACGGGTTCATTGTATAACTCTTTGATGACCTGGCTAAGTATGCTTGGCGTCTGCATAGTCGAACTCCCTTTTTGACATATGCCATTCTATAACCCAATTATTAACAAACTATTAATTTCGATAGCCATGGAAGTTATTTAGAAAAATGTGGCGCCTGTGCAGCACACACCGAAGGGTTGCATTGCAGAAAGAAATTGCTTTATCTTATTGATTATACTTTATTTTTATCGGCTGCGGCACGACGCAGGCGGTCATTGATTGCGACTCCGATACCGGTTTCGGGGATAGGCATCACCGCAATGCCGCGGAAATCCTTGGAATCCAGCTTTCGCAGGTAGGCAAAAAGGTTCGCTGCCGCCTCTTCCAGGTTCGCTTTTTCACTTAAGTTGAGTGTTTTTGAGGCACCCGGCAGCGCTTTCGGACCAAAGGCTAATAATGCCTCGCCTTCCTTTACAGCAGCGATATTTAACCGCATGGGTAAATTCGGTGCATAATGGCTTGTAAGCATTCCCGGCGCGGTAATCTTACTATTTTCCCCTGCCACCGCCACCGAAGTACCAAGAGTCTTTTCTAATTGCTCGCGCGTGATGGCACCAGGGCGAAGCAGGACCAGCTTGTCCGAAGAGGCATCCACTACGGTCGACTCAAGGCCTACACTACACCTCTCTCCACTCAGCACAGCGACGTGATTTCCAAACTCTGCTTCCACATGGGCGACTTCCGTAGGGCTGATGCGTCCGGATCGATTCGCGCTCGGCGCTGCAAGCGGAAGATCACATGCTTCAAGAAAGACATGCGCTGTTGGATTGGCAGGCACGCGTACCGCAAGCGTATCAAGCCCGGCACTGGCAAGTAGCGACACCTTGCACTGCTTTGCACGCCGGAGTACCAGGCTCAAAGGCCCGGGCCAGAAGGCTTTTGCGAGCAGCTCTGCATTATGGTTCCATTCCACCTGCTCTTTTGCGGAAGCGATGTTTTTAAAGTGGATGATGAGGGGATTGAAATCCGGACGGCCTTTGGTGGCATAGATAGAAGCGACGGCCTTATCATCGAAGGCATTGCCGCCAAGACCGTAGACGGTCTCCGTCGGAAAAGCGACTAAGCCTCCCTGCCGGATGATCGTTACTGCCTGATCGGTTGAAATCACTGTCATAATAAGCCGGCTGAGATATAGCACATCTGCGGCTTACACGTTATTTCTTTTTTTTGTGAAATAATTTGGTTGCGAATAAAAAATTGCGAACTACATTGTACACATTAATCGCTTGTTTCATTTAGGAGATATAGAATGTCTAAAACCAGTGCACAAATCATCGAAGCTATCGAAACCTTCAAAGCCGAAGACGAAAAATTCGCGAACGGCAACAAAGCTGCAGGCACCCGCGCCCGCAAAGCGCTGATGGAAATCAAAAAGCTTGCTGATGCACGCCGTAAAGAAATCCAAGCTGAGAAAAACGAAGCGTAGTTTCACGCTTAGCTATTTTAAAACAGCCGGGGCTTCAAGCTCCGGCTGTTTTTTTATGCGGTTTTCCTTGACCTTACAGCCGGAAATCGATAGTTTCCGCGCGTTTCCAACCTATAAAGTACATCCATGCTCTCCGTCGTTGACGTCACATACCGTGTAGCAGGTCGCACGCTACTCGAAAAAGCCTCCTTTACCATCCCGACGGGAAGGCGCGTGGGACTCGTGGGTCCGAACGGAACGGGTAAATCGACTTTATTCAAATTGATATCCGGCGAGTTGCAAGCCGATGAAGGCGAGATCTCGCTCCTGAGTAAAGCGAGTGTCGGCATGGTGCGTCAGGATCTTCCGGATGATGAAACGACACTGATCGATGTCGTGCTTGCTGCGGATACCGAGCGCGCAGCGCTTCTGAAAGAAGCGGAGACCGCCGATGACATGGACCGCATCGGTTATATCTATGAACGCCTGGAGCAAATCAGCGCCTACGATGCCCCTGCCCGTGCCGCGATCATTTTAGCAGGCCTTGGGTTCGACGACAAAGCGCAGAACAGTGGCATCTGCACTTTCTCTGGTGGTTGGCGTATGCGTGTAGCGCTCGCAGCAGCACTCTTCCGTGAGCCAGATTTATTGATGCTCGACGAGCCGACGAACCACTTGGATTTCGAAGCCATGGTATGGCTTGAGAATTACCTGATGAAATACAACAAGACGCTCCTCATCATCAGCCACGACCGCGACATCCTGAACAAAACCGTCGATCATATCCTGCATATCGATAACTTGAAGATTGTCTCCTACACCGGCAACTACGACCAGTTCGAACGCCGCCGTGCCGAAAAGATGATGAACCAGGCTGCACTCCATAAAAAGCAGATGGCGCAAAAAGAGCATATGATGAAATTCGTCGACCGCTTCCGCGCAAAGGCGAGTAAGGCCCGTCAGGCGCAAAGCCGTCTAAAGGCAATCGAGAAGATGGATATCGTCGATGCGGTGATCGCAGAGCGCGTGACCGCTTTTACCTTCCCGGAACCGCCACCGCTTCCCTCTCCTATGATCACGCTCGATGATGTTTCTGTGGGCTACGAACCGAATAAACCCATTCTCCGTAACCTCGATCTCAGGATCGATATGGATGACCGCATCGCGTTACTCGGTGCCAACGGTAACGGTAAATCCACGCTGGTGAAACTTCTCTCTGGCCGCTTGAAAGAACTCTCAGGTGAAGTCGATAAAGCGAGCAAACTCAAGATCGGCTATTTCGCGCAGCACCAAACGGAGGAACTCGACGTCAATCAGACTCCGTACCAGATCATGTATACCGCGATGAAAGATAAACCCGAACCGAAAGTGCGCGCAGCGCTTGGCCGTTTCGGTTTCGATAAGCATAAGGCGGATACCAAGGTCGGCGAACTCTCCGGCGGCGAAAAAGCCCGTCTGCTCTTCTGCCTCATGAGCTTCGATGCACCGCATATCATGCTGCTCGATGAACCGACGAACCACCTGGACATCGACGCGCGTGAAGCACTCATGCAGGCGCTTAACAATTATAATGGCGCAGTAATATTGGTCAGCCACGATCCCCATCTTGTGGAGATGGTCGCTGACCGCTTATGGTTAGTCGCTGATGGCTCCTGTAAGCCGTACGATGATGATTTAGAGGGTTACCGCCAGCTCATCATCGACCAGCGTCGCAAAGAGCGTAAAGAAGCGAAAGAGGCTGCAAGATCGAATAAGGAAGAGAAAAAGGCGAACGTCAAAACCGGTACGATCGAGAAGGAAGTGAAGAAACTCGAACAGAAGGTGCAGGACCTGATGGCGAAGATCAACCAGCTTGAGAATGACATGGTGGCAGCCAGCCAGAAACCAAATGCCAAACAGATGAAAGATCTGAACACAGCCCATAGGCTCACAACCGAAGAGCTTAAGGCTACCGAAGTCGAATGGCTCGCCGCCCAAAGCCGTTTGGATCAAGCGAGCTAATACCAAACAAAACAGCCGGCCAAAAAGACCGGCTGTTTTTTATATCAAGACCTAATCTTATTATCTGCCCGTGCCGACCGCCTGTATGCGTTCCATCGTAAGCGGTGCTGGACGGCCATATTGGTTTGCCATCACTGAATACGCATTCAGGTTCACACGACCGAGTACCGGATCTTTATCCGGACGTTTGGCAATCGTAGACGCATTCGATTTCGGGTCCGTACCAAGATCACAGCTGATCAGGCAGGTAGAGATGATTGCTTGCGTGCCACGCACATGCGGACGCGGCTCTTCGGATTTCACACGGGGACGCACCGTCTCTTTTTTGCCGCCGATATCCTTTACAAGATCATCAAGGCCGGTGAGGCTTTCAATGACACCTTTACCGAAATCGGACGTGCCCAGCGCATCGGTCCACATCTTCGCAAGAACCGGGTCGAAGTGGCGCATACGCGTCGAGGCCTTATCGATGAGTTTTTTCGCTGGATTGAAGTTGGCATAGAGTTCATCGAGTGCCTCGCGGCCTTTCAGAACGGTTTCACCGTCTTTGGCCAGCACTTCGATGCCGCCTTCGATGGCGAATTGTAGCGCCTCTTTCATACCCGCATCGAGGAACGGCATCTTCGCCAGCGTGCCGGCATATTCCACCGTAATCATACGCAGGCCATCGAAGGGGTTCCTATCTTCTTTGGGCAGTTCCTCCAGACGAATCGTCGGACGCGAGGTCGCAAACGGGTTGCGGATCATGGATTTTATGAAGGGGATCGATTGCGGATGGTCACGCACCAGCTTCTGGTAGATCTCCGCTGATTTGTTGGCGATAGTATCCATCGCTTTTTCATACGACTCCAGACGCTTCTGTTCTGTATCCGTTAGTTCACCACTGTCACGGATCGCACCTTGGATCGTACCACTGATGGCCTGCGCAATCTTGACTTCACCATAATGGGCTGATGTTGCCATATGCACCGGTTGGTCCGATTGCGTGGTGACGTCGAATACTGCCTTTTGGTTGATCTCGCGTGGTAGTAATTGGTAGATTTCGGAAAAATTCTCCTCACCACCGCGTGCTTCACGGCGGCCACGGCCGCTGAAAGTGGTTTCAAGATCGATACCACTTTCAGCAAACATCCTATTGAGCGTTTGCATGGTACGGTAGATTTTCCACTCGGAAGCAAAGCAGCCAGAGGTTTTGGCACCGTCGCTAAAGCCAAGCATGATGTGAGCTTTAGAGCCCATGGCCTTGTAGTAGCTTACAATCAACGGGTCTTTAAGCAGTTCTGCAAAAATCTTCGGTGCATTTTCGAAATCTTCCATGGTTTCGATCAGCGGCTGGATCATCATCTTGGATTTGGCAACAACCGGATCCTGGCCGTGCTTACGTTCGATCTCGATGAGGTTAGCCTCTTCGAAAAACTTCATCATCATATAGAAATGCGCAGGTTTCGAGAACTCGGCGATCTGGTGGCGATCTGCGATCACCTCACCATGCTTACCTATCTCATTCTCGATCACCACGAAGCGTTTGAAGCCATCCACCAAACGGTTACGGATTTCGATATCTTCCGTACTATTCGGTGGGTAGAAATCACCCCCTTGGTCCTGCGGACGTGGGATCGACGCCCCTTGGAGTAAGCGGCTGAATTCCGGATCAGTTGACCAGAAGAAGCGGCCATCCTCGCT
>RGZB01000048.1 GCA_010031735.1 Pseudomonadota bacterium | reverse complement strand
CGGCTTGGTGACCGTGACCGTGTCCCCGAATGAGAAGTAGGACACCTCAACGATGTTGACGTTAGAGCCCTTCTCTTCGTCGCCGCCGCTGCCGAAGCCGATGATCACCACCGCGACGAGTGCGATGATGGTCATCAACCCGCAGATGATGATGGGGGGTTTGCTGTTCATTTTTTCCGTGTGGGTGTTTGGTTGTCTCTTGCACATTAAATGGTGTGTTTTGCGCTTGAGACACTTGGGAATTCGACACTCAAATCAATCAAGACACTTCTGTCTACAACGGGGGTGCTTACTTTTCTCACCAGGTATATGTTCACCTGAAAGTAGCAAAAGGATACTCGATCCAAGAAACTATGGCTATATTGGCCAAGTTTTGTTGCATTACTATTACAATTTAACATATCCTGACGATTAGGGGCTTTATTGTCCACAAACAACAAAGCCTGCCCCGTGGGATGGGGCAGGCTTTGTTGTTGGTTAGTATAGTTATTGTTTATTTCGTCCTCTTGAGGATGGTCTTGGGCCCTTGGAAGGGCCGCACTTTTTGGCTCTTGCCGGGGTTGAAGGTAAAGGTCCAGTGGATCTCGGACGTCACATCCTGCATCTCGATGGTCTCTTCGCCCTTGTTCACCAGCAGGGAGGCCCGGGACATGATCACTTCGTCGCCGAGCTTGAGCTTGCTGATGTCGATCTCCTCGAACTTCTCTTCGTTCTTCTGCGCAGGCGGGAGCGGCAGCATCTGCTGGCCGTCCTGCTTCGCCTCGGGCAGGTTGTTGTCGATCGCCAGCGGGGCCGGCTGCTGGTCCTTCTTCTCCAGCACCTCGAGCGTCACCGCGAACACCACGACGAACGCCACCGCTGCCACCACCACGTGCATCGGACGCATGTCTTACTCCGGTTGTGTGTGCTTCCCGTTCGCGCTTCTGGTAAATGTTTCGCGCGGTCGGGATTCGGACGGGACTTGTTTGAGAACTCTTGTTTACTGCTTGGTGTGCTTTTGCTTCCCACGAGACATCTTCGTCTAGCAACGCACATAAGGACACGATATTCATCCATGAAACATTCTCAGTATATGCCTCACGGATGACATATTTGTGACAATATAACACACTGATAAATATAGATATTTATTCCCATCCACGACAAGACCCGTCCAGCTTAAATTACACCTATATATCAGCATATTAGCCAACAATCGCCGTCATATAATGGTCACAATTATGATATATTCTAGTCACTGTCATAGTTCTTCAGGTGTTGAGTGAAAGATCCACGGTTCAAATTATACGAAAAACCGAGGATCGGAAGTGGACCACATACTAACGCAATCGAGCGCCAATTGTGGAAACCTACCTGGAGTTGGGATGACGAGGAGGGTTTTCTACCATGAAAACTCCCACGGAAGTCCGAGAGATGTTTGTCGCACTGGCCCAAAACCTCGCAAACGAGGTCGCCACTCTCCCACTCTGCATCGAGCTGGAACAGGGAGAGTACAAGATGGTGCCGGTCGTCGACGAGGCAGATGGTGCGCTGCGCGAAGAAGAGCAGTGGGTACCGTCAGGGGTGTTGCGTAAAGTAGAACGCAGCACTTCCGAGATGAAGGAAGCGATCAAGAACCTGCTCTCCGAACTCATCGAGAAAGTTGATACCCTCTAACGAAGAGAGGGAAGCATAACGGGAAAGGGGGACGCCAAGGCGGCCCCCTTTTCTATTGCGCGCATGCCCGCTCTTGTTTATTCGAATTCGTACTATACATATACTCGACAAGTGGCCGCGGATTCTCTATATTCCCGCCCGACTTTATGAATCCTGAGAAAGTGAGAAATGTCCGAGGCCATACGTAAGAAACTCGATGCCGATAAATCGGTATTAAAAGCGGTGCTGAAAGGTGTCGAAAGCGGTGTGATGGAAACACTGCTCGCCCCCTACAGGGTAAAGTGGCAATACCGCACGGGTGAATGGGCGCTTGCAGGCCGTGATTCCGTGAGTGTGCTTGAAACCACGCGTGCTTATGGCGATACGGACACCCGCAAACCTGCCGTCACGATCGGCAATTTCGTACAGAAAAGCGGCAGCGCCCGTATCATCCTGGGCGGCGAACATCACAACAACGAAGTCGTCAATACCACCTTATCTTCCTGGCCGGATGCGAAATACCAGTGGAGCAAAAAAGGCATCACGCACAAAGCTTCCTTCAGCCGCGGTCCGGTCGAGATCGGCTCGAACGTGGTGCTTTCCGAGAACTGCATCATCCTATCGGGTGTCAAAATCGGCGATGGGGCCGTGATCGGTGCCGGCAGCGTGGTGACGAAAGATGTCCCGCCCTATGCGATCGTAGGGGGCAATCCCGCGAAAGTGCTGCGCTACCGTTTCGACGAACAAACCATCAAAGAACTGCTCGCCATCCGCTGGTGGGATTTCACCCATGCCTATTTCACCGCGAATTTCGGCGATATCCAGCAGCTGAACAAACCGGACGTGCGCCAGAAATATCTGAACCTCTCGAACGAATATTACGACAACACGAAACACTACCTCGTGTTCAAGAACGCCGATAAAAGCCAGCTCATGAGCAGCATGCAATTCGTGGGTGTGGAAATCGACGGGAAGTTCACGGAAGAAAAGGACTTGCCAGAAATGTTCCGGTTGTTTATTAGCCAGTTATATCAGCCGCAAGGCAGTACCTTCTACCTCATTAAAGACATATTCACCTATAGCGGAATGGTTGAGGCCATCCCCGCGTAACTCAAGGACAATCATGATCGGTGGCATCGCACGTAAGCTATTCGGAACGGTAAATGAGCGCAGACTCCGCGCCATGCAGCCGAAGATCGACGCGATCAACGCGCTCGAGCCCGAGCTCGAGAAGCTCACCGATGGTCAGCTCAAAGCCCGTACGCAAGCCTTCCGCGACCGCCTGAAAGAAGGTGAAACCCTGGATGATATCCTGGTCGAAGCCTTCGCCACCGTGCGCGAAGCCTCGAAACGCACGATTGGACTCCGCCATTTCGACGTACAGATGCTGGGCGGTATGGTGCTGCACCAAGGCATGATCTCCGAGATGAAGACGGGGGAAGGTAAAACCTTGGTGTGTACCTTGGCCGCTTACCTGAATGCGATCGAAGGCAAAGGGGTGCACGTGGTCACCGTCAACGACTACCTCGCCCGCCGCGACTCCGCCTGGATGGGCAAGATCCACGAATTCCTGGGCCTCACCGTCGGCTGTATCGTCCATGAACTCGATGATAGCGAACGCCAGAAGATGTATGCTTGTGACATCACCTACGCCACGAACAACGAACTCGGCTTCGATTATCTCCGTGATAACATGAAGTTCGAACTCAACGAGATGGTGCAACGTCCGTTCAACTTCGCGGTGGTGGACGAAGTCGATAGTATCCTGATCGACGAAGCCCGCACCCCTCTCATCATCTCCGGCCCGGTCGAAGATAACTCTGCGCTTTATATGCGCGTCGATAAATTCATGCCGAAACTCAAGAAGTCCGATTACGAGATCGACGAGAAGGCCCGCACCGTTTCCTTCAGCGAAGAAGGCGCCGCGCATATTGAAGAGATGCTCGCCGCTGACGGTGTCATCAAAGAGGGCGAGAGCCTTTACGACATCCACAATATCAGTGTCGTGCACCACATGAACCAGGCGCTCCGCGCGCACACGCTGTTCACGAAAGACAAAGACTACATCGTGAAGGACAACCGCGTGGTCATCATCGATGAATTCACTGGCCGTATGATGGAAGGCCGTCGTTATTCCGAAGGCCTGCACCAAGCACTCGAAGCCAAGGAAGGCGTGCCGATCCAACAGGAAAACCAGACGCTCGCATCCATCACGTTCCAGAACTATTTCCGCCTGTATCCAAAACTGGCCGGTATGACCGGTACGGCGATGACGGAAGCGACCGAGTTCATGGACATCTATAAACTCGATGTGGTCGATATCCCGACGAACGTGGATGTCGCGCGTATCGATGAGCACGATGTGATCTTCCGCACCGAGCAGGAGAAATTCGAAGCGATCGTCAAAGAGATCGTCGAGGCGAACAAGAAGAAACAACCCGTACTTGTGGGTACCGTGAGCATCGAGAAATCGGAGCTCCTCAGTAAATACCTGACGAAGAAGAACATCAAACACCAGGTACTGAACGCACGCTATCACGAGAAGGAAGCGTACATCATCGCGCAGGCCGGTCGCCCGGGTGCGGTGACGATCGCCACCAACATGGCCGGCCGTGGTACGGACATCATGCTGGGCGGTAACCCCTCCATGCTCGCGGAAGAGAAAGCCGGCACGGAAGCGGATGCAGGCAAGCGCCAGTCGATCATCGAGAAGGTGACAAAGGAAGTCGCCGAAGATAAAAAGAAAGTGCGTGAGGCCGGTGGGCTCTATGTCATCGGTACCGAGCGCCATGAAAGCCGCCGTATCGACAACCAGCTGCGTGGCCGTTCCGGCCGTCAGGGCGATCCGGGCCGCTCCCGCTTCTACCTGTCGCTCGAAGATGATCTCATGCGCATCTTCGGCTCGGAGCGTATCGAAGGCGTACTCCATAAACTGGGGCTTAAAGATGGCGAATCCATCGAACACCCGTGGATGAACAAAGCACTCGAAAAAGCGCAAGGCCGCGTAGAAGCCCGCAACTACGAGATCCGCAAGAACCTCCTGAAGTTCGACGACGTGATGAACGACCAGCGTAAGGTCATCTACAACCAACGTATCGAAATCATGCGCGCGACCGACGTGACCGATGTCGTGAAGGATATGAAAGTCGAAGTCATCGATAAGATGGTGGCGAATGCCATCCCTGAACGCAGCTATGCCGAACAATGGTCGGTCGATTCACTGGCCAAAGACGTGCACCGCGTGCTGAACATCCAACTCCCGATCGAGAAATGGGCGAAGGAAGAAGGCATCGAGGATAAGGAGATCTATAAACGTATCCTGGATGCATCCGATGCGACCATCGCGAACAAAGAGAAGCTGTACGGCACGGCGATCATGCGCGATGTCGAGAAGCGGGTGCTGCTCTTCACGTTCGACCAGCTGTGGAAAGACCACCTCCACATGCTCGACCATCTGCGCCAAGGTATCAACCTGCGTGCCTATGGCCAGAAGGATCCCTTGAACGAATATAAACGCGAAGCCTTCGCGATGTTCGATGTGATGCTCTCGAGCGTCAAAGAAAGCGTCACCACACGCATCGCGCACCTCGAGATCCAACCGTCTACGGTCGGCAGCGCCATCAACCTTTCTTCCAAACCGAAACGCATGGTGGAAAGCCGTGTCGATCCGGCAGAGAAAGCTACTGTAGATAAAGAAACCACTGGTACGGTTGTGAAGAAAGCAACGGGCCCCCTAGACCCGACGGATCCGAGCACCTGGGGCAAAGTCGGGCGCAACGATCCCTGCCCCTGTGGCTCCGGTAAGAAATTCAAGCACTGCCATGGGGTACTGACATGACCGAGAAAGCCCTGACCAAAGACATCGCAAAACTCTCCTTCGAGGAAGCCATGAAGGAACTCGAGACGATCGTACGCAAACTCGAGTCCGGCGGCCTTGATCTCGAGATCGCGATCAAGGATTACGCACGCGGCAACGCGCTCCGTGCACACTGCGAATCCAAGCTGGCGGAAGCCAAACTCAAAGTCGAAAAGATCGTGGCAGGAGCCGATGGCAGCATCAAGACAGAACCGTTCAGCGCTGAATAACAGTACCTCGCCTTCTGATATCGAAGCCAAAAAGATACTTGCGACCGATTGGTTCCGAGAGCTCCGCGACCGCATCTGCGCCGAATTCGAGAAAATCGAGAATGAACATACGTCGGATAGGCCGGCGGGCAAATTCGAACGCAAAGTGTGGGATAGACCCGGCGGTGGCGGCGGTGAGATCTCGCTCATGCATGGCCGCGTATTCGAGAAGGTCGGCGTGAATATCTCCGTCGTGCACGGCGAATTCTCCCCTGAGTTCCGTAAAGAGATCCCCGGTGCTGAAGAAGACCCACGCTTTTTTGCTGCGGGCATCTCGCTTGTTGCACATATGTGTTCCCCGTTCGTACCGGCCGTACATATGAACACACGCTTCATCGCAACCGGGAAATGCTGGTTTGGCGGCGGTGCAGACCTTACACCTATCTACCCTGATAATGCAGATACCAAAGCATTTCACGAGGCATTCAAGAAAACCTGTGATGCACATAATCCGGAATATTATCCGGAGTATAAAAGCTGGTGCGACGAGTATTTCTATTTAAAGCACCGCAGCGAACCGCGCGGCATCGGCGGCATCTTCTACGATTATCTGAACAGTGGGAACTGGGACGATGATTTTGCTTTCACACAAGATGTCGGCCGTACGTTCCTCGATATCTACCCCAAACTCGTACGCCAGCACAAAGACAAACCGTGGACGGAAAAACAGCGCGAATTCCAGCTCGTGCGCCGTGGCCGCTATGTGGAATTCAATCTGCTGTATGATCGCGGTACGCGTTTTGGTCTCATGACCGGCGGGAACACCGAAGCGATCCTGATGTCGCTGCCGCCGGAGGTGAAGTGGCCGTAAGTAGAAAGTCCTAAGCGTGCTTCTGCACGAGTTTTAGGAGCTGCTGCGCCTGGAGCGTGTAGCCGCTTTCCTCCCACGCCTCTTCTGCCATTTTAAGCAACGTCCCCACCTGCCTGCCGGAAGGCACACCGACCGCCATGACATCCTTACCCGTGAGCGGGAATGCCGGCGCCCGCCATTTATCGGCCATCTGGATCATCTTCTTAAAATAGCTCGCATGCTCGGGGTCGCGCGCCATCGCCACATGCACGGCGGCGGCGAATGCATCGTTTAAATACAAGCGGCAGAGCTTGCGCTGATCCTTCAGTGTCAGACGCGCTTTGATCAGCAGCGAGAGTTTTGCCAGATTCTTGAGCGCATCGCGGTAGTTGTTCGAGAGCTTCCAGCGTTCGGTGATATCACCCACGATCTTCACCGCCTGCAATTTCGGCAGTAATGCGAGCAAACGGATCAGATGGATATACTGCACATGCCTCACATTCTTATCACAGAGTTCCAGGAATGCATTGATATTCGGCTTCGGCACGCCGGTCGCCGCCGCGAATACTTTCGCTTTTACCATCGCTTGCATGGCCACGGCAGGATTGTCGGCTTTGAGCAGTTTGAACATCTCGGCCTGGATACGTTCACCCGAAAGTGTCGCGATCTTGGGCGCAAAATGTTGGCATACTTTCAAGGTTTCCTTATCGATCGCGACCTTGCCGTAATACGCATGGAAACGGAACAGACGCAGGATGCGGAGATAATCTTCCTGGATGCGCGACGCCGCATCGCCGATGAACCGCAGATGGCCCTCCGCCAAATCTTCGCGCCCACCGAAATAATCGTAGAGATTACCCTTCACATCGAGATACATCGCATTGATGGTGAAATCGCGACGTGCAGCATCTTCTTCCCAGTCGCTGGTGAAAGCGACTTCGGCGTGCCTGCCGTCGCAGTTCACGTCTTTCCTGAGCGTGGTGATCTCGAACGATTGGCCATCGAGCACCGCCGTGACGGTGCCATGCTTGATGCCGGTCGGGATCACTTTGATTTGTTTCTTCTGCAGTAAGTGGATCACTTCTTCCGGGGTCAGGCGCGTGGCGATATCGATATCCTTCACCGGTTTACCGACAATGGCATCCCGCACCGCACCGCCGACGAAGCGAGCGTCTTTCTTGCCAAGTGCAGCCATCACACGTGCAGATTCGCGGGTGAGCAGCCAGTCCGGCATGACGATACGGTTCTTGCTCATGGCGCCACCCCTTCCTTCCGCATTTCCCCGGGCACGACCTTGCCGTCTTTGATCTGGGCGGGGACATAATCCGCATCCACATTCGATTGGTTCATGAACGCCAGGAACAACAGACTCAGGATGCCAAACAGTAACGAGCATGCGAGCGTATAGCGCCACAGGTTTTTATGTGCCGCTGTGAGTGTTCCATTCTTCTTATGGTTCCGGCCCCATTTCAGCCACCAGATGAAATAGCCGCAGATGGGTATCAGGGAGGGCCATATTTTCTCTAGGAAAGCGATCATTTAATAGCCTTAATGCCCTATCGGTATTATCTTTGCTTGCTACGTAGGTTATTATATTCTAAAGACAAAGAAAATATAGGGAAACTATGGCAAAGCTTAAAATTGGCATCATCGGTTGTGCAGGGCGCATGGGACGCATGCTGATTCGCGCCACGCTTTTGTCAAAAGAATGTCAGTTGGTGGCAGGCTCCGAGCGCAAAGGTAGCCCCTTCATCGGCAAGGATATGGGCATGCTCGCAGAAGGCGAGAAAACAAGCGCTTTGGTAACGGCCGATTCGGATGCCGTATTCGCCGCAGCCGATGCCGTGATCGATTTCACCGCGCCGGAGAGTACGGTCGAGTGTGCTAAACTTGCTGCAAAGTACAAAAAAATTCACGTGATCGGCACGACGGGCCTTAGCAAAGCGCAGCTCGAATCGATCGAAGCGTCGGCAAAGAAAGCACCGATCTTCATGGCATCGAACATGAGCGTCGGCGTCAGTATGTTATCGACGATTCTAGAGAAAGTCGCCGCCGAACTTCCTGCGGATAACTGGGATATCGAAGTGATCGAGATGCACCACCGCAATAAAGTGGATGCACCGTCCGGCACCGCCCTCACCCTCGGCAAAGCCGCGGCGAAAGGGCGTAAGACCACGCTCGATAAATCCGGCGTATACGAACGCTATGGCCAAACCGGTGCACGTAAAAACGGCACCATCGGCTTTGCGACACTGCGCGGCGGTGATGTCGTCGGCGAACATACGGTGATGTTCACAAGCACGTTCGGCGAACGCATCGAATTCACCCATAAAGCGACCGACCGTGCTATCTTCGCACACGGTGCGGTGCGTTATGCTTTACTGATGGCGGATAAGAAAGCCGGCCTCTACGGACCCGATGACATACTCTAGTCCCGCGAAGAATAATGCAGATACCATCACCATCACGCTCGCAACGCCAGCGGATGCCGATGCGATATGGGAAATCTTCAAAGCGGTCGTGAAGACCGGTGATAGTTATACTTACAAGACCGACACCTCCCGCAAGGAAGCGGAGGATATCTGGAAACGTGACCCGCGTACGCGCTATGTCGTACGTTATAACAACGCGATCGCCGCGTTCTACGACCTGAAGCCGAACCAACGCGGGCTTGGCTCGCACATCGCGAACGCGGGTTATATGGTGCATCCGGATTTCCAGGGTAAGGGCATCGGCAAAACCATGGGCCAGCATTCGATCGAAGAAGCGCGCAAAAAAGGCTACAAGGCCATGCAGTTCAACATGGTGGTGAGTACGAACGAGAAAGCGGTGAATTGCTGGAAGTCGATCGGCTTTTCCATCATCGGTACGATCCCGAAGGCCTTCGACCACAAGCAGCACGGCCTGGTCGACGCCTACATCATGCACCGCTTCTTATAAGCCGCGCTAAAGACCGTACTCTGCGGCACTCTTCACCTGCATATGGAAACGCAGTTTCTTCAGATATTCTTTCGGGTCTTTCGGCGTCACCATGGCACCTTCCACTTGGTTCAGCCAGTCATACAGGCGTGAGAGCAAGAAACGGAGTGCCGCACCACTCGCCAGCACCGGAAGGGCATTACGCTCCTCTTCGCTGAAAGGGCGGACTTCATCATAGGCCGATAACATATGGCGTGCCTTGGTGATATTGAATTCGGTCTTACCCTCAAAACACCAGCTGTTCAGGCACACCGCGATATCGTAAGCAAAGAAATCGTTACAGGCGAAATAGAAATCGATCATCCCCGATAATGTATCTTCCAAGAAAAAGACGTTATCCGGGAACAGATCTGCGTGGATCACGCCTGCCGGCAACCGCTTCGGCCAGTGCGATTCGATACGCTCCAGACAATTCTCAAGCTCCGCCGCCACCCCTTTTTCGACCGCATCCATCTTCGCCTTGCAGCTATCGAATATCTTCCGCCAGTTTTGCACACCCATGCTATTGATACGCGAATGTTTGAATCCTTCGGTTGCCAGATGCATTTCGGCAAGGGCCCTGCCTACTTCCCGGCAATGGATGGTTTTGATGTTCTTCACCGAATCCCCTTTGAGGAAACTCACCATCGCAGCAGGCTTGCCTTTGAGTGTCTGCAATGCATTGCCTTTACGGTCTTTGATCGGCGATGGACATGGGATGGATTTATGCGAGAGATGATCCATCAATCCGGTGAAGAAAGGTAGCTCCTGTTCGGAAACGCGCTTTTCGTAAACAGTCAGGATGTATTTACCCTCACTGGTCTGGATCAGGAAGTTGCTGTTCTCCACCCCCTCGGCGATACCTTTGAACGACGTAAGCTCACCCGCGTCATAACGCGAGAGGAATTGGGCGATATCCTTCTTATCGATGTGGGTGTAAACGGCCATGCTTGCCGTATATCAGCAAAGCAGCGGGTGGTAAAGCCTATTGGCGGAAAGTACCTAAAACCCTGAGAAACCTTATGCGGTTTCTTTCATCCAGCGGTCATTCACCTTAATGCGCGGGCCGCATGGCGACTTCTCGATACCTACGCACGGGCTCTTCAGCTCCGGCGATTTCGCCGAGCAGGCACCCAATACAACGACAACAGCACACAGGGTCAGGATTTTTTTCATGCGTAAACCTCTTATAGCTACACTAAACCAATCTTCTGATGATTTTGCAAGTTTCAATTGCACCCGCGCTGCATTTAAGCCCTCCAGCGTTGCATCCAAAACACCGCTTCTAGGCGTCGCTCTTCTTGTCTTCGATATGGAAGAGCTGCCTATCGGCCCTGCGGGCCTTATTATCGGATTCCTTCGCGGCATTATTCCAGCCGCCGGAGGCGCCTTTACCCATATTGGAGATCACACTGCGCGGACTTGTGAGCGTTGAGATACTGAACAACCCGCCCTGACGTTGGCCCGAACCATCTTTGGAACCGAACAACGCACCACCCGCCATACCGATCGGACGCATCGCGAGCCCTTCCAGACGCGTACTGATGGATTCGGAACCATACATCGGTATGAAGTTCGATACCTGAACTTGGGAAATCGTTGTTGCTAAAGTCTGCACCCAATCCACCATCGAACGCAGCATGAAGGCGAGCATACAGATCGACATCATGCCCCAAAGACTGACCGGTGAGTTGCCGGAGTTACCTGCTGCGGTCGCACCGTTCGGCATCTCGAAGAACCACCAGTTGAGTGTGAAGAAGTTCATGCCCAGTACACCCATGGTGAAGAACGAGCTGTAACAGATCGCATACCCTTGCGCCACGAGTTCACCGAAAAACACGGTGATCACACGATGGAAGAAGCCCAATAATGCCATCAGGAAAATGGGCTGCAAGGAATAAGCAATCAGTGTCTGCGTCCAGTTCGTGAACATCTTCCGTGTCTGTTTGAAGAGCATGAAGCATAAGAAGAGCGGCCCTGTGGTATAGAGCAGATAACGCATGAGCATCGACATCACGAAGATATAGACCACCCTAATGATCGCCATGGCATAGAAATAGACCACGAAAGCCAATAGCACGGCATAGAGCCAGCCGAACCGCCCCATCGCCAAAAGTGCCAGGAACAACTTCATGAAACGGAAAGATAGAATGGTGCTGATGGTATTATCCGTGAATTCGATACCTGTTATACCCATACCCAGGGTGCCGGCCATGACACCGCCTAGGTCCCTTACCCCATTCTCGAAGAAATTGATGATATATTCGTTATAGACGTTGAAGCTGCTGACCAAGAAGAAGATGATGATCGCCTTGGCAATCAATCCCAATATCTCGAAGGGGTTCAGCTTCTGCATGCCGAGTGCGATGACGATACCGTACAGAATGATGGCAATCGCGAAGGATAACTTCAGAACCAGTTTATACCATGATGCATTGATGACCGCGTTCATCATATAGCTGATGCCGGTCTTCAGTTTACATTGTACATAATCCGTGATGTAGGTGACCACACCTTTCCTCGCACCCAACTGCCCCGTGATATTACACGCATACCACCGTTGGAGCGCTTCCCCCTCATCCGGCGTAAAGCTGATCACCCGGCGTGCAGAGACGCAGGCACCACCCGTACTGCTGGTAAAGCCACCGCGCGCTGCACCCTCGTTCATCATCGATGCGGGGATGGGGCAACCCGTCAACACCAATACCATCAACAGAAGCGGCATAAAGGTGCCCAACGCCCTGATACGCATCAGTCGCTTGATCTTCGGAAGGTATTGAAGGATCTGGCCCATGATTAGCCCGTACCCTTTCCAAGCACGTCCAGATCGGTTTTGTCTTCGCGGCGCTTAATCGATTGCCTTGTACTTTTATAGGCACTGCTGGCCCCTGCGGCCGCTCCTTTAAATGGATTCTGTCCTTGCAATAAGCCGCCCCTTGAAACACCATCACCCATGAACGCACCGCGGATACCTCCACCTACCGTATTCATCGGTGTACGGATGAAGGTATCTTTCATGGTCTCTGCACCGAACATCGGTGTCATGGTGAAGTTGATCGCCCCCCCTGCAAGCTGACCTGCCACCTCCACCACCCAGCTAGAGAACATGATCATCATCAAGGTTAAGAAAATAAGCGTGAACATCGTCAAGAAATTGAACGATACGTTCGGTGATTGGCCACCCGCGGCATTCACACCCAGATCGTTCGTAAAGCGCCAGAAGTAGACATAGAAATCGATCGCGCTGATACCGAACAACTTCATGTAGCAGATATGGCCGTTACCCATCACCGATTGCAGGAACGACATGAACACCAGTTGCATCATCCCTAGATAGGCGAAGGCGAACACCGGTTGCAACGAGAAGCTGATGAGCATCTTCATCCAGTTATCAAAAAGTCCTCGCGTCTCCTTAAAGAGGAAGAAAAGCAGGAAGAAGGGAGCTAGGAAGTAAAGGAAGTAGCGCGCCACCAGTGCGGTCAGGAATACACTCACCGCTTTGATGGCAGAATACATATAAATCAGCATCACGAATATCAGGATGATGATGAAGAAAAGCCCTTTGAGGCCGAGCAGTATAAAACCAATCAGTACCTTAAGGAATTTGGTACTGAAGATCATACTGATCGTGCCATCGATCGGCGTGAAGATGGTGAAATCACCCGCATTGGGCATCGCACTGAATACGTTCGACATGATGGTACATAGTCGGTAAACGATATTCTCGGTGAACTGTATGACCATTTCACTGAAGAAGGAAGTATTCAGGGCAAGTGCGGCGATGATGATTGCCTTGGTGGCGAGCGCCGTGATCGCAAAACCATTGAGCGGCGTGATACCCGCTACCACACCGATCGAGAAAAAGATTATCATCAGTGCAATGCAGACCTTCACGATCCTGTCGAAACCCGGATTGGTTGCAATACGGTTCAACAGGATCATGGTGGTCTGATACATCTTGAAATTGATCAAACGTACGATGAATTCCGTTGGCCCAAGCGGACCTGCTGGAATGGACGAACGCAGGTTCGTATCGCGCAGGTAACCCGTGCCGCCCGGAGGCATGGTCACATAACCCGGAGAGGTACCGTTCGGAATGAAGAATGCAGAAGATGCCTGCATACAGGTACGGTCCTTACCCGCACCACCGCCAGAGACATAGAATGTACCGGTACCTTGTGTGCGGTTTAATTCGACGCGCGGATGCCACGTGCAGCCTGTGATCATCAGCACCGTGATAAGCATAAGGATACGGATGAAGGACTTACCGCGCATTATGCCGCACCTCCGCCACCACCGCCGCCTTTGAGCGATTCACCGACCTTACGGACAGCACCGCCCGCGCCACCACCTTCACCGCCGCCACCCGATTTATTGAGTGCGGACCTGGAAGCGATAGCACCTTGCAGTTTGTTGCTCATACCTTGGACGGTCTTCGCACCTTCCTGTGCGAAGTTCGTGAGTTTCTTATCACCTTCTGCTACAAGCTCGGTTACCATACCAGGCAACTGCTTCTGGAACGTAATCATCATCATGAGTAACAAATAGCCTATCAACAATATGACCATGAATTCGATGATCCTGTCGAAGAGCCACATGAGAGCCGTCATGTCCACGAACAGACTTAAGACACCACGCACGATCTTACCGATGACCTTCTTCACCTTCCCTACGACCCATTTGAGGCCTGAATATTTATAGATTGCGCCGAATACGCTCGTGCGCCTGGATTCTTTCGCGCATTCATTCTTCGCTTCATCGACACCGATAATCTGCACGCTATTCTTGACGTTGCGGTCGTTGAAGGTCTTATCCGCATCTTTGAACAGTGAGGTAAGGTCGATATACACCCCCCCCATCACGTTCAGGGCGAATACGAGGAACAAGGAGAGGAACATCGGCTGCATCGCAAAACTGATCAGCTGTCTTACCCAAGCCTGGAATATATCCATACCATAAGCGTTCTTGAAAAGTATGAGTGGCACGATAACGGGGGCAACGGAGATCAATATCATCGTACCGATCATGGTCGTGACATAGACATAGAGCGGCAAGGTAAGTGCCACGATCAGCGAGAAGAACGTCGAGATGATCATCATGGTGATCCACGCACCGATATGGCCGGTATACAGTAAGCCCACGATAATAAGACCGATACCGATAAACGCGGTAGCAAGACCACTCGCACTCGTAAGGAAACCGAAGATGCGCAGGATGATGTCATCCATCAGGCGCCAGACGATACCGCCCGGCACCGGCAATGTGCCGGTCACGAGTGCTGCCGCCCTGCCCGTTGGTGGCGTTGGCCCCCCGCTCAATGTTCCTGTAGGATTGGCAAAACTCTGGCTATTGATGATATCCGCGGAGAAGGGATTCATCCCTGCCGCAACAAGCGAACGGAATGCTGCATCCGCGACCGCGTTGCCGATCTTGTTTACGAGGCCCACATACTCAATAATACCGTACTGGAAGACGAAGAAATTGATGCAGCATATCTTGAGTGTCAGCACGATAAAGTCATTTTTCGCCTGGCCTGCGGGATGGGTGCCGAGCGCGATGCGTACGCCTAACATCGAGATCGCGATCGCGCAAAGAACCACACACGCGCCGCGCAACTGAGGGGCAATCACACTGAGATAGGCAGTGATCAGTACGTTCACCACATCGGTCATACAATAGATGAGCGGTGTCAATATCCCACGGTCGATGAATTTGGAACTGCTGGGATTGCTGTAACCTGAGCAATCCTGTGTCACGATATAGACCGGATTACCCGTATCGTACGTCGCAGCAAGCAATATCTGCGGCATAAGTGTGATGAGTACCGCGAACAGGAAGAATCCGGCAAAACGCATATAGGTGTGTGTATGAAGATCGCGTTTCATATCACTTTTTCCCCGCCGCGCCTTTGACCGCATCCGCCGCACCCTTGACCTTACTCGCAGCGCCACCCGTCTTCGCATCTGCGATCGCCATCACGGCCGAGGTCACCGCCTTGTTCA
>RGZB01000047.1 GCA_010031735.1 Pseudomonadota bacterium | reverse complement strand
GGCTGCGGCTTTTGCCGAGCACCTCTGCGAGCTCTTCCTGCGTGTAGCTGAATTCGTTCATCAAACGCTGGTAGCCTTTTGCCACTTCCGTTGCGGCCAGGTCACGACGCTGGATGTTCTCGACGAGCGCGATCTCGAGCGCCTGTTTGTCATCGACATCGATCACGATCGCGGGGATCGCGGCCAAGCCTGCCAGTTTCGATGCGCGGAAGCGGCGCTCACCGGCGACGATCTCGTAGGGCACGTTCGCATTCGCGATCTTGCGCACGATGATCGGCTGCACGACACCGTTCTTTTTGATCGATGCGGAGAGTTCAGCGAGTTCGTCATCGCGGAAGATCGTGCGCGGCTGGAATTTACCGGCTTGGATGGCATTGACAGAGATTGGCTGCGTACTGCCGGCGATGATCGCACTTTCTGCTGCGGGCGCTTGCGCCGCGATCTGTGCTGCGTTTACTTCATCCTGTTCACCGAGCAGTGCAGATAAACCCCTACCGAGTCCACGTTTGTTAGCAGTCATGATCGTCTCCTTTAAAAAATAAATTTATGCAGCGAGTTTTTGTTCGGCCTTGCGGTTCAGTACTTCACGCGCAAGATTCAAATACGCTTGGCTTCCCGGGCAGCGCAGGTCGTAGATGATCGCGGGCTTGCCATGCGACGGCGCTTCCGAGATACGCACGTTACGCGGTATCACGGTTTGGTACACACTGTCTTTCAAGAACGCGCGCACATCGGCTTCCACTTGTTCGGTGAGGCGGTTCCTGCGGTCGTACATCGTGAGCACGATGCCGTGGATATGCAGCGTCGGATTCAAACGGCGCTGGATGCGTTCGACCGTATGGAGCAGATGCGACAGGCCTTCGAGGGCGAAGAATTCGCATTGCAGCGGGATGAGGAGTGAATCGGCCGCGACGAGCGCATTCACCGTGAGCAGACCGAGTGACGGCGGGCAGTCGATGAAGATGAAATCGTACTGGTCTTTGATGGCTTCCAGTTTTTTCTTCAGGATGAATTCTCTGGCATCAACATTCGATAATTCTACATCTATCGCAGAAAGGTCGACGTTCGCTGGGATCACCGAAAGGAGTGGCACTTCCGTTGCGACGATAGCGCTCGCTGCATCGGTTTCCTCGAGCAGTAATTCGTAGCTCGTCAGTTTGCGTGCGCTGGCTGGAATACCAAGGCCGGTCGATGCATTGCCTTGCGGATCGAAGTCGATGAGTAACGTGCGCTTATCACAGGCGGCCATAGCGGTAGCGAGATTGATGGCGGTGGTGGTTTTGCCGACGCCCCCTTTTTGATTCACGACAGCGATGACTTGCGGCGCAGTAGAAGGAATGCTCATATCGGCCTCACGTTGTTGATGATCAGGATACTACCACGCCCATTCTTGGCTGCAAGCGTACTCGCAACTTTTTCGTACTCAAATTTCCATTTTTTTTCTGCTTCCGAAATCTCGCGGTCTGCGGTCTCGCCTTTCGGTAAAACCATCACGGTCTTTTCGTGCAGGAACGGTTTTGCGTACGCGAAGATTTCGGTGAGAGATGCGAAGGCGCGCGCTGTGATCACATCCGCTTCGAAAGCATCCACCTCCTCGATCCGCGCATGGAGGATCGTAGCACCGGCATGCAAGGTGCGGGAGGCTTCTTTGAGGAACGCGCATTTGCGATAGTTGCTTTCGATCATGTGCACGTTCGGTACGCCCGCGAGTGCAAGCACCATGGCAGGAAGTCCCGCACCCGATCCGAAGTCGACGAGATTCTTTGCATCGGCCGGGATATGCGCCAAGAGTTGCAAGCTATCATCGATGTGGCGTTCCCATACGTCATCCACGGTCGAGCGTCCGATGAGATTCAGCGTCTTGTTCCATTTGAGCAGCATCGCGACATACTGAGAAAGTGCGTTATTCAAATCGTTCGCCGGCTGCTGTGTCTCGCTCATGGTATGTACTGGTTTCACCGCCGCGTTACGCATTCGATGCCTGTTCGTGTTTGCGTTTTTTCTCTGCCGTCGTTTCACTTTTGCGCGCGCGTTCTTTTTCCGATTTCTGCTTTTGCAGATAGACGGCAAGTGCCGTCACCGCAGCAGGCGTGATGCCAGAGATGCGGCTCGCTTGTCCGAGTGTCTGCGGCTTATGGAACTTCAGTTTATCCCGCACTTCGTTCGACAGGCTTTTCACTTCCGTGTAGTCGGTGGTTTCCGGGATTTTCATTTCTTCCTCGCGGCGGAATAAACGGATATCCGCATCTTGTTTGTCGAGATAGCCGGCATAGAGCGTTTCGATCTCGAGTTGCTCGATGACATCGGGGCGATAGGTGGCGAGCTCCGGCCAGAGCAGTGAAAGATCGTTGAACGTCACGCCAGGATACGAGAGCAGCGTCATCGCGCTACGCTTTACGCCGTCTTGTGAAAGTTTGATGCCTTTCTCGGCGGCTTCTTTCGGGAACATGCCGAGTGTATGCATCGTCACGCGCGCGGATTCCAGCGCTTCTTTTTTCGTGGTGAAATGGTGTTTACGATCTTGCATCACCACACCGGCGTCGATCGCTTTCTGGGTGAGGCGGAGATCGGCGTTATCGGCGCGGAGTGTTAAGCGATATTCCGCACGTGAGGTGAACATACGGTACGGCTCGTTGGTGCCAAGCGTAGTGAGGTCATCGATCAGTACGCCGATATATGCTTCGGTGCGATCGAGCGTGAATGCCGGCTTATCTTTTGCCGCCAAGCCTGCGTTCAAACCGGCGATCAAACCTTGTGCGCCCGCTTCTTCATAGCCTGTCGTGCCGTTGATCTGCCCTGCGAAGTAAAGGCCGGAAACCTTCTTGGTCTCGAGTGTATTCTTCAGTTCGCGCGGATCGACGTAATCGTATTCGATCGCGTAGCCCGGACGGATCATCGTGGCATTCTCTAAACCCGGAATCGTTTTTAAGATCGCGAGCTGTACGTCTTCCGGAAGCGAGGTGGAAATGCCGTTCGGATAGACCGTGTCATCGTCCAAACCCTCAGGCTCCAGGAAAATCTGGTGCTTTTCACGATGTGCGAAACGCACGATCTTATCTTCGATCGAGGGGCAATAGCGCGGGCCGCGGCTCTCGATCTGGCCGGAATACATCGGCGAGCGATGGATATTCTCACGGATGATCGCCCCGGTTTCGGGTGTCGTATGGGTGATGAAGCAACGAATCTGGGGTACCTCGATTTTTTTCGTAAGGTACGAGAAAGGTTTCGGTGGGTTGTCCCCGGGCTGTTCGGTGGCAACCGACCAGTCGATCGTACGGCCATCCAGGCGCGGCGGTGTGCCGGTTTTCAAGCGAGATACGCGGAAATTCAGGCGTTTTAAGGTGTCTGATAAGCCAATCGAAGGCGCCTCACCTACCCTGCCCGCGGGTGTTTTCTTTTCGCCGATATGGATAAGCCCACGTAAGAAGGTGCCAGTGGTTAACACTACTTTATCCGCCTCTAAGCGGCCACCCGATGCGGTTACTACGCCACGAACCGTGGCCTCTTCCGGTGAGGTTTGCTCTACCATCAGGTCTTCCGCAGGTGCAGCCAGGATGGTTAGGTTTGGATAGTTACCTAAAATATCCTGCATCGCATTGCGGTATAACTTGCGGTCTGCCTGCGCACGTGGACCCCAAACCGCAGGCCCTTTGCTTTCATTGAGCATGCGATAGTGAATGCCTGCACGGTCGATAACCCGACCCATGACGCCGTCGAGGGCATCGATTTCTTTGACCAACGTGCCTTTTGCAACGCCACCAATAGCTGGATTGCAAGACATTTCACCCACGGTTTCGAGTTTATGTGTAAGTAACAAGGTGTCGGCACCCGTGCGAGCCGCAGCCGCAGCCGCCTCGCAGCCAGCATGGCCGCCACCTATAACGATTACATCATACGAAATTTTATGCATAGAGGGGTAGGCTCCGGTGGGATGTATGAGGGAACTTCATACAGAAATTTTTACCCTAGTGCCAGTAGAAATTTTCCATATAGAATTGTTCCACGTGAAACATGTTACAAAAGTGTTAATAAAAGTTAACGAAGCTGTAACATGTTCCACGTGGAACATTATGGATAACTTTTAGAAATACCTACTTACCGATGCAGAAGGAGCCAAATAATACATCGAGTATTTCCTCGGTGTCGATGGTGCCGATGATACGAGCGATCGCCTGTGCGGCCCTGCGGATATGCTCTGAAGAAAGTTCGATCGGAGCTTCCCTCCCCCTGCTTTGGAGGCAGGCCTCGAGCTCGGTATGGCATTCCGTGAGTGCTGCCCGATGGCGCTCCCGTGTAAAGAGAATATCGTTATCGACACCCGCCAGTGCACGCAGTTCTTTGGTGAGTGCCTGCATGAACGCATCGGTAATCGCGGCGTGGGTAGAGAGCGGAATAAAGCCTTTGGGAAGCGAGGGTTCCGCACCCGCATTCAAGTCAATCTTGCTCACGACCTGCAGGGCATGCGGCCCTTTCTGTGCTGCGGTTTCCTTATCTATTTGAGGGAAAGTCTCGGCGCTGAAAAGCAGGATGGTAAGATCCGATTCCCCTGCCCTCGCCTTGGCACGACGGATACCTTCTTGTTCGATACTATCAGAGGATTCACGTAAGCCCGCCGTGTCTGAAACGGTGACGGCGATACCGTCGATATCCAGCTGAACTTCGAGAATATCGCGGGTGGTTCCGGCAATATGGGAGACGATCGCCACCTCTCTGCGTGCCAGCCAATTCAGTAAGGAAGACTTACCCGCATTGGGTGCTCCCAGGATGGCTACCTGGATGCCCCGGCGGATCATTTCACCCCGGCGATCATGCAGGTATGTACCCACTTTATCCCTAAGACGCCTCACCTTCTCCTGGATTTCCTGTTCGAGTTCTGCCGGTAAATCCTCATCCGGGAAGTCGATATAGGCTTCCATATGGGCCAAAAGCTGGATAAGTTCTAAACGCCATTCCGTGAGTAAGGCGGAAAGGCCTCCGCTCAGTTGCCGGACGGCTTGCGCGTGCTGGCGGGCGGTGTCGGCATCGATCAGGTCGGCCAGCCCCTCTACTTGGGTCAGGTCCATCCGTCCATTCTCGAACGCACGCCGGGTGAACTCGCCCCCCTCTGCAGGCCTGAGGCCGTGTTGCTCCGAAAGTGACCCCAGCAATATCTGCTGAATCGCGCGGCTGCCGTGGATATGGAGCTCTACTACATCTTCGCCGGTGAAGCTATGAGGGGCTGGAAACCACAGTACCAGCGCATTATCAATGATTTCACCTGTTTTTGGGGTGTATAAATGTCTTAAAACCGCCTTTCGCGGTTCCGGAAGCGATTTTTTGGACAAAATCGTGAGTATTTCCCCTGCCCGCGCGCCGGAAATACGGATGACCGCAACGCCCGCTTTTCCTGGCGCAGTGGAGGGTGCAAAAATCGTGCTCATGGCTGTGATAGCTCGGTGGAGCCGTATCCAGACGCCGGATTCGTCATGCAGAATGCGCCATCCGGGCGCTGCTTCACGCGGAAGAAGCCCTTTGCAGCGAGCGAGGCTTCCGTGAAATTCGGCGATGACGCCATACTCTTATTCATCTCGGCAAGCTGCCCTGCATAGGGTGCGAGCGCATTATCGAGCGGCTTGCTGAGATCAATAATAAGCTCTGGGCGCGTACGCACGCTTAAGTCACCGCCATTACCCGGCTGCTTATATCCCCAATGGAAACTCAAGGAATCACCCTTCCCCACTTCTGCATTCACGGGTGCGTCAAAGCACACCTCTGCCACGGCACCCGTGGTGGTATCAATCACCACATTCTTGGCTGCAATCGCGTTCAAATAATAGACGAACGTAATGGGTTGTTCTGCTGTAGGCGTCGTATCGAATTGGTCAGCGAAAAAGGGTGCGAAGGTCCAGCGGCCATTACGTTTAAAATACTCGATTTGTTCGCGCGTGCTTCCCTGCATGCCTTCAAGTGTGGTGCGGAACGTCGGGCGCTCAGAAACCGTACGCACGAAGGGTGACGAAAAATGCGCGGCACCTAAATCGAACGTGAGGGCATCGAAAAAGATGCTGGTGTATTTATCATGATCATCGCCATAGCTCCGCTTGAGTTGCGAAGGCGATGCATTAAGCGTGAACTGTAAGCGGATCGCATACGGTGCATCCTCGAATCCCGGAAGATAAACCGGTGTCAGCACGATGCCCTGGAACGATGCAGGCTTGATCATTTCCGCGATCACCGCGCTGAATCCTTGCTGCTGGCGTGGGAAAATATAGGCCTCGGTATAATGCTTCATGCCCCAACCATAGAGCGTGACACATGCGGGCAAGCAACCGAAAACACCGATAGCCAGGACCGTGCGGACCTTACGTGATAGCGGTGATCTAAACACGCGCAGGAAAAGATAGATAAACAGAAGTGCCAGTGTAATCAGAAACGCGGCGGTCATGATCGGCGCGGCGACCAGCGCCATGTTCAGATACGAGAGCAGGAAGACGAAACTGAAGGGCATCGCGAGCAAGAAAAATCCAAGATAGCTAAATCCTATAATCGCAAACAAGACGAGGACGAATTTCATATTATGCCACTTTCTTTAACGAGACGCGATGGCGATACGACAGTGCTTCCGCCATGTGGTGGTGTGTGACTTCGATAGAATGTTCGAGATCGGCGATCGTGCGCGCGACACGCAGCACACGGTTGTGCCCGCGCATCGAAAGTCCCATCGGTTCGACCGCCTGCATCAATAATTTCTTTGCCGCGCCATCGAGCATCACGGTTTGTTCGAGTGCTTCACCATCCGCACGTCCGTTCATGGAAACGCCATAAGCAGTATAGCGTGCGGTTTGTAGTTCCCGTGCGGCGCGTACACGCGCTGCAACTTCGGCTGAGCGTACGGGCTTACTGCGTTCGATATCGAGTGGGCTTACGGCAGGGACGTCGATATGGAGATCAAAGCGGTCGAGCAAGGGGCCTGAAAGTTTGGATTGGTACTCGGTGCCGCAGCGGGGCGCCTTATTGCAGCTGCGGGATTCATCGCCGAGATAACCGCAACGGCATGGATTCATCGCCGCGATAAGTTGGAAGTTCGCCGGGTAGGTGGCATGCATCTGGGCGCGCGCCACGGTGACGCTCTGGGTCTCTAAAGGCTGGCGGAGCGAATCCAGCACCTGGCGGCCGAACTCCGGCAACTCATCGAGGAAAAGCACGCCTTCATGCGCCAACGTCACTTCACCGGGCTTCGCTTTCATGCCGCCACCGATCAAAGCGGCCATGGAAGAGGAGTGATGCCGATCGCGGAAAGGCCGAGTCCGCGTCAGTTTCCCGTTTACCAGCTGACCCGCGATGCTCTGAACCATGCTGACTTCCAGCATTTCTTTGGGTGTAAGCGGCGGAAGCAGGCCGGGGAGGCGGCTTGCAAGCATCGACTTTCCAGAGCCGGGAGGACCCACCATGAGCATGTTATGGCCGCCGGCGGCGGCGATCTCCAAGGCCCTTTTGGCGGTTTCCTGCCCTTTTACATCGGCTAGATCGGGATAACCCATTGATTCTTCAAGGGTATACGGTGTGGGGCGACGGAGCACCTGCGTGCCTTTAAAGTGATTTACCAAGGAAATCAGGCTGTTAGGCGCCAATAACGCCATTTGCTCGGACGCAAACGCGGCTTCCGGACCATTTTCTGCCGGGCAGATAATGCCTTTTCGGGATGCTTCTGCAGCAATCGCCGCCGGCAAGACCCCGGGAACCGGAAGAATGCGGCCATCCAAAGAAAGTTCTCCTAAAACAATATATTGGGAGAGTTCCGCTTGCGGGATAACGCCTAAAGAGGCAAGTAAGCCGAGGGCAATAGGGAGGTCGAAGTGGCTCCCTTCCTTCTGCAGGTCGGCAGGTGCCAGGTTCACCGTGATACGCTGGGGCGGAAGCGCCATCCCAAGCGAAGAGAGCGCAGCACGCACCCGTTCACGGGACTCTGCCACGGCCTTATCGGCAAGCCCCACCACGCTGAAAGCGGGGAGTCCCGAGGCCATGTGCACCTGCACCTCGACCGGGATCACCTCTATGCCTTGATAAGCAACGCTCGAAACCTGTGAAACCATGGACAACTATCAGAATCTTAACGTTTTGTTAACCCTTTATGGCTTAAAATCCATGCGGGTTTTGGGGATTGATAATTCAATACTGTTCGAAGGGTTGTTGATTTTACAGCGAAAATCTTACAGACTCCGCCGCCCGAAAGTACCGAGAAATCGGTCAAAGTATAGTTAGTTTGATGGTAATGATAAACAGAAAAAACGGCCGGCTGCCTATCGTACGCGTGTTGGTGGTGTTCAGTGTCCTGGTGCTGCTCTTGAACGGTGCGATCGTTGCGCATCGTGCGTTCGATTCGTACAAGAAAAGCCTGGAGGCGGGTACGGCGGAATCCGAACGCCTGCTCCGTATCCTCGCCGATCACGTCGAACTCACCTTCCTTGCGGTGGATGTGACACTGCGCCGCGCCTCCGAACGGCAATATTTCAACGCGCTCTTCGGCCACAACCTGCAGGACGATATCCAGAACAACTTCACGGTCTGGGTGAATGAGACACCGCAGATCGCCGCGATGCTGATGACCGATGAACACGGTGCCATCAAGATGATTTACCGGAAGCAGGGCTATAAGACCTGGATGGAAGGCAAGGAGTCGCTCGAGAACGAAGGCTATTTCACCACGCAGCGTGATTCGGATGATCCAGATCTGCTGTATCTTGCGCCACGCCAGAGTTGGATCCAGGACAAAGACCTGATCGTGATGAGCAGGCGTATCAGCAAACTCGATGGCAGCTTCGGCGGTATCGTGCTTGCCGCTATCCACAATTCGTACCTCATCGATTTCTTCCAGTCGCTCGAGACCGGTAAGCGCACCAAATTCGCGGTGATCCGTGATGATAACCGCAGCCTCATCAACCAGCTCGATGAAGCCGATGCCGAAGTGCTGCAGAGCATGATCAACGTGCAACAGCCTAAAGCAGATCTGGAGAGTGAAGAGGCGCCCAAACACGTGTACAGCACCAAGGTGGTGGGAGCGGAAGGTCCGTCGCTCACCGAAGGTGCGGTGCGCGTCTATACGTATGGCTACATCCCGAACCTGCGCCTGGTCATCGGTCTTGTCAGTTATGGCGAGGATATCTTCACCGGCTGGCACACCGATCGCATGCACGATATCGCCTTCCTCGGCATGTTCGGCCTGTTCGCGATCGTGATCTCGTTCTTTGCGATCACGATGGCAAACCAGATGCAGCGTGTGCAGGACTCCGAACAGAAAGCCGTCATGGCGAGCCAGGCAAAAACCGAATTCCTGGCGAACATGTCGCACGAACTCCGGACACCCCTCAATGCCATCATCGGCTTCTCCGAGATGCTCGATGCCGGGTATTTCGGCAAGGTGAATCCGAAGCAGCAGGAACGCATCATGGATATCCATAATTGCGGCAGCCACCTCTTGGAACTCATCAACGACATCCTGGAATTCTCCAAGGGCGAAGCGGGCATGATGGACCTGAGACCCGAGAAGGTATTCTTATCCAAAATCGTGCAGACGACGCTCCGTATGTTCAGCGAACGTGCGGCAGCAGAAGGTATCCAGATCATCGAATCGGTACCGGAAGACCTGCCGCCGGTATTCGTGGATGAGCGCAAGATCAAACAGGTGCTGATCAACCTGATCTCGAACGCCGTGAAGTTCACACCGAAGCAGGGTAAGGTTTCCATCCGCGCCAGCATCGATGACGAGAAGAATATCCGTATCGCCGTCGAGGATACCGGTATCGGTATGGATGAAGAGGATATCCCGCGTGCGATGAGCGTGTTCGGACAAGTGCACAAAGATCCGAAATACGGTGGCACGGGTCTTGGCCTGCCGCTCTGCAAGATGCTGATGGACCTCCACGGCGGTAAGATGGAAATCACCAGTAAGAAGAATGTCGGTACGACGGTGGCGATCACCATCCCGGCCACACGTATATTCTGGCAGAACCCAAAAACACTGGCGCGTGATACGACCACACCACCCGCAAACGCAGCATAGAGGACACATATGGCACTTAGCAGACTGGATACATTCAAGGAATTCATCAAAGCACTTGCCGAGGCCGAACCAAGATCCCTCACACCCTTCGAGGGAGTGCCCGGTGGGCCCTCACTCGAGTCCTATTTTGCAGCGACCAAAGTAGAAAAAGAGAAGATCGTGGACAGCCTGATCATCCCGGATGATCCCTCGGAGGAAGCACTCGCCGAACTGGCAGAGAAGTATCCGAAGAAAGAGATCGATTTTCCTCTTATCGAGATATCGGTCGAAGCATTATCCGATGAAGAACGCGACCATTTCGCAAGTGTGGTACAGCTCGTGGTTTCCTCTGCACTGTATGAAGCCGGACTCGGCGAGGACGCAGACAACTTAATGGATGGTATCGATATGCCCGCACAGGTGATAAAGAGTGGGAAGCTCCGCATCATGATGAGCGATGCCATGCTCGAAGCCTGGGGCGCTCTCGGGATCGAGCGGCGTTACAAGGAAATGCTGATGGTCGCCAAGAGCCTTCCCTGGAAGGCGGAGACGGTGACGGAGATCGACATGGTCTCGGGCGATGAGACCGCGCGTGAGGTGTTTACGTTACCCTCGGGTGGCACTGCGGGCGATGTATTTGAGACAGTGATCGCTCCCGGTTTTGAGGATGAGCCGGAGGAATATAACCGCGCACCGGATGGAAGGATCGTGAAGCTGGAAGGTGAGGGGGCGTTTGCACAGAAGTTCCTGGAGATCGTCGGCCTCACGGCCGCTCATGTCAAGGCGCCCACCGAAGAGATAAGAGAGATGGTGCGGCGTGCGGATGCCGAAAGGGCAGAACTGTTTGATGAATGCATCAAAGGCGATCCTGTAGTAGCGCGCATGAATAAAGCCGCGCCGCTTCATTTCGTGGTTTCAGATACGAATGCTTTCCGCCAGCAATATAAAGACATTGTAGGCGTAAGCCTACCGGTTCGCGGTATCCGTCCGGATGGGGTGTAAAGGCAATAGAATATGCCACGCATCGAAGCGACAAGGGACGATGTTCAGGTAACGCCGGTAAATTTTTACACGTCTGCCAATGAAGGGTGCAATCATCTTCTGGTCGTTCGTTTCAAAGACGAGACGGGTGCGCTCGACGCGACCTTCAAGAAAGTGTGTGCAACCTTCCGGCGAGCACCTGCTGCCGAACAAATGACAGGGGCAAAGCACGGATAGAAAAAGGTGCGATAACGCGCATGTTACGATATGATACGGGTATAAGGAGTTAGTATGGGTTTATTTACACGGTGGTTCCGTCCGGGAAAGCAGCTTCAAGAGAATATCGAAGCACGCATAGACAAGGAAACGAAAGACGGGAATGTCCCTAAAGAGGGAGAGCCATACCGCGGCGAGGTGCTGATGCACCTGATCCACGAAGAACGTCAGAAAGCAACGCCGAGCGCGGCACGTTTCATTATGCGCGGCTCACTCATTATGAGTGCGGCCGTGGCGGCATTTTATTTCGTGCTCGAGAACAGCCCACCCTTGAAGCCCCAGGAAATGGAAGACCTGAAGAATGGCCTGCTTGCGAAAACCCAGGTCGGCATGGCCGTGATGGTGGCAGCCATCCAGGGCATGTTCTCTGGCATGGGCGCGTATGTGTACCGCAACTTCTTCTTAAGCCGTGGCCAGGATAAGGCGGAAGTGCAATACCGCATGTCACCGGAAGAGGCAAAACGCCGCACCGCAGAAAAGAGCAAAGGAGGCAACGAGGATATCCCGCTGGCGCTACCCGTGCCGGTGGAGCTTACCAATGGCGATAAGATACCGCTTGTGCAACTTCCGCCCGATGTGGCCGCAAAACTCGCGAAACTCCCACCGCTTCCACGCGAACTGGATGAAAAAGGCAGAGAGACGGGACTCCAATAATGCTATTTACGAGGAAAAAAGAATCACCCGACGACCTCCTGAAAAAAGGTGCCGCCATTTTCTTGCTGAGCGGACTTAAGGATGAAGCGACCGATGCCGAGTATTGTGCCTATGTGGCGATACGCGGCGACCGTATCGATGCATTTTTCCGTGCGGCACTCAGTAAAGGCAGTTATGCCGTCGACCGTTTCGGTGTGGTACTCACCTCGGCACCCGGACTGCAACCGAGCGAAAGTATGCGCGCGGAATTAAAAACCCGTTACGGTGTCGATCCGACGTTCACCACCACGCTTCCGGTATTGCAATAAATCAATCGAACGCACGATCATGATAGAGCGAGGGGAAACTCTCGCGGATCGTATGTGCGCGTGCCAGCTCCAACTTCGCCACGATGATGCCGGGTTTATCATCGGCCTCGGCAAGCACATCGCCCCACGGCCCGATGATGAGGGAGTGACCAAAGGTCTTCCTGCCGCCCGGATGGTTACCCGTGGTGCCGGGTGCGATGATGAAGGCATGGTTCTCGATCGCCCGTGCTTTCAGGAGTGTATGCCAGTGCACCACACCCGTGTCGTAAGTGAAGGCAGCAGGCACGCTGATGAGGGATGCGCCTTTGTGTGCGAGTGCGCGGAACAGATGCGGGAAGCGGATGTCGTAGCAGATGGTGAGTCCCATCTTGCCCCAGGGCGTGGTCGCGACCTTCAGCTTATCACCGGCCTGGTAACGCGCCGATTCGCCGTAGCGCTCCCCGGAAGGTAAGGTGACGTTGAAGAGATGGATCTTGTCGTAGTAAGTAGCGATGGAACCATCCGGTTTAAGGAGATACGAACGGTTGCGGAGTTTTTTGCTGCCCGAGACTTTAACGGCGAGCGAGCCGATCAGAATCCAGCATTTCAATTCTTTCGCGAGTGCTTTGAAGCGGAGCAACCCCGGATGGTCTTTGCCGGTATAACTGTTGGCAAGAAGGTCTTTCTGGTTCGCGGCCATGAAGGAGACGTTCTCCGGCAGTGCGATCAATTGCGCTTTCGCTTTTGCAGCTTTGCGGATCAGCGCTTCAGCCTCCTTGATGTTCTTCTGCATGTCGTTCCCGACATTCACCTGGATGCAAGCGACAGTGAGGGTGGTAGGTTTTTTCATGATTCGATGACCGTGCGGGCTAGGGTGAGGATACGGACGGATGCCACGCCATTCTTGAGAAGAACCCGCGTGCATTCGCGAATGGTGGCGCCGGTGGTCATGACATCGTCGATCAATACGACGTGCTTGCCGCTGAGCCTGGCGCGTTCGCTGGCCGGTACACGGAAGGCATGTTTCACATTCTCATTGCGCGCGGATTTGGAAAGGCCCGCCTGTGCGGGGGTGCGTTTGTGGCGAACGAGCCCTTGCGGCCGCACCGCAACGCCGGTGTGTTTGCCGATCGCATGCGCGAGGATCGCGGATTGGTTATAGCGGCGATGCAGTAAGCGAAGGCGGTGGAGCGGAACCGGGATCAGCATATCCGCATCGCGCAGGATGTCGCTTCCGGCGGCGGCCATCCAGCGGGCGAAACTGCGCGTGCCGTGGAGCGCATCGCCGTATTTGAAGCGCGTGACCAAGGGGCGCGAATGGTCGTCATAACGCAGCACGGCGCGGGCATGGGTATATTCCGGCGGTTCGCTGATGCAGTGGCCGCACCGTGTTCCTTCCGGCACGGGCGCTTCGAACGGATGGCCACAGGTGATGCAGGCGTTCGAGGTGATGAAGTGCAACTCTTTCCAGCAGTGCGCGCAGACGCTTCCCGGCGTATCCACTTGCACACCGCATGCGATGCAACGGGCAGGCAGCAACATATGGAGCGCATGCTGCGTCCATGCACGAAGTGAGGGAAGAAGTGCGTGAGTAAACGACATAGAATGAAGATACTGCGGTCGCAGACGAATAGCAATTACGGTGAGGGGGTAGGCACATCCATGCGGGGATGGTGTTTCTTTTCACGATAAGCCGCGTACACCGCGCCGGATAGAATCACCGCTGCACCCAGTACACTCATTACATCCGGCACTTCGCCGAACGCGAGGAACGCAAGGATAGAGGCAAAGACGAGGCGCAGGAAATCGTAGGGCAGGATCACGGTCATATCCGCCTTCGAGATAGAGGTGGAGAGGAAAAACTGGAAGACGTTCGAGATAAGGCCCAAGAGCACGAGCCAACCGATTTGGGGTAGCGTCACCGGCTGCCAGTTCATCACGGCACCCGGGATCGAGAGCGGGGTCATGATCAAGGTCATATAAATCACCACGACCTCGGGGCGTTCCGTGCGGGTGAGGACTTTGATGATGATACCGACGCACGCCCAGGCGAAGGCGACACCGAGCATCATGAGGCCCCCGCCGGTGAAACTTCCTGAACCGGGGCGTAGCACGATCAATGCGCCGATGAAACCGATCAAGAGTGCGGTGATACGGTGGATGCCGATTTTCTCTTTGAGGAAGAGAATCGCGATCAGCGTAGTGAATAAAGGTGCGGTGAAGGAAAGCGCGGTTGCATCCGCGATCGGGAGCACGGCAAGCGCATAGAACCAGCCGTGCATGGCGGTGACGCCGATCATGCCGCGGAGCAAGAAGAGGCGTTTATCGCTTTTTACCTTCAGGGCATCCTTGCCGAGATAGCACACCCACGGTATCCACCAGAGGAGTGCGAAACAGTTGCGGAAGAAAACGAGCTCGGCCGTGTGCATCCCGAAGGAGATGTAGCGCACCAGCACCATCATCACGCCGGCCCAGAAGCAACTCGCCACCATCCAGAGGATGGCGCTGCGATGCTGGGCGCGAAGAGTGGAGGAGGTCATATTATTCGAAAAGGTCACCCATCCAGTGGATGAGGGCGAAGGCCGCTTCACTGCCGGCATACACGGCAACGACCAGGATGATGATGCCTACCATGCCGACGGCCATGCCGGATAAGATGACAAGGCCATCGCGGGAGAGAAGACCCAGCGACATCACCAGCACGCCAACACCGGGCAGCAGGTTGGTGAGCGGGATCGGGATGGGGAGTGCGACTGAAATAGCGAAGATGAATGCGAAGATACCAATCACGCGCTCACCCGTGCGGGTGACCGCGAATTGCAGGCGTGGCTTTAAAATCGCTTCGACACGGCGCAGCCAGGGTGCTGCTTTCTCGATGACGGTAGCGAGGAACTGACGCTTGATGCTGCGCTTGAGGATCCAGTTCGGGAGCCACGGCGTGTCCGAACCCCAGATGAGCTGTGCGGCAAAGACGAAAAGCGGCACGGAGAATACCAGCGTATAACCTGGCGGAGCAGGAGCAGGGATGCAGAGGGGAAGCGCGGCAAGCGCCATCAGCACGCCGAAGCCACGCTCGTGCAATGCCTCTACCAGCTCTCCGATAGTGACTTGATCCGTGTCTTTTTCACGTACGACGCTCTCGAGGATTTCGGAGGTCTGCTTGGGTTTTTTAGATTCGTTTTGCATGTTTTTTTCGCGAACATCTTTTATGAAGCGTCGCTCGCGTTTATGCAAGAAAAATCGCAGGAATATCAGAGTTTCTCGATACGCTTGAAAGCGGTCAGCGTATTTTTAAGCAAGCAGGCGATGGTCATGGGGCCGACACCGCCCGGCACCGGCGTGATCGCTGCTGCCAGTTCCGAGACGGGAACGAAGTCGACATCGCCCACCAGGATGTTTTTTCCATTCTCTTCGATACGGTTGATGCCCACATCGATGACGGTGGCACCCCGCTTGATCCAATCCGCACCGATGAAGCGCGGTTTGCCGATCGCCGCCACGACGATATCGGCTTGTTTGCAGAGTGCTTCCGGATCCTTCGTGCGCGAATGGACGACCGTGACGGTCGCACTTTCCTTCAGCAGCAATTGCGCCATGGGCTTGCCGACGATATTCGAGCGCCCGACCACGACCGCGTGTTTACCGGACAGATCGCCGAGCACGTCTTTCAAGAGCAGGATGCAGCCATAGGGCGTGCAGGGATAGAGTGCCTCTTGTCCGGTCGCTAAGCGCCCGACATTGACGGGGTGGAAACCATCGACGTCTTTTTCCGGCACGATCGCCTCGATCACCTTGCGCTCGTCGATATGTTTCGGGAGTGGAAGCTGCACCAGAATACCGTGCACGCTCTTATCGCGGTTCAGGGTCTCCACTTTCGCCAGCAGTTCTTTTTCGGAGACCGTCGCAGGGAGTTTGAACTCGAACGATTCCATGCCGGCTTCACGGGTGGCGATACCTTTGTTGCGTACGTAGACTTCGCTTGCCG
>RGZB01000046.1 GCA_010031735.1 Pseudomonadota bacterium | reverse complement strand
CTGCGTTATCGCTGGTCGGTGCAGGAGCCGGAGCCATCACGGACGGTTCGGTCGGTGCCACTGCCGGTGCCGGTTCACCTGCCGGAGCGAGTGCGGGAGCAGGTTCCGGCGCAAGCGTCGGTTGTGCCGGAGCCGGTTCTGCCGGTGCGATCGGAGCGACCGGCACCACCGGTGCGGTGGCTGGGATTTGTGCAGACGGTTCTACCGGTGCAGCGACGGGAGCCACCGGTGCCGCGACAGGTGCTACCGGTGGCAGCGTGTCGAGCACGGAATTCACATTCTCATGTTGTGTGGGCGTCGGCGCTGCCGGAGCCGGAGCGACAGGAGCTGCGGTTGGAGCGGTCGGTGCGGTTTCAGCCGCCGGTGCTTTACGCTCCTCGGTTGCTTTCGCTTTGGTCGACTTCGTAGACGACTTGGTATGTTTGGAAGAAGAAGCGTGTTTCTTCGCGGATTTTTTCTTTTTCTTCTTCGCGGATTTCTTTTTCGTATCCGTGGATTTCGAAGAGGTCGCGGAAGAAGAGGATTTCGTCACTTTTTCCGGCACCGGTTGGAACACCGTGGTATCTTCCGGATTGGAAAGGGATGACGGTTGTTCTACCACATCTGACGGCGGGGCCGCCATGTCACGTTTGAAATCATCCATATACTGACGGTTTTGCTGCGCACGCGCAGAGCTTGCATTCGGCGCGTCCATATCGATCACCGGTGCTTGGCTCGGCGTGGTAGAAGGCTGGTTCGCCGGACGGCGGCGCTCAAGGCCCGTCAGCGGCTCGTCTTTCACCGGATGGTCCGGCGTCACGAACGAGGATTCATCGAGTGCATGCACGCCCGGGTCGCGGGAACCCTTAGAAGAGTAGCTCGAAGAACCCGACGATTTAATCACGACCGGAACATTGTCTTCACTGCCCGGATCTTTCCATGCGCCATCCGCAGCCTTATCGGAAGGAGCATTCGAGATCGTTGCCGGAGCCGGAGCGGCAGCGCCACCGCCGATCGCCGCACGCGCTTTATCCTGCTCGGCGAGCAGTTGCGGATCACGGGAAGCCGGTTTGCCGCCAGAGTATTTATCGAGTGCGCCGTAGTTCACCTGAACAGATTGGCTGCTTGTTTGCGAGCTATGTTTTTTCTTGGATTTTTTCTTGGGATCATCTGCGTGAGCATCAGAACAGATGGCAACCGTGGATACGGTTACAGCAAGCGTGGCAGCCAGAAACGCAGTGGATTTTTTCATACGGTTTTCGCACTTATCGAAGAAGGGTTATGCCGCACGTGCTACCCGGGAAACCACCCCGTCGCATGCACAGCAAAAAATGGTTCGTGAAAAGTTATATGATAATCACCCGGAATAGACAAGGGTATTGTAATGAAAGACGAAACTTCCACTTGGAAGTGTCTTAATCAGACCGCAGCTTTGTCCTTATGCTCGGCGAGGAGCTTGCGGACAGGGTCATAGATCAGGCCGTTTGTCGCAAGCACGCCGCCATTTTCCAGCATGTTGGAACCACCGTCGATCTCGGAAACCATGCCGCGCGCCTCACGCACCAGCAGGATGCCTGCCGCCATGTCCCATGCCTTGAGCGGCTTGTGCCAGAAACCATCCAGACGGCCTGCCGCGACATACGCAAGCTCAAGCGCAGCCGAACCACCGATACGCACACTGGCCACGTGGTTCGAGATTTCATTGATTACTTCGGCCTTCCGCACATCCGAACCCGGCTTCTTGCGGCCGAGCGAGCCGGTCGAAAGCAGGCAGGTGGAGAGGTCTTTGCGATTCGAGACCTGCAGTTTTTTCTCTTTACCTGTGAAATCCACCAGCACCGCGCCCTGCCCTTTTTCCGCATAGAACAGTTCGTTCGAAATCGGGTTATAGGTAACCGCCGCAACGATCTCTTTTTGGCCGTTCAACTGCTTTTTCTCAAGCGCGAACGTGGTTGCGAAGAACGGGTTACCATGCAGGAAGTTCGTGGTGCCATCGAGCGGGTCGATGATGAAACGGTGATCCGGATCGGTGCCTTTGATCTCGCCGCCTTCTTCCAGCAGGAAACTATAACCTGGGCGCGCCTTGGAAAGCATGGCCACCAAGGATTTTTCGGCTTTGGTATCGGCAGCGGAAACGAAATCACCCGGGCCCTTCACAGAGACTTGAAGGTTTTCCACTTCACCGAAGTCGCGTGCGAGTTGGCGGCCCACTTTAAGGGCAGCATCCGTCATTACCTTCATGATAGGTGATAGTGGCATAGGGTGATTCACGATGTAAAAGTTAGTAAGGCGCTGAAACTAGCAAAAAATAACCGGATTTGCAACCGGATTAAGGCTGCCTGCCCTGCGTGCTCCGAAGGCGGTTGGTCTTGGTGAGAAGACCCGTATTGAGCGCGTCCACCAGGTCTTCCATACTGCCTGCCCCGAAGCGGAAAACGTGGCTCTCATCCTTATGTGCCCGTGCGATAGCGTTCTTCGTCTCACCCGATTCCAGTGCGGAGAGCCGTTTGTCCTTTTTAAGCGGTGCGAACAGCGCTTCAGCCAGCATCTTCGCTTTCGTATCCTCGAAACTGATCTCGAAGCCATAAAACGCTTCGGTCCCATGCCTTCCTACCGTATTACCGGAGAAATAGATCGGCCTTACCTCGTAGCTGTCCGGTGCGATGTTGGCGCGGCGCATCTGGTCGTTGATGGCATTGAGCACGGGTTGCATATTGCCACGGCTTGGGGTCAGCGAGATGTCATTACCCTGAAGTTCCGGATGACCGGAGTAATGCGCACGCTTCTGGTTCGCGTATTCTTGCTTCGTGATGGCATCGAAGCGGCCATCCGTCATTGGCGGAAAACCCATCGCCTCGAGATCCACATCCATCAGCGGTTCATAGTCTTTCACGAAGATCAGGTCTTTCTCCGCCGGTGGACTGTAGCGGCCGAGCTTCTGGATCAGCACACCCGAATGTTCGCCAAAATATTTACCCCATAGGTCTTTGAACGCTTCGTAGTTGGCGATGGGTTTTTCCGGCTCAGGCGGCAGTGAATCTTCAATGCCGATCACGCGCGCGACACTCTCGATCACCCACCACAGGCGTTCGATATTCGTCGGTGCACGGAAATCCCAGTCTTCATCGCGAAGCGGCATCAGGATCGTACCCTCCTGCATCGCACCTTTCTGCATCGCGGTCTCGACCATCACGCGGTTCTTTTTCTCTTCCGGCGTGATATACGGATTCTTGCGTGATGCACGCGGTAAACCTTCCACACCCATCGGCAATTCCGCGCCCGTCGATGCATCGAGCTGCATGAAATCATCGAACGCCACCCCGACCGGAATAGGGTTACCCGCTTTCTTTACGACGATGTCGAAGGCATGACCCGTCGGATGTGCGCCCTGTCCTGGCGAGGAAACCAGATAATCCGGCCATTGGTTCGCTTCTTTCACGGCAAGCATGCCGGCTTGTGCATCCACAGTACGAAGCGCGTCCGTCACATCGACGGTCAGATCATCCGGCAAATTATCGATGAAACGCAGGATGATTTTGGCGATGCGTTTATCGATCAACATCTTTGCGTTTGGCGTATAGAGGGGCTGGTTGTCGATGTTGAACTGGTTGCGATCGTGATTTGCCTTGGCATACACCATATCGACGCGCAGGCGATCCAGTATTTCACCGATGTCATGTTTGAGGTCTTTCGGTGCAAGTTTACGCAGCTCTGCCGCATCCGAAAGGTCGATCAGTTCGTGCTTCTGTAACTTGCGAGCCATAGATTTCCCCATCCTATCAACATGATACTACCATGAATGGGTTAACAAAGCCTTAATGGTGTTTTTAACCCGCCATCACCTCGTTAAAGGCTGCCACCGCGGCTTTTGGGCCTTTCGGGTGGCTCCAGACCGCGGTGATGACCGCTAGAAAGTCCGCCCCTGCCTTCACCAGCGTTTCTGCATTCTCCAGATTAATGCCGCCGATCGCCACACTCGGCACCACCGTGAACTCACTCCATTCCGTAAGAATCTCTGGCTGCGGCACACCCCACTTGGCGAGCTTTTCCGGCGGCTTGGTCTGTGTCGGATAGAACGCGCCGAACGCAACATAATCCGCCCCCTCTTCGCCTGCTTCCATCGCAAGGTGGATCGAAGCATGGCAGGAAACGCCGATCTCGGCATTCTCACCGAGCTGCTTGCGTAAATCGGCGATCGAGGTTTTCTCCAGATCTTCCTGCCCAACATGCACACCATCTGCACCGCACTCGATCGCGAGATCGGCGCGGTCATTCATGATAAAGGCTACACCTGCGTCATGGCAAAGCGGCACTAATGCTTCTGCGGCTTTGAGGATTTCTTCGTCGACCGTGTCTTTGAGACGCAACTGGAACGCAGCCACATCGCCACCCTCAAGCGCACGTTTGAACTGATCCGTAAAGGAAACGAGTTCGAACTTCGGCGGCGAGATCAGGTATAAGCGGCAGCCTTCTTCTTTCGCCACTTACGCTTTGCCTTGGTAGATTTTAATGAGCGTATCGAGCAGCTCGAGTGCTTCTGCACGCGGACGCTGGAACGTATTGCGGCCGATGATCGAGCCATTACCACCGCCATCGCGGATCGCACGCGCATCGTCATAGATCGCGTTCTTGTCTTTGCTCTCACCGCCCGAGAACACCACCACACGTTTACCCGCAAAGCACGCCTGCACGATGTGCGCGTAGCGGTCTTTCTGCGTGGACGTATTGATCTTCTGGGCTTCGTACACTTTCTTCGCCGCATCTTGTTCGATGTGCGCGGTCGGTGGTTTCACTTTGATGATATGTGCACCGAGGAGGGCCGCCATGTGCGCCGCATACGCGCACACATCCACCGCCGTCTCACCTTCTTTGGTGAGTTTGCCACCGCGCGGATACGACCAGATCACGACAGCGAGGCCTTTCTTACGCGCCTCTTCGCTCATCGCGCGGATCTCTTCCATCATCGCGAAGGAATTGTCGGAGCCGGGATAGATGGTGAAACCGATCGCCGCACAACCGAGGCGGAGCGCATCATCGACCGAAGCGGTCACCGCTTGGTCAGCGACACCACTATAGAGAGAGTTCGCGCTGTTCACTTTCAGGATGAGAGGGATGGCACCGGCAAACGTATCCGCGCCTGCGGTGATCATGCCGAGCGGAGCGGCGTAGGCGGAAAGACCTGCATCGATCGCGAGTTTGAAATGGTAATGCGGATCGTAGGCATCCGGGTTCGGCGCGAAGCTGCGCGCAGGGCCATGCTCGAAACCTTGATCGACCGGCAGGATCACGAGTTTGCCCGTGCCACCCAGTTTACCTTCCATGAGGATGCGCGCCAGGTTCGCTTTGGAACCGGCGGTCTCGCCTTCATAATGGCTCAGGATCTCTTGTACTTTGCGTGTCAGTTTCATGTTTTATCTACCCCTTCTGCTTTACCTTGTGTTCTTGCCGCGACCGCTCCGAGTGATTGCAGTACTTCTCTCGGTGTCACGAAAATCTCTACATCGCCTTTCGATGTGCGGTGCGGTCTCGCATCGTAATCGAAACCGTATACTGCCGCCGCCTTTTTATATAGTCCGGGCCGGTCATGTGCAATCGCATATTGACCTAATGGGGCAACGAGCTTGTCATACCCCTTCTCATATGCATGGTTGATGACAGCACCCACCAGCATCTCGAGTGCAGGCGTCCGCGATGCCTCCGGAGCCACGACCAGATTCAAAAAGCGCAACTCATATTCGCCTTCTTTCGGTCGCTCGGCCGGGGCATTGAACGAAGCGATGCCGACGGTTTTTCCCGCTTCATCCTTTGCGAGTATAAATGTATAGCCCGCCTTCCCTTCCATGCGGCCCTTCAGTGTCTCGGTTTTGTATTTAGCGTATTGCACTTCATCCCACGTGCCGCCAACGAAAGGCTTATCATCATGGAGCGTTGCATCCGCAGGCGGGATATAGCCATAGGCTTTGATGGCACCTTTCAGCGCATCATGGATCGCGGCATCCGGATTATCCGGTGTTGCAAGCGAGGGGCTGTAAAGGCGCTTCATCATGTTCAGCAGGAGCAGCATCTCCTCTTTGCCGATCTGCTCTGCATCATGGATGACGGGAGTAAGGGTGATTGCCATGTTATGCTGCCAATGCTTTCACGCCCGGCAGTTCCTTACCCTCGAGCCACTCGAGGAATGCTCCACCTGCCGTTGAGATGTAACTGAATTCGTCTTTGAGGCCACATTTATTAAGCGCAGAAAGAATATCGCCACCGCCAGCAACGCTAACGATTTCTTTTTGAGATGTCAGGTAGGCAACTTCGCGCGCCACTGATGCCGTCGAAATCAAGAAAGGATCGTATTCAAACGCCCCTAGAGGGCCATTCCACACAACCGTTTTAGCCTCTTTTAAATGCACCCTGATTTTATCAACGGTATTTTGACCCATATCTAAAATCATCTGACTATCCGGGATACCATCTACCTTCACTACACGGCACATCAGGCTGGTTATATCGTCGGCAACGATTGCATCTACAGGAAGTACTATTTCACAACCTTTTTCCTCTGCGATTGCCATAATATCAAGCGCGGTCTGTTTATAATCTTTTTCACAAAGCGATTTACCAATCTTGATGCCTTTTGCATAAAGAAAAGTGTTCGCCATACCGCCACCGATCACCAGCGCATCTACTTTCGCTGCAAGCGTGTTGAGCAGGTCGATCTTGGTCGAGACTTTCGAACCACCGACAATCGCCACCATCGGCGTTTTCGGTTTGCTCAGGATTTTCTCGAGCCCCACGATCTCTTGTTCGAGCAGGTAACCTGCCGCCGAAGGGAGCGCCTTCGCAAGCCCCGTGATCGAAGCATGTGAGCGGTGTGAGCAGGAAAATGCATCGTTAATGTAAACATCTCCCAATTTCGCGAGCGCCTTGGTGAAGCTTGCGTCGTTCTTCTCTTCGCCTTTGTGGAAACGGAGGTTTTCAAGCAGCAGGATCTCGCCGTCCTTCATCGAATCGACCGCCTCTTCCGCGGGTTCGCCGATGCAGTCCACCGCGAATTTGATTTCTTTGCCACCCATCACATCCGAGAGCGCATCCGCGATCGGGGCGAGCGACATGTCGAACACATGCTCACCCTTCGGGCGGCCGAAATGCGAGAGCAGAATGACTTTGGCTTTTTCTTTGACGAGCTTGTTGATGGTGGGCAGGAGCGCCGTGATACGCGTATCGTCGGAAACCACACCGCGCACCATCGGCACGTTCAGGTCCACACGCACAAGCACACGCTTCCCCTTCACACCGGTCGATTTGATGAGCTGATCGAGGGTGCGAAGCGACATGGACTATTTCTTCCCGAGCATGGCGGTCACATCGAGCATACGCACGGAGAAACCCCATTCGTTATCGTACCATGCAGCCACGCGCACGAAGTCGTTGTTCACGATTTGCGTTTGCGTCGCATCGAAGATCGAGCTATGCGGATCACCGGTGAAGTCGGTGGAGACGAGCGCCTCATCGCAATAACGGAGAATGCCTTTCATCGGGCCATCCGCTGCGGCCTTCACCGCTTGGTTGATTTCTTCTGCCGTCACTTTGCGCGGCGCGGTGTAGGTGAGATCGATCATCGAAACGTTCGGCGTCGGCACCCGGATCGAAACACCGTCGAGCTTGCCTTTCAGTTCCGGAATCACTTTGCCGAGTGCGCTTGCGGCACCCGTCGTGGTCGGGATCATCGAGAGGGCTGCCGCACGTGCACGGCGCAGATCCTTATGCGTGCCGTCCAGGATATTCTGGTCGTTAGTGTAAGAGTGGATGGTCGTCATGAAACCGGCTTCGATGCCCGTTGCTTTAAGCAGCACTTTGGCAAGCGGCGCTAAGCAGTTCGTCGTGCAGGAGCCGATCGAGATCACCTCGTGCTCGGGCTTCAGCATGTCCTCGTTCACCGCTTTCACGATCATCGCATCCGCATCCGAAGACGGGGCAGAGATCACGACTTTCTTCGCACCGCCAATTAGGTGCTTTGCGGCATCGGCGCGCTTGGTGAATTTGCCGGTGCATTCGAGCACCACATCCACGCCCGCGGCTTTCCAATTGATCTTCTCCGGCTCTTTTTCTTTGAGCAGTTTGATCGTTTTGCCGTTCACGATCAGTGCATCGTCCGTGCCTTTGACATCGGCTTTGAACACGCCGTGCACGGAATCGTATTTAAGGAGGTGCACATGGCGCGCGGTTTCCGCCGGATGGTTCGCGGCCACGATCTCGATATCCTTCCGGCCGGATTCAATCCATGCGCGGATGACACAAAGCCCGATGCGACCCAGTCCGTTGATACCTACTTTAAGCGTCATATATGCTACTTCTACTTATGTTATCTCCAGTCGGAAACATAGTCGTTAAAGACCTGTTCCAACCGCTCTAAATCCATATCGGGTTTTGGCTTCAAAACCCCGAGCCTGCCATGGCAGGCCTCGACTTCCGCGAATTCCGTGACGACATGGTAACGTTTCCTATCCGAATAGTCATCAAACAATAAGCGCGAATCCGGCTTTTTTGCCAGGTGCTTGAGCGATTCCAGCGCACAGGCGACCCTAAACCTGCCATCAATCAACACGGTATCGGGGAGCGGATGCCCTCCCGCTACGATAAATTCCCAGGGAGCTTTACAATAATTTTGCCAACGCTTCATCCTTTTTTTTGTAGTTTTTTTGAATATCGGTACACCCCATGCACCCGTGATGCCAATATGCCGATAAAGGAGCGTCTGGAGTGCCGCATTCGGGTTCGGGATCTGCGCCAGTTTCTTCTGCAGCACTTGCAGGAAGAGTATGTCGGTCTCTACACTCACAAAGGGTTTCCCGAGCTTTTTCGCAAGCACCGTGCTACCGCCCGAACCATATTCCAGATAGAGGTCAGTCGCCTTCAAGCGCTCGTAGAAATAATCGAGTGCATCTTGATCCAGATGCGGGGTATCAGGGATAGGGAATGTCCCGAGCAGTTTTGCAATAAGCCGGCCAAGCCAGGTCGCAGGGGCGGCGGATACGACTCTCATCGCGCCTTCAGCACCTTTTCGACGATCGCGTCGGAGGTGATACCGAAATGTTTATAGAGATCCGGAGCGGGAGCCGATTCGCCGAACCCCGTCATGCCGACGAAAATACCGTCCGCGCCGATGTATTTCTCCCAGCCGAACTGAACCGCGGCTTCCACCGCCACTTTCAGACCATCACCCAGCACCGATTTTTTATAGGCGGCAGGCTGCTGATCGAACAGATTCATGCTCGGCATGGAGACGACTTGTGCCTCCACACCTTTATCGCGGAGCTTCGTTTGTGCTTCCACGGCGATGCTCACCTCGGAGCCGGTGCCGATAATCGTGACGGCTGCTTTACCTTTTGCCGGAGAGATGATGTAGCCACCCTTCGCGGTGAGGTTTTCTTTCGTGTGGTCGGTACGAAGCGTTGGCAGACCCTGGCGCGTCAGCACGAGCATGGTCGGCGTTTCTTTCGACTCGAGCGCAATCTGCCATGCTTCCGCGGTCTCGACACCGTCCGCCGGGCGGATCACATTCAGGTTCGGAATCACACGGCACGCGGCCAGATGTTCCACCGGTTGGTGCGTCGGGCCATCTTCACCGAGGCCGATCGAATCGTGCGTCATCACGAACACCACGCGCTGTTTCATCAGCGCAGCAAGGCGGATCGACGGGCGGCAGTAATCCGTGAATACGAAGAATGTGCCCGCATACGGGATGATGCCACCGTGGAGTGCCATACCGTTCATCGCCGCACACATGCCATGCTCACGCACGCCATAATACACATAGTTTCCGTTGTAATCTTTTGCCGAAATAGCCTTCGAGGCTTTCACTTTCGTGTTCACCGAACCGGTAAGATCGGCAGAACCACCGATCAGTTCCGGCATCAATGGCACCAGCACCTCAAGCGTGTTGCCCGACGATTGGCGTGTCGCATGTTTTGGTTTTTCAGCCGAGAGTTTTTGTTTCAGTTGCTCGATCGCTTCCGCAATCCCTTTCGGCAGGTCGCCCTTCTGGACACGCTCGAATTCCGCGCGTTTCGTGGCATCGAGTTTACCCAGGCGTTTTTCCCACTCGGCGAATTTCGCTGCACCCTTCTCGCCGACTTTGCGCCATGCGGAGAGTGTTTCTGCCGGCACATCGAACGGGTCATGTTTCCACTCGAGGTTCTCACGCGTGCCTGCGATTTCGTCTTTGCCAAGCGGTGAACCGTGGCTACCCGAAGTACCCGCTTTCGTCGGTGCGCCGTGCGCGATCACCGTGCGGCAGGCAATCATCGTCGGCTTGTCGCTTTTCTTGGCGTTCGTAAGCGCGGAACGGATCTGCTCGACATTGTGGCCGTCGACTTTAATCACATTCCAGCCGCTTGCTTCAAAGCGTTTTGCCTGGTCGTCGGAAACCGAGAGCGAGGTCGCACCATCGATCGAGATTTCGTTATCGTCCCAGAGTACGATCAGTTTGTTCAGTTTCAGGTGGCCTGCAAGCGAGATCGCTTCGTGGCTGATGCCTTCCATGAGGCAGCCGTCGCCCGCGATGACGTAGGTGTAGTGGTCCACCACGTCGTTACCGTATTTTGCCGCCTCGATGCGTTCCGCGAGTGCGAAGCCCACCGCGTTCGAGATGCCTTGGCCGAGCGGACCCGTGGTCGTTTCGATACCGCCGGCATAACCGAATTCCGGGTGACCTGCGGTGCGTGCACCGAGTTGGCGGAATTGTTTGATTTCATCAAGTGTTATGTCTTTGTAACCTGTGAGGTACAGGAGCGAATAGAGCAGCATGGAACCGTGGCCCGCAGACAGGATGAAACGGTCGCGGTCAGCCCACTCCGGGTGTTTCGGGTCGAATTTCAGGAATTCAGCAAATAAAACGGTCGCGGCATCCGCCATACCCATCGGCATACCCGGGTGGCCGGAATTGGCTTTTTCGACGGCATCCATCGAGAGGGCGCGGATGGCATTGGCCATGGGAGAATAGCTGTGGACAGGCGTTTTACCGTACTTTTTAACGTTGTCGGTAGCTTGCAGTGCGTGCCCTGAACCCATGGAATTCCTCTAAAAATAGCGATGTGTGGTGTAATGTGGCGGGTATAAAGCAAATTGGCGCGGATGACAACAGTTCTAAGCCTCGTCGAGGCACTTTTTTTGATTGTACCCCCAAACGCAAAACGGCCACCCCGGTAAGGGTGGCCGCTCGCGCCGTTTTTTTCAGACGGCTAAATGCACTGCTTCATTCTTATTCAGTCTTTCTTCACCTCGTCCCCGTTCAACGGGAAGAAGTTGTCCACGGTGATCGCCCACTTCGCGTCGCCGTTGTCCTTGTCGTCGATCCGCTCCAAGAGCCAGCAGAAGCGGTTGACCTTCCATTCGGTCGCGGCCTTGATGGGGGAGAACCCGCGGTCGCCGTACAGCTTCTTCTCGGTCTTCGACTTCACCAGCACGTAGTCCTTGGCGTAGACGTGGTAGTGGTCGTTGCCCGTATTCATGTGCTTGACGATGCTGCCCTCGGGGGCCCACACCTCGAACCCGTGCTTCTCCGACGTGAACACCTTCACGAACTCGTCGGTCTTCTTCTCGGTCTTCGGCGCGGTCTGGGGCGTGATGTCCTTCTGCTCCGTCTTCGTCGCTTCGTTCTTCTGCTCGTCCACCTTCTCCTTGAGCATGGGGAGGAAGAAGGTGATGCCGAGGCCGATCACGATGGCGACGGCGAGGGCGATTGCGGTCCGTTTCATAAAACACCTGGGGGAATGGGGTGATAACGGTCGGGTGAACTCGGTAGGGCGCTACGATATTCAGTGCCGACCACGGTTCACCAAAATGCGTGTACCACAAGCCAAACGGTCTTATAGGGTACACGGATAGGTGATACCTCAAGAATAGCCTATCCATATGACGCTTTTGTGAATTGTTAACAATTTATTTAGATTGCAAATACATGTATTAATACATTGATATATAGCCTTATTTTACATATCGATTCATTTCTCAGTTCCTCGCCGTTTTGCTATAATGCCAAGTAATCATTCCTTGCTTCCCCCAAAAATGCCCTAGGCATTCTCACACCAATTCGACAGTGGCGTGAGAGGGAAGATAAGGTCGAGTGAGCAGGAAACGGTTCCTGATTCACTCCGGAGAACATTTAACATGTTCACCGAGATTGTTACGGTCCTGGCGGCGACGGTGGTATTTTTCTCTGTCAGCATGCTCGCGGGCATCTTCATCGACATGCTCACGCGTGATCCGGTGGAAGAAGCGAAGCGGGAAAAAGCGGAGAGACAGTGCCTCGGCCTGATGGGTGCTTCGGCGACGTATACGAGCGAAATGTACAAGCCCTACCCGTCGAAGCCCTGTCGCGGTGAACTCCGACGACAAGCTGCGCTCCTGAGCGAGAAAAGGGAGGCGCAGAAAGAGAAGGTTGAAGGCGCAGCACCGCCGTTTGGCTGGACCTTGTAACTAAAAATCCCACGGGAAAAGCTTGAGACAGCGCGTCTCAAGCCCCCGTGGGCCCAATCACCGCCAGTGGCGCTCCAACACATCCAGTCCTTTCATGAATTTCACTGCATCCGGATGTGCAGTACTGACACGCAGTTTCCCTGTCTTGAAGCATACCATATTCCGTGGGAGTGCATTGAAGATGCAGACGTTGATCACGGGCTTTCGTGCAGAAATGGAATCGAGGACGGCGAGCGCTTCGCGATATTCCGCCTCGCGTGCAGCAAGCCACTTCGGGTCACGGTCATCCGGGCCCGAAGTCGCCACACGCGAAAGATCGAGTGAACGTACCGTCGGGATACCGAAGCGCAGGGTATAAAGCCAGCGCAGATGCATGCCCGCCCAATGCTGGCCATCTGTTACGATATGTTGCTGATGTAATACGTCGAGCACTTCGCTCGTCAGTCCCATCGCCCGTTTGGTCTGGAGTTCCGGCGTACCGGTATCCGTGCGTGCACGGTCGCTTTTTGGTCTGCCGCGCTTCGTGGTAAATCCCATAATCCCATCCTTCCTGGTTAATAATATCATGCCTGCAGATTTCTACCTCTGGTAGATTATCGTTTATCCTCCCCTGTTTTTTTTGAAGACGACGATGATAGGATTCCCCTCCGCTATTTCTTTTTCTTGCCCGTTGATATGTTTCTTACGTTTCACATCGTAGGGCAGACGCTTCGGTTGGTTCGGCCGTAAGATTTTCTCTGTCACATTTTTCCAGATGCAACCGCGGGCGATCGCCTCTTTTGCTTTTCTTCGCACATATATCGGGTCCATATCGGCAAGTGAGCATACCGTGATGAAATCCTCGCCCATCGAGGAAAGCCAGGCGATCGCCTGCGCCCGGTTATATTTCATCTGCGGCTTTTTTGAGTTACTCCCCGCATCCATCAGCGCCTGCGTAATCACCCCACGCCACATGGCCTTCTCTCCTTTCATCGTGTCACTCGGATCCAACCCTGCGGGCTGTTCATCCAGAATCGTTTCATGTGCATTCGCGTGGCTCTTCAGTTCATCCATCATAGTTTTGCCTTGGTGTAAGGTAAGGTTGAGTGAAGATAATTAAGCCGCCCACCGAACGCAATCACAATTTTATGATGTATCATAAAATATTTAATCTTCCGCTTACTGCACAAGTGATTTAGAGGGATTGCTCTTTCGTGCGGATGCGTGCATATTCTCACGCTTCCATAAACATTATTGATAAAGCTCTCATGTCTGTCGTCGTTCGTTTTGCTCCCTCCCCCACCGGCTATCTCCATATCGGAGGTGCACGCACCGCGCTGTTCAATTGGCTTTACGCGAAACATAACAACGGTAAATTCTTACTGCGCATCGAGGATACGGACCGCGCCCGCTCCACCGATGCCGCTATCACCGCCATTCTCGATGGCATGAAATGGCTGGGCCTGGATTGGGACGGCGACGCCGTCTTCCAGTTTGCACGCACCGCGCGCCATGCGGAAGTAGCACACCAGATGCTGAGGGAAGGCAAAGCCTATTATTGTTATTGTACGCCGGAAGACCTCGCGATGATGCGAGATGAAGCCTCCAAGCTGAATAAGCCGTTCAAATACGACGGCCGCTGGCGCGATAAATCCCCGGCCGATGCGCCAGAAGGCGTGAAGCCATCGATCCGCATCAAAGCCCCGCGTGAAGGCTCGATCGTGATCGAAGATGCCGTCCAGGGCCGCGTGGAAGTACAGTGCAGCGAACTCGATGATATGGTGCTGCTCCGCTCCGATGGCACGCCGACCTATATGCATGCCGTCGTGGTGGATGACCATGACATGGGCATCACGCACGTGATACGCGGCGACGATCACCTCGGCAACACGCACCGCCAGGCACTCATCTACAAAGCGATGGGCTGGGAACTCCCGACTTTCGCGCATGTCCCCATGATACACGGTATCGACGGCGCCAAACTTTCCAAACGCCACGGCGCACTCGGTGTCGATGCCTACCGCGACATGGGCTACCTGCCGGAAGCGATGCGCAATTATCTCCTCCGTCTCGGCTGGAGCCACGGTAACGACGAACTCATCTCCACCGAGCAAGCGATCGAATGGTTCAACTTGGAATCGATCGGCCGCTCGCCCTCGCGTTTCGATTTCGAAAAACTGAACAGCCTGAACGGTCATTATATCCGCACTGCCGATAACAAACGCCTGCTTTCGCTCATCAAACCCCTCTTGGAAAACCCAACGGAAACCGGCTTAAAGCGTATCGAAGCAGGCATGAACGGCTTGAAAGAACGCGCCAAGACCATCAAGGAATTGGCGGAAAGCGCACGATTCTATATCGCGCGCCCGATGCTTGATACCAAAGCGCTCGAAGCCTTATCGAAAGGCCGCGAGCACTTAAACAAGATCATCGCTGCACTGGATAGCATCTCGCCTTGGGAATCCGCGCACATCGAAACCGCGCTCAAGAATTGGGCGGAAGGCTCCGGCCTCAAGATGGGGCAAGTGCTGCCCGTGATCCGTGCGGGTGCGACCGGCACCATGCAATCCCCGGCGCTGATGGAGGTACTCTCCGTGCTTGGCAAGGAAGAAACGGTTGCGCGCCTCAGAAGCCTGAGTTAGTCTAGGGTATGACTGTTTTACCCATCGTTACCGCGCCCGATCCGCGCCTTAAAATCAAATCCGAACCGGTGGAGAAAATCACACCGGAGATTCAGCGTTTCATGGATGATATGCTGGAGACGATGTATGCGACCGGCGGCATTGGCTTGGCGGCCGTGCAGGTCGGTGTCCACAAGCGTATATTGGTGATGGATGTCGATCACGGTTCCAGCCGCTATCCTGATTCGCAAAAGGGCGAACATAATCCGCTCTTCCTCATCAATCCGGAAATCGTCAGCGAATCCGAAGAAAAGAACACGTACGATGAAGGCTGCCTCTCCTTCCCCGGCCAATATGCCGAAGTGGTGCGTCCTAAGCGCGTGAAGGTGAAATACCTCGATTACAATGGCAAACCACAGGAACTCGAGGCCGACGAGCTGCTCGCCACCTGCGTGCAGCACGAGATCGACCATTTGAACGGTGTCGTATTCGTCGATCACATCTCCACCTTGAAGCGCGATATCATCATGCGCAAGCTCAAGAAGAAAAAGAAGCACGAGAGCTAATCCATGAAAATCATTTTCATGGGTACTCCGGCATTCGCCGTGCCGGCTTTGGAGGCGCTAATCGAAGCAGGCCATGAAATCTGCGCGGTGTATTCTCAACCGCCTCGCCCGGCAGGCCGCGACCAGCAACTCCAAAAATCCGCTGTACATCTGGTGGCCGAGAAAAACAACATTCCCGTCTATACACCCACGTCGCTCAAGGGCGCTGAAGAACAACAGAGCTTCCGCCAGTTTGAAGCAGATTATGCGGTCGTCGCCGCTTACGGCCTGCTGCTACCGAAAGCGATTTTGGAAGGCACGAAAAAAGGGTGCCTCAACATCCACCCCTCCCTTCTGCCGCGCTGGCGTGGTGCCGCACCCATCCAGCGCACCATCATGGCGGGCGACCATGAAACTGCGTGCTGCATCATGCAAATGGATGAGGGTCTGGATACCGGCAATATCTTGGCCTGCGAGAATATGTTGCTCTCCACCGACATCACCGCCGGAGAGCTTCACGATATGATGGCCAAAAAAGGCGCTGACCTCTTGATCAAAACCTTGAATACCAATCCGTTTGGCATCGAACAGGCAGTGGAAGGCGTGACCTACGCCAAGAAAATCACCAAGGAAGAAACCCGTATCGATTGGTCCGATGATGCCGAGGTGATCCGCAACAAGATACGCGGCCTCGCTCCCGCTCCCGGCGCTTGGTTCGAATATAATGGCGAGCGCATCAAGATTTTCAGCGCCGCAATCGTCAACATATCCGGTACGCCGGGCACACTCATCGACCCTACCACCTTCACCTTTGCCTGCGGGAAAGATGCGCTGAAGCCACTCCTCGTCCAGCGTGCAGGCAAGAATGTCGTGCCGGTCGAAGAGTTCCTCCGCGGCATGAAGGGCAAGTGACATGCCACGCTACAAGATTACCGTTGAGTATGATGGCACCGGTCTGGTGGGCTGGCAGCGGCAGGATAATGGCGAAAGCGTGCAAGGCACTTTGGAACGCGCCATCGAAGCCTTCTCCGGCGAAAAAGTGAATGTGTTCGGCGCGGGCCGTACCGATTCCGGCGTCCACGCCCGCGGGCAGGTCGCGCATTTCGATCTCACCAAATCGTTCCCCACCCATAACGTGATGAATGCCATCAACTTCCATGCACGCCCTGTTGCGGTCGCAGTGCTTGAGGCGGAAGAGGTCTCGGAAGAGTTCCATGCGCGTTTTTCCGCTAAAGAACGAAGCTATCTTTACCGCATCATCAATCGCGC
>RGZB01000045.1 GCA_010031735.1 Pseudomonadota bacterium | reverse complement strand
GACGGCGTGGGGTCACGAAGGTTTTGATCGAACGTGCGTAGACTTGTTCTTCTTTGAAACGTGCTTCAGTGATCTCGCGCAGCATGTTCGCTGCGGGCACCTGCATGCGTGCCGGGATCTCTTCACTGAATAATTCGAGCAGTAATTCTGCCATTATGCTTTTACCTTGTTGCGGTCGTCGACGAAGATGACGGAAGGTTTCAGTTCGCGCGCTTCGTTCTCTTCCATGAAACCGTACGCACAGATGATCACTTTATGGCCCGCTTCGGCGAGATGTCCTGCTGCACCATACACCTCGATGGCGCCGGAACCGCCGGGTGCGACGATCGCGTAGGTGGTGAAGCGTTCACCGTTGGTCATGTTGTATACATCGACCTGCTCATACGGCAGGATGTTCGCGGCTTTGAGCAAGTCCGCGTCGATACCGATCGAGCCGTTGTACTCGATCACGTGTTTGGTGACCGTTGCACGGTGTATTTTGGATTTGAGCATCCCGATTCTCATAGGCTTGCCTCTTTCTCTATCCATGCTTCGCAGCAGGCTTTGGCGAGCGCACGCACACGGCCGATATAGGCCGCACGTTCGGTGACACCGATCACGCCGCGTGCATCGAGCAGGTTGAAGTTATGACTGGCTTTGATGCATTGGTCGTACGCCGGCAGCGGAAGTTTCTTCTCGAGTAATGCTTGGCATTCTTTTTCGGCATCCTCGAAATGACGGAGCAGTTTTTCCGTGTTCGCGTATTCGAGATTGTATGCCGAATATTCGCGTTCATTCTCCAAAAACACATCGCCGTACGTCACGTTGCCGTCGCCTTTGACACCGTTCCAATCAAGGTCGTAGACATTCTCGATCTGCTGGAGGTACATCGCTAGACGCTCAAGGCCGTACGTGATCTCGCCCGATACCGGATAGCATTCGATGCCGCCGACTTGTTGGAAATAGGTGAACTGGGTGACTTCCATGCCGTCGCACCAGACTTCCCAACCGAGACCCCATGCGCCGAGTGTGGGGGATTCCCAATCGTCCTCGACAAAGCGGATGTCGTGTTTCTTCACGTCGATACCGATCGCCGCAAGCGATTGCAGGTAGAGTTCCTGGATGTTTTCCGGACTCGGTTTCAGGATCACCTGGAATTGGTAATAATGCTGCAGACGGTTCGGGTTCTCACCGTAGCGGCCGTCTTTTGGGCGGCGGGAAGGCTGCACATATGCCACGTTCCAGGATTTCGGACCAAGTGCACGAAGCAGGGTGGAGGGGTGGAAGGTGCCGGCACCCACTTCCATGTCATACGGCTGGACGACCACGCAGCCTTGCTCCATCCAGAATTGCTGGAGCTTCAAGACCATCTGTTGGAAAGACGCGGTTTTAGCCATAATTTAACGAGGTTTACCTGATATTTAACCGTAAGACGGCGGATAATACACGCCTTACCGATTATCGCAATAGTATTTATGTCCGTCCCCAGGCAGGGCGCGGATTTGGCCGGTTTCCGGCATACACCATTTCTTAACTATTTATTTTTATACTAAGCTTACGAGAAAACTATGGGCCGTATCGTCAATATTGGACATACCTTGGTGGATTTTGCAGAAGCCTTCGCCATGCATGCGAAGACGATGGATTCTGTCTGTACCTCTATCAATTGGGCGCGTAGATACGATGAAATCGCCGTTGCGGTGATCAAAGACCGGGCGGAGGCTTTGAAGCGGAGCATGGAAAATGCCTCCGACCAATGCACGGAACTGAAAACGTTATACGATCAACATGAGGCGACGCTCCCGACCGAGGGAAAGCTTTTTACAAACATGCAAGGTTTTGCCGGGAGACTGTTGGAATTCGGGAAAACCATCCCAGCACCTGCCGGAAAAGTAATCGAGGATATCGAACCCTACCGGCCGATACTCGAGGGCGTACCACTCGATAACCATAGTATCTTTAATGCGATGGCAGGTACCCCTGAATCGGTGAAGGCATTGCTCGTGCCCTACCGTGCGGTGCTGGAGCCGAAAGTGCATGTGATGGGCGAGTTCGTGGCGCTGAAGCGCATGATGGTCGGTACGGCGCAACTGCGTATGACGGATTACCACGCAGCAGAGACCTTCGAAGCGCTGGTGGGAAAAGTCGCAAAGACACAGACGCATTGTAATGCGCTTTACAGCTCATTCGCGCGCGTAGGGAGATATCTGTTCCCGCTTTCGGAGATCCGCAGTACCGACGATACGCCGCCGCGCCCTTAATCGTACTTGACGAAAACATCCTATATACGCCAGATTAGGCCGCATGTGGAAATCGTTACCGAATTTACTCACCATCAGCCGTATCATTATCATCCCGATCGTGGTGGCGGCTTTTTATATCGAAGGTAAAATGGCGCACTGGGTAGCGGCCAGCCTGTTCGCATACGCGAGTGTCACGGATTATGTCGATGGCTATCTCGCCCGCCTGTGGCACCAGGAATCGAGCCTGGGCCGCTTCCTCGACCCGATCGCGGATAAACTGCTTATCGCGGCGGCACTCCTGATGCTGGTGAAAACCGGCCGTGCCGACGTGATTCCCGCGATCCTGATCGTGTGCCGGGAGATACTGGTGTCGGGCCTGCGTGAATTCTTAGCGGAACTGCGTATCAGCGTACCGGTCTCAAGACTCGCGAAAATCAAAACGGCGGTACAGATGCTGGCGCTCTTCCTGCTGCTGCTTGGCTCACGTGGGTCGGGGTATGACTGGATGGATGGATTTGCAAACGGTGTACTCTGGATCGCGGCGGCACTGACGATCGTGACCGGTTATGCCTATCTCAAGGCCGGCGCGAAGCACATGTATTAGGTATTATCATGGCAGATCACAGCGGTGCTCGTGCATGTTCCACGTGGAACATGTTACAGAAGTCTTAATTTCCGCTTAAGAAAGCTGCAATGAAATGTAACGACTTCCGGCCAGAAAACGCCTTCCGGCAGACGTTTTTTATGCTTTTACGAGCTTATCGTAGTCCTGCATCAGGCCTTTGGTGACCGGGCCCACCTGGAAGGTGTAGTTGTCGACCGAAGCGACCGGTGTGATCTCCGCTGCTGTACCCGTCATGAACGCTTCCTGTGCATCTTTCAACTCATTCGGCAGGATGCGGCGCTCGACCACGTTGATGCCACGCTTCTTCGCGAGATCGATGATCGTGCGGCGCGTGATGCCGTCTAAGAAACAATCCGGAATCGCGGTGTGCAGTTCACCGTTGATGACGAGGAAGAAGTTCGAGCTCGTGGTCTCGGTGACGTAGCCGCGATAGTCGAGCATCAACGCTTCGCCGAAGCCTTTATCGTGCGCATCCATTTTAGAAAGCGTGCCGATCATGTAGAGGCCCGCGGCTTTACTTTTCGTTGGTGCGGTTTCCGGGTGCGGACGTTTCCATTTCGCAAACGTGAGTTTAGCACCTTTCATTTTCGCTTCTTCGGTGTAGTACGCCGGCCAAGCCCACGTCGCGATCGCCACGTGCGTTTTGGTCGCAACCGTCGGCAGGATCGCCATCTGCTCGGAACCACGCCAAGCGACCGGGCGGATATATCCGTTCTCGATCTTCTGTGTTTTCACGATCTCGTTCGTGGCTTTGTTCAGTTCGTTCACGCTGTACGGAACGGTGAAGCCTAAGAGCTTCGCGCTCGCAATCAAGCGCTCATTGTGCTCGGTGAGTTTGAAGGCCTTGCCGTTATAGACGCGGATACCCTCGAACACGCAGGAAGCATAGTGCAGCCCGTGATTGAGCACGTGTACTTTCGCATCTTTCCACGGCACTTGCTTGCCGTTGTACCAGATGTAACCGTCGCGCTGATCAAAAGGGATTATCTGCATTTTTTACTGCCTCACTCAAAATTTGGGTGCTATAATTAGCGCGATTTTAACCCAATCTCAACGAAAAAACCCTAAAATCCCCAAAAAATTATGAGCGACAATAAAGGGCACATACTGGTCGTCGATGACGATACCCGCCTTAGGGCGCTCCTGAAGCAGTTCCTCGAGAAAGAGGGATATACCGTGGATGCGGCCGAACATACGGTCGAAGCGCGCGCGAAAATGGCGCTCACGAAATATGACCTGATGGTTTTGGATGTACTGCTCCCCGGACAGACCGGTGTGGAATTCGCTGCCGAAATCCGCAGCCGTGAGCGTGACCCGATCCCCATCCTGATGCTGACTGCTTTAGGTGAGGTGGATAACCGTATCAAAGGCCTGGAATCCGGTGTCGATGATTACATGGTGAAACCCTTCGAGCCGAAGGAGCTTTCGCTCAGGGTCGATAGCATCCTGCGCCGTGCGGGAAGCATCAAACACCGTGGTCCGGTGCGGTTTGGCCCTTACGTATTCAACCGCGAGAATGGCACGCTCTACCGCCAGGGTGCGTTCGTCACACTCACCTCGACGGAGCTGAAACTGATGATGATCTTCACCGACTCCATCAACAAAGCGATCTCGCGTGAGACACTCTCGCGGTTACTCAACAATATCAGTGAACGTTCGGTCGATGTGCAGGTGACGAGGCTTCGACGCAAGCTCGAAGACGACCCGAAAAAACCACAGTTCCTGCAAACAGACTGGGGGGCGGGTTACGTGCTTAGAGATAGGCCGGAGTAGCTACTCTTTGCGGCCCGTTGTGTGCGCGGCTTTGGCATCCCTGCCTTCTTGCACATCGCGCGCGACCTCCGGCAGGGACCTGCCGCCGCCTGAACGCATCGAGATGTGTTCGCTCCAGAAATCCATCGGTTGGGCGACGACCTCTAATACTTTCGCGAGATCCGCCGCCTGACCCATCAGGGTACCGACAATGCGCGGGTCTTCGAGTGCCATCGGGTCAATGAATACATAGAAACCGCGGTGGTATTTCTTGCGGTGATCCGGTGTCTTGAAACCCATGTGGCCCTTCACGAAATCGCCGCGGCGGACGACTTCCTCGAACGGGACGGGTTGTTTATCTTTCGCGGGATGTTCATCGCGGGCGAGCAGGACGATAGCGGCGGCATTGGGGCGCACCGCGTTCACCGCATCGAACACCGCGATCGCGACGTTGACAGCGGGATAGCAGAAACCGGTCGCGTCATCACGCTCGATACTGCCGATCTCGTATTTCGGGGAAATGGCGCCGTGGAATTCCTGCCACGCGAGGGGAACCGTCGACCATGCCGGGGTCGTGTTGACGGGAGTGTGATTGCCGTTACCATTGCCTTTTTTGCTCATAAGCGCTCCTGTTCTATACCCCTGATTATAGAGCAGAATGGTTAACGGTTTGTTAACCTCGTGCACCTATAATCAGGCGTATAGTGTGGAGAAAGACTATGACGGACGATACATTCAACTGGTACCGTGCAACGCCGGAAGAACGGATAGAATTCCAACGTGGCGATTGGCTCAAGGTGAAAACCCATTGGTGGTACGAGGAATCGACCGGCAAGATGCAGGTGCAACTTATCGCCGACCTGCCGAAAGGCGTAGTGTTCGAAGTGGAACGCGAGGGCAAGACACGCGAGTATCGGGATGGTTATATCGTGTTCGAGACCGGTACGCTCAGGGGTAGTCCGGGGCAGCATCTGAACTATATACAACAGATGGCCGTGGAAGGTCGCATCAAGCTGCCGCAGGACAGGGATTCCAAACAACCCTATGGCTCGCCAGGCGATGGCCCCGAGATCGATGTGCGCATAGAGGATGCGAAACGCACGATCCAGTCGAAGACACGCCTGTTCCCGGATGATCCTAAGCACGAGGCGTGGATCGCCTCGAAGGCGAAAGAGAGCGGACTCGGGGGCGTGCATGCGGATGCCGCAAAATCACGCGGCGACAAAGCGCCGAAGAAATAACTAGAGGCCGAAGCGTTGCCAGTGTGCGCGGTCTTCCAATGTCGATAATCCGGCATCGGTGAGTTCGACGGCAGTCGGTAATTTCACCCCTTGCAGAATCTTGAACAGGATCGGGCGCGGCGGCGCGATCACGCGGAACACGACCTTATCGCCGAAACGTGCACGGCATACGCTGCGCATATCACCGAGGCCATCCACTAAACCCAGTTCCAGACCTTGATTGCCGAGCCAGAAACGGCCGCTGAACACCTCTTCCGGTTTCGCGGTGAGTTTGCCTTCGCGGCGTTCGCTGACATACGCTTTGAACTGCGCGTGTAAATCCTTCTGCAGGTCTTTCAATAAGGCGACGTCCGATTCTTTTTCCGGTTTGAACGGATCTAAAACGGATTTGTATTTGCCTTCGCTGTAGACGCGGCGTTCGATGCCGAGTTTCTCAATCGCTTCCGAAAAACCGAAGCCCGCGGAGACCACACCGATGCTGCCAACGATGGACGCTGGGCTTGCATGGATCTCATCGGCTGCACAGGCGAGCCAGTAGCCACCGCTTGCGGCGACATCTTCGACGAACGCGAGTACGGGTTTCTTCTTTTCGTCCGCGAGTGCACGAATGTGTTTTGCGATCAGTGATGATTGCACGGGACTGCCACCCGGCGAGTTGATGACGAGGGCGACGGCTTTCACGCGGCCATGGTCGAACACCCGTTCGATGAGGGGGGCGAGGCCGTGCGCGGTCAGGCCTTCTTTGCCACGACCGGAACTGCCGATGACGCCGTTCAAACGCAGCACGCCGATGATATCCGGCGGATTCAGGAAATCATATACGATCTTGCCGATCGCAGCCGTGAAATCGCCGATACGCGAGCGGCGTCGGGTTTCCAGCGGTTCTTTACGGTCTTTCGGTGTACTTGCGGTCACCTTGTTCTTTTTCAATACGGTTTTCGGCATGGCGGTAGCGTCCTTCGCACATTCTTTATGAAGCAGGTCTTTATTTTATTTGGGGATAGTTATATAAGAGTCGAGGAATATAGAGGATTTCAGGGCAGTATACAAGGTGAAACCCGCACAAATTCGCAAAAAAATCGCAGAAACACCGGCAAAATCGGCTGCCAGCGGTGCCGGATCGGCCTTGGACAAATGGCGCCCGATGTTCGCAGCCGAGATGGAACGTGTTGATAAACTTATCGAATCCTTGTCGGAAAGCGACGCAGGACTCATCCCGAAACTCACCATGCACTTAGTCGGTTCCGGCGGTAAACGGCTTCGCCCGGTACTCACGATTTTAGCGGCAAAACTGTGCAAATACGAGGGTGAGCGCCATATCCGCCTCGCTGCCGCCATCGAGTTCATCCATACGGCGACGCTGCTCCACGACGATGTGGTGGACGAAAGCGAACTGCGCCGCGGCAAGCAGACCGCGAACCATGTGTGGGGCAATGCGGCGAGTGTGCTGGTCGGCGATTTCCTGCTTTCACGTGCCTTCCAATTGATGGCGCAGGATGGCTCGCTTAAAGTGCTGCAGATTCTATCCGATACCTCCGCGATCATCTCGGAAGGTGAAGTGCTGCAACTGATGAGCATGGGCGATCTGGCGCGTGAAAAAGAAACCTATATCCGCATCATCTCCGCCAAGACCGCGCAATTATTCGCGGCGGGTTGCGAAGTGGGCGCGGTGATCGCGGATGCAGGGGATGCGAAAGAAAACGCGATGCTTGAATTCGGTAAGAACCTCGGTATCGCGTTCCAGATCGTGGATGACGCACTCGATTATTCCGCGAAACAGGAACAGCTCGGCAAAGCCGTGGGCGATGATTTCCGCGAAGGCAAAGTGACGCTGCCGGTGCTGAATGCGTACGCGAAAGCCGACAAACAAGGCAAAACCTTCTGGGAGCGCACGATCAGCGCGCATAAGCAGGAAGAGGGTGATCTCGCAGAAGCGATCCGCCTGATCGGGGCTACGAACGCACTCGATGCCACGATGGCAGAAGCGAAAGCATACGCGGACAAAGCGGCAAAAGCGCTCGAGGTGTTCGACGACAGCGACGCGAAACAAGCGCTCTTAGACCTGCTCGAGTTCTCGGTCAACCGGCCGTATTAATCTGAAGCCATTTTGCAGAACTATAATTGCACACTGCCTTACGGCCGTCGTGTTGGTGATAATGGCAGATACGGTTAACTGTATCCTGCTTCTAATCGTCGCTGTATTGCTTCTCGTCGCGTTCGTGGCGTTCTTGCGCCGCGATGGACAGGGTCGCGATCGGACGCGCCTCTAAGCGCTTCAGGCCGATCTCGTCGCCGCTTTCCTCGCAGAAACCATACTCACCCGTGTAGATACGGCGGAGTGCCGCATCGATCTTGTTGATGAGTTTGCGGTAACGGTCGCGGGTGCGGAGTTCCAGTGCGGCATCGGTCTCGACCGTGGCGCGGTCGGTGATGTCGGGCTCGTTCCAGTTCTCTTCCTTCAAGTGATCGAGCGTCTCGTTCGACTCTTTCAGGAGCTCCTCGCGCCAATCCACCAGTTTGCGGCGGAAATACTCGAGATGCTTGTCGTTCATGTATTCTTCTTTGTCGTTCGGCTTATAGCCTTCCGGCAGTTTGGTGACCGGTTTGAAGCGCGCCGAGATACCGATGTCGTTCGCGGGTTTTTTTGCACCCTTAGCCGGAGTCTTAGCAGCTGCTTTCACCGGAGCTTTTGCCTGTGCTTGGGTTTTCGAAGGGTTTTTCGCGGCGGGTTTTGCCGGGGCTTTCGTCGGGGTCTTCGTTTTCGCTTTGGTATTCTTTGCTTTCGAAACTGCCATGGATATTCCTTTTACCATAGGATTGGGGGCCATTGAATGTGCCAGCAATATAGTAAGCAGAGGTACCTTCTGCAAGGGATACCTTCGGTTTTTCTTGGGTTTTTGGCCGAAACCCTAGTGTTTTTAGGGGATAAACCGGTGGATAAGCTTGTTATGCACCTGTTTTATTGGCTTTTTCGAGCTTTGCAAGCTCGACGGCCGCACGCACGTCGATCTCGTCCAGGATCTCCTGCAATTTCGGGTCGCTTACATGCTCGCGTCCTTGCGCGATCTCGGCCCGAAGCGTCTGCATCGTGGTGGGGTTCAGGCTACCCTGGAGCAAGCCGACACGGATCTTCTCGAGTTCGGTCAATAGATTCTTGCCGCGTTTGATCGGTTTTTCGGTCGGGGTCTCGACTTCTTGCAGGGAGAGCAGGGAGCCGATCAAGCCTGTTGCGCGTACCGCACCGGTTTCCTGGACGCTCTCTTCCTCGTCGCCCCCTGAGATAAGGCTCGAGAAGCTACCGTCCCCCACTTTCTTCGAGGTGGTTTTGCGCGTGCTCTGTGTACTGCCGACGACGCCGGGAGCGATGATTTTCATAGTCTTGCCTTTGCTAAACCCCGCCCGCGACAGGCGGGCCATGTTTCAATCATAGCAAACGGCAGGAACGGGGGCAAATGATAGAAGTCGCTCAAGCAAAAAATGCATAGCGCCCATGCGTCCATTCCGCATAGGAGCAAAGCGCTATGCTTAAAAATTGTCTAAAATCCGCGATAAATCGGCCGATTTGTCCGCTCTAGGCAAATTTTGCCGAGCGGTCGGCAAGCGTTGCCGCTGTGGCATTGGAGCCCACATTGCTGCCTGTGGATAACTATATATTAAAATACTGTTTTATAATCATATTTACCGTATCGTGAAAATTGGCACGATATTCGCAAAGTATTATCCACAAAATATTTTAATGCGCAGGTAGTCCTACCAAACCTGCATAAACGCATAAGAGAAGTTTTTTATGATCAAGATGCCGCAAGTAGTCATAAAGCAGGATGATGCCGAAGAGTCGCTCGCAGTGGCGCTTTACTGCCTGACGTCGAAAACCGGCTGGAAACTCCTCAGTTACATCGGTGCGTTCACGCTGTTCCTTTCCATCATCATGGTGATGGTGCTCCTGATGTCGGGTACGGCACATGCCGCGTCGCGTATCAAAGATGTGGTGACGGTCGAGGGTGTGCGCGAGAACATGCTGATCGGTTACGGCCTGGTGGTGGGCTTGAACGGTACGGGTGACAAACTGACGAACTCTGCGTTCACGGAAAAAAGCCTGGTCGCGTTCCTTGAGCGCCTGGGGATCAATACGCGCGGTGATGCGCTTAAAACCAAAAACGTGGCTGCCGTAACGGTAACCGCCCAGCTTCCGCCGTTTGCACGTGCGGGCAGCAAAGTGGACGTGACGGTGAGTACGATGGGTGATGCGCGTAGCCTGCAGGGTGGCGTGCTGCTTGCGACGACCCTCATGGGTGCGGATGGTGAAGTCTACGCGATCGCGCAAGGTGCGCTCGCAACTTCTGGCTTTACGGCGGGCGGTAACTCCGGCAGCTCGATCAGCAAGGGTGTTCCGACGGGTACGGTGAAAGTGACGGTGCCGAAAGATTATGTGGGTACGTCTACTTCGATGCTTTCGGAAATCGAACAGCTTTCCGTGGTACCGGACCAAGTCGCGAAAGTCGTGATTGACGAAGCGAGCGGCACGATCGTGATGGGCGAGAACGTGCGTATCGATACGGTGGCGATCGCGCAAGGCAACTTAGTCGTGCGTATCCAGGAAGCGCTGGCGGTTTCTCAGCCGGGTGCACTTTCCGGTGATAATGCTACGACCGTGGTGACCCCGCAAAGTGCGGTGTCGGTGGACGAAGGTAGCGGTAACCGCATGGCGGTGATGCCGTCCGGTACGACGCTGCGTGAACTCGTGGCGGGCTTGAATGCACTCGGTGTGGGTCCGCGCGATCTCATCAGCATCCTGCAGACGATCAAATCCGCGGGCGCACTGCAAGCAGAAATCGAGACAAGGTAATCGGCATGTCAGATGCAATTGGCAATTATTTTTCCGGTTTAGTGCAGAACGCGACGAGTTCGCAGGCTTCTGGCCTGGTGAACAAAGCGACGGACGCCGTGAAAATGACCGGCGGCGATCGTGAGAAGATCCGCAAAGCCGGTGATGATTTCGAGTCGGTATTCCTCTCGCAGATGATCAAGCCGATGTTCGAGGGACTCCAGGCCGATCCGCTGTTCGGCGGTGGTTCGGCAGAAGAAACCTGGCGCGGCATGATGATCGACCAATACGGTAAGCTCATCAGTAAAGCTGGCGGCGTCGGGGTGAGTAAATATGTGCAAGATACATTGATTAAAATCCAGGAGGGTTCTGTATGAATGCGACGCCAATGTTTACCGCTGCTGAGGCAGCTCCGGGGAGTATCCGTATGTCGGATATCATCGCCAGTGCAAGCGAGTTGAAGGGTCTCATCGCGGCAGAGACCGAGATGCTGAATAAAATGCAAATGGGCTCGCTTGGGCTCTTGCAGGATAAAAAACAGGCGCTGATCGACCAGCTCGAGCGCAAGAAAAAACTGATCGCGTTCAATCGCGGCGTGCTTGCCGCCTACACGCAGCGTGAGCGCGAAGAGTTGCAGCGTCTGCATTATGAACTGGACCGCGTGATGGCAGAAAATGCGATCCAGCTGATCAAGGCGAAAGAAGTGAACCAAATGGTGGTGGATGCGATCGCAAAAGCGCTCACCCGCTATTTCGGCAAAGCGCGCGGCTATAACAAAAACGCGAGCGATGAACAAAACTTCAAACGTGGTGAGCAGGCCGTGCCACCCGTCACGGTTGATAAATCTATCTAAGGCTAAAAATGATTTAAGGAAGGTATCCTATGTCTTTATCCCTTGCACTTGGCGGCGCAGTCAGCGGTCTTCGCGCGAACCAAAGCGCGATCTCACTCCTCACGCAGAATATCAGCAACGCCAACTCGGATGGTTATACCCGCCAGACCGTCGTGCAGTCGCAACAGGTTGTGGCAGGCATGGGTGCCGGTGTGCAGATCGACCAAGTGATGCGCTCGGTGGATAATATCCTATCGGCAGCAGCGCGCATGCAAACGTCGTCCACGGGTGCGGCATCGGCTGCTTCTGACGTGCTGAACCGCGTGCAATTCTATTTCGGCCAACCGGGTTCGGGGAACGATATCAAGTCCAAAATGGACGATATGTTCAATACACTTCTGGATTTATCGAACAATTCGGAACAAGCCTTCACCCGTACGCTTGCCGTACAGAAAGCCGTATCCTTTGCCGGCGATGTTTCCGAGCTTGCAACGAACCTGCAGCAAGCGCGTTACGATACCGATCATGAGATCGCCGATACCGTGAACGAAATCAATAATACGCTCGATGACCTGAACCGCGTCAATGAATCGATCCGTGCCGCAACGTTCAATAGCACCAATAAAAACGCGCTGTTCGATCAACGCGACAAACTGCTCACCAAGCTGCAAGAGAATATCAGCGTCAGCGTGACCTTCGATTCGGACGGCCAAGCGCGCATCTTCAATAATCAAGGTGATTTCTTAAGCGAAAGCCGGTATCACCTACAATATACGCCGCAATCCGGCCCCGAGAATTTTGCATCGGATAACCCACTCTCGCCGATCAAGATGGTGCTGCTTGATCCGAACGGCAACCCGATCGATACGCCGACCACCTCGATCGTGCTGGTCTCGGGTGGTACGACGGGTAATATTACGTCGAAGATCGATGGTGGCCGCCTGAAAGGCCTGCTACAAGCACGCGACCAGGATCTGCCGAACTTCCTCTCCCAACTCGACCATTTCGCGAATACGTTCCGTAATGCGATGAACGCGATTCACAACGACGGTGTGGGTTTCCCGCCGGCGAACCGTTTGACGGGTACGCGTTTTGTACCGGGTGGCGAAGAACATCTCTGGTCCGGCAAGGTGCGCTTTGCGGCGCTCACGGAGAATGGCCTTCCGGTTGCAAGCCCTTATCCGAGTGAGGCCAAGCTGCGTCCGTATGACATGAATTTCTCGACGATCCAGGGCCCCTCGGGTCAGGGTTCGGCGACCGTGCGTGATATCATGCGCGACTTCAACAGCTATTTCTCGCCTTCGAACCGCGTGAACTCCGGTAATATCTCGGATATCAAACTAGGCGCGATCAGCAACAGCATCGCCACCAACGGCACGTTCCAATTCGACCTTGACCTCGATAACGGTTCGGGTTCGAACTCGACGGTGAAAGTACTTTCCGTGACGTCAAACGATCCGGGCGTTACCTTCAGTGCCACGCCAGCAGGTTTAAGCACCGGTGTGACGGTCACGGCCGGCTCGCGCCTGCGTACCGGTACTACCAACAGTATCACGGCGGATTTCAGTGGTGCCACGCTTGCAAGCCCGCATGTCATTCAAGTGCAATATGATATCGACGGTCAAGTGAGCACGGTGGAATACCAAGTGACGGATAACGTCACCGACATCCGTAACACCCGCTACGCCGCAACAGCAGTGACATCAGGTACGGCAACGCTGGAGATCCCGACCAGCTTCAACCCACAGCTTAAAATGGACCTGGTGGACGCGAACGGTGCCGTCGTCACCGATCCAACGGCATCGGGTTATTTACGCATCCAGGGTTTGAACACCGGCTACCGCGTGGCGATGGATGAGCTGAACAGTAAGGAAGGCGGTTTGCCGACCGATGTTTCGAAAGCGACCAACAGTGGTTTCTCAAGCTATTTCCAACTGAACGACCTGTTCGTCTCAAACGGCGGCGTGGAAAAAGGTAGCGCACAGAACCTTGCAGTGCGCCAGGATATCCAAAACAACAAGAGCCTACTCTCCACGGGTGAGCTGACACTGTCGAACAGCCCGGATGGTTCGCCGGTCTATACCTACCAAGTGGGTATCAGCAGTAACGCCAATATCAAGAAACTTGCGGCAGTCCAGTTCCAGAACTTCAATTTCGATAGCAAGGGTACGCTCTCGGGCACGAGTGCGACCCTGGGTGGGTATGTCTCGGAACTTATCGGTTTTGCGGCTTCGACGACGGAGCAAGCCAACAGCGTGCACGATGCAGAGAAACTGAAGAGTGATGGTCTGCAAGAGAAAATCGATGCCATCGGTGGCGTGAACGTGGACGAGGAGCTGGCGAATTCGGTTCTTTATCAGAATGCGTTCGGTGCGAATGCGCGTATGATCTCGACGATCAACCAGTTGTTCGAATCGTTGCTCAATTTAGGTCAGTAGGAGAGAGTATAGGAGGCGTTTATGATTACCCGTGTCAGTACACAGTCTGTCTACAATAAAACGATCGCAGAGTTTGGCAAACGCCAAGCGAGCATCGCGGACCTGAACCGCCAGATCACGTCCGGCCGTGAAGCGGGTGACTTCGTGCAAATGGGCAGCAAGATCCGCCGCGTACAGGATTTAGAGACCAAGATCACGCGTACCGACGGCTATAACACGAACATCGATACCGCGACCATCCGCCTGAACACCATGAACCAGTCGCTCGAGGATATCGAACAGGTCGCCAAAGACCTGCTCTCCAACATCACGACCCGCCGTTCCGCTGCGGGTTCGGAGATGCCGCTTGCCCAGCTGGCGAAAGGCCAACTGCAGCAAATCAAGGAAGCGCTGAACCGCTCCGCCCAAGGCCGCTATCTGTTCGCAGGTGCGCGTACCGACCAACCGCCGGTCGGTGATATCGATACGCAGACCAACCTGCTGACCCCCAACGGCACCCCGGCCACGGGTGTAAGCGTGACCACCGCGAACGTAAGTGCGAATTATTATTCCGGCGATGCCACGGTGTTCGACGTGCGTGCATCCGACGACCTGACCGTGACGTATGGTGTGACCGCCGACAATGACGCGTTCAAACAACTGATCGGCGCACTCAACACGGCGATCGAAGGGCAGAACAGCAACGATGACACCCTCTTCAAGAAAGCCTTTGATGATGCGACCGGCGCGCTCAATAAACTCATCACCATCAAAAGCGACGTGAACAACAATTTGCTCATTCTCGATGATACGAAGAATGTACACGATAAGTTCAGCACCTACTTAAATCAGGTGCTTAGCGATTCAGAGGGCGTTGATGTGCCTTCTGCAACCATCAAACTATCGCTCGACCAAACGGTGCTGCAAGCAACGTTCCAGAGCTTCGCCGGCATTAGTGGGCTACGTTTGTTGGATTTCTTAAAATAATAATACGCGTTTTGGGAGTGATTAAGAGGGAATTTAGTTAACATTTAAATTGGAGGTGGTACTATGTTAGTTCAAGAAAGTTTAGCGAAAGAGGTGGTGCATATGACATCCGATGCACTGAGTAAGCCAACAAATCCGGAGCAGATCGAGACGATCGAAAGCCGCTACGGTCCCGTACAGGTGAATCTGAAACAAGCCATGTTCTTCCCGAAAGGGCTGATCGGCATGCCGGAAATGGCGAACTTCGCGCTCGCGAATCTGCCGGATAAACGCATGGAAAACTTCAAGCTTCTGCAAAGCCTCGATGACCATCGTCTTTCATTCGTGGTGCTTCCGCTCATTCCGGATGGCCCGCTTTATGATCAAAAAGATATCGACGAATGCTGCCAAGCACTCGAGATCAAACGCGAGAACCTCGTGCTGATGGCGATCGTCACCGTACAACGTACGGCGGATAAAACCCGCGTGACCGCGAACATCCGCGCGCCACTCGTGGTGGATTCCGAAGAGAAAGTCGCGATCCAGTACGTGTTCCCGAACAATAAATACCAAATCACACATGCGCTTACCTAAGTTCTGATTGATGAAAGGCGGCACTCCCCCACCTCCCATACCCTTGAGGCGTGCCGCCTTTCTCGATGCCTTCGAATGCCTTGGCGATAAATGTGAAGACACGTGTTGCAAGGGCTGGGGCATGCAGCTCGATCCTGCCCGACTATCCTTATATCAAAAAGAAGCACCTGAATTACTCGACGCCGTTACCAGTGGCGAGGCCGAGCATATCATGCGTCGCGACCCGGTGACCGATGCCTGCGTGAAGCTCGAAGGCGGCTGGTGCGGCATCCATAAATCCCGCGGCACGGAATTCCTGGGCGATGCCTGCTACTTCTATCCGCGCATCACGCGCGCCTTCGGCAATGATACCTATATGACGGCGGCACTTTCCTGTCCGGAAGTGGTACGACTTGCATTGTACGGTGAAAAAGACCCGTTCCCGTGGAAAGAAACCGTCACGACACGTGTACCGGTCGAGATGAAGGATTATAAGCCGGATGCGCTTACGTCCGAAGAGGCGAGGGCGGTGATGGAGGCTTTCCTGCAGGCAGCAGGGGATGGTACTGCCACCCCGGAGCGCATTATGATCCGGTTAGTGAATGCCGCCCAATCCCTGATGACGATCACCGAAAAAGACTGGCCGCAGGCGGTAGGTTTTTTACTTCGTATCGCAGATACGAAACTACTTCCGCCCGAGGGGAATGATACTGACCCCTACCGGCTGGTGAATATCCTGGTCGGGCTGATCGCCGCGTCGAAGAAAACCAACCGCCCCCGCCTCGATGAGGTGGTGGAGAGAATGGAAAAAGCCCTGCAGATACGGATCGACCGCGTCGCACTTACCATCACCAGTGCGACCCGCACACCGGATGCCCATGTTGGGCTCGAGAAACGCTGGGGGGTAAAGGCGGCATCCGCGCTTGCGCCCATGCTCCGCCGCTGGATACAGGCCGAACTCTCGATGATGGCATTCCCCTTTGCTGGATTTGGTGCGGACATGCGCGAGCGGATCGCATTCATCGCCATCCGGTTTGCGACGCTGCGCTTGGCGCTTATGTGCCATATGTCTGATGACACGCCGCCGGATGCAGGTACGGTCGTAAAAATCGTGCAGAGCCTGTCGCGCTTCCTCGACCATTTGGCCGATCCGACCTTCTCGCGTATGGCTTACACGGAAGCAGGCTGGTTCCTGGAAAGCAGGCTCCGGGCACTCGTGGGGGATGCGGGTTAGCTGTTAGCGGACACGCGACGTGTTGGTGTCTGGGCCTTTATAGTTGGCGATTTCCGTCAGAGAATAGGTTTTTGATTCGCGCACCCCGCGTTCGTTCGCCGTACTGGCGATGGTACTGAGACCTTTACTACCGAAGGTGAAAGAGAAGCCGCTCTGTTTACCGTTCACATCGTCATAGAAATCGATGGTACCGCGTGTGGTTTGGTTGGCAGTGCCTGCGTCGCGTGTGGTTTCGCCGCGGACGAAGGTGCCGATCTTGCCGGTCATCTCCACCTGGTTTTCAACGCCGCCGGTCATCACATATATTTTCGCGACCGAACCGCCGCCGGAGAGCTGTGCCTCGACATTGAGCGCA
>RGZB01000044.1 GCA_010031735.1 Pseudomonadota bacterium | reverse complement strand
TTTTGCATCGTCTGCAGTCCTGCGTGAGTGGCGCAATCGGCCTACCGCTTGAGGATAGCGCACTACTCGCCGGCGTCGCCGTGTCGCCGCAGCAGCACGATCCAGTTCCAGCGGCCATAAGCCTTATCCCTTCCTAGGCGTTGCAGTCGTGGCCAATGTAGCTTAAAACGCCGTCGATCAGCGCATAATACACAAGCGTATTGCTGGCCAGCGGTCCCCCGACGATAGCACCAGGATCGACAACCGTTTCTTCCTTGGTTGGACTGACGGCCGATGTTCCGCCAGACGATCCTACCTTGTGCCGAATCACGGGAGCGGTCCCGTTGCGGGCGAACGTCGAGCCGCTCTTAATCCTGCCCACGTAGATCGCACGCCGCACCTGCGCGAGGTTTTGCCGGAGCGGTCCCGTTGCGGGCGAACGTCGAGCCGCTCTTAATCCTGCCCACGTAGATCGCACGCCGCACCTGCGCGAGGTTTTGCCGGACGATGGGTTTACCTACCAATGCCTCGATTTCACGAAGGCGGTTTTCCAGAGACGCAACCACCGCATCGAGGTTCATCGCCGCCCCCTTGCCCGGCCCGCACGCCGACGAGTAACGCCCGTTGCCCGGCTAAAATCGGGGCCGTAATCCTTCGCGAGCCATCCGGTTTCCACCGTCATGGAATTGCTTTCGACGTTGATGCGCTTGGCCGTCACGGGCGCTCGCACTGGAACCGAAAGGGATTGGCCCGTTATTCCCGTCAAGAATGACCCAACAGAGACAAAGAAATCGACTCGCTTGAGCGGAATCGAGACTGCCTGCCGAATCTGGCCGTACCACGCCTTCGCGGCCGCGAGGATGCCGTTCACCTTCGCCGTATCGTCTCGGATTAGCTGCGGTCCGACGTAGATGACCGGGTTGCCCGAGTTGTCGATATCGACCACCGTATGAGGGTGGATGTACCAGCACTCAAGATCGGGTACGTCGATGAGAAGCTCCGAGTTCGGCGGACCATTCGCGAATGAGGTGCTTCGTTTGATTCGCTCGTCACACTGTACGGTCGCTGTCACGAGGAGGCTTTTGTAGTTGAATTCAGGGTATCTCTTTGACTCATCGGCAGGCACGAAAGACGATCCAGCCATGAGATGGTTCGGAGTCGTCTTAATCTCGATGCCGAGCTGCTTGGCAAGTGGAGCCACTGTCACCGAAACGCTGACATCAGGAAGCATTTCCGTGATATGGTCGATGGGGATGTAGCGGTTCGTCTTCGTGTGCTCGTCGCCGTCATAGTCATCCTTGATCCATGCCATGATGGGCTGGAATTCGCCCTGAGCATCGGATATGTTGTTGTTGACGGGCGGATCTTGGGTGTACTTGTAACCCTTGCGGAATGGAAGATCTCGCTCGAATCGCTTTCCCAGAAACGCGAAGTCGCCAACATCATCATCCTGCGGAAGTACGCCATCCGTGGTAAATGGGATGGCGGCGTAGCTCGTCCCGGTGTTGTCCCACTTCTTCAGCGTCCCATCCCATGTGCGAGGGACAACAAGACGACTGTAGACCGACTCAAATTCTTCCTTGGCTCGGCGACGGTCCTTCTCGTCCGCCCCCGTGCCGCCCGGAGCCTTGTAGGAGTTTTCCAGTTCCGTCTTCCATCCTTCTTTGAGGCCGTTGTTGGTGTAGCTGTAGGTCGCGGTCGCCTTGACGAATCCGCCACGAACCATGATGGTCCGGTACGCCGTAGTGGACGCCAGGCGAAGCTGCAACGTGTCAATGATGTGGTTGAATGGGAAGTCGGGCGGAATGGTGAACGTCGTTGGATAGGCGTTGGCCGGAATAGTGGCCGAGCCAAAGGTGATGGCAACGTCGGTTGTTGTCCAGACGTAGAGGACCACGGTATTCGCTGTGGCATCGTAGGCAAGATGGAAAGATAGACCGTATCGTCGGTGGATGATGTTGCAGATCGCTTGCCAGGCGGTATAGCCTTCGAGGTTCCAAGTATCCTCGATCGATCCGAGAGCGGAAAATTGGCCCGCCATGATGAAGTTGATGTTGGAAGGGGCAAACATCGCCACGAGGTATCCAACGGCATCGGCACCATCCCAGACGATATCGTTGGGGTTTGAGTTTCGATCGGCAGGGCTGTCGTCGAAGATCGAGATGTTCGCGTAGCCATTGACCGCAACGGACGTTCTTGATTTATTCCCCCGCAGTTTGACACCGATTTCGGGAAGTTCGTTGAATTGATAGACCCGATCGACGGTCTGCTGATTTCCATTGCGGAACACCTTCGATGTCCGCACTTCCTTTCGATCGAGAACAAAGCCGATCTCGCGAGCGATGAAAGTCTGATAGCCGCTCACGGTGGCATCGTCCATGAGTATGTCTGATTGGTCCGTAATCACCCCGAGAAACGCTGTCCAGACGTTGCCGTTGTAGTTTGCCTGAATCCAGACGTAGTAACCAACGAGGGAAAGCGGTGCGACTTGGAAGAATTCCGTCCAATTTTCACGCTTTATTTGGCCGATATCACGAAGAATGGATGCGGAGCCATAATCAGGGGCCGCCAACTGCTCAATCGTCCCGGTAGGGTAAAGGTTTGCATCATAAACCCAAGCGGCTGACCAACTATTGCGATAGTAGACCTGGTAGGTGGTTGCGATGTCCGCCATCAGACTGGCCCCCCGTACTGGAATCGGAGGGTGAATTCAGCGACCCATTGCCCTGTTGGCACGGGGCCGCCGATGGTGCGCTCGGCCCGTCTGAGGGTGTTCATCCGCACGTACTTGAGGACCTGGTAGTAGTAGACGGTGCTGGCGACATTGACCGTGCAAAGAGAGCCGGTCCAGTTTCGAAGAACATCCTCGATGGCGGTCACCTGGAAGGGGCTAGATGCGTTAATCAGGCCGACAAGCTCGTATTCGTCCCCGCGAGCCCCATCGTTCCGGAAGGCTGATCCATTGACCCCTGGACGACTAATGTCCGTGATTTGCCGGCATGGCGCGTGCGGTCGACCGGACAGCTTGATGAAGTTCAGGGGTCCGGTTGGGCCAAGAATCTGGTCAAACATCCGATTTCCCTTGGCAACAAAAGGAATGCTTGACTAGGATCAATAATAGGCAATGTCGTTGTGAGGAATGGTTATGTTCACGTCGATGGTTGTTGTTGGGCTCTTGGCAGGCGATCCTGTCCCGGTTTTGCGGCATCATGGGAAGCCAAAGACGAAGCCCCCTGCCGCCAGCGAAAACAAGCCGATCGACGAAAAGCCTAAGCTGGACCCGTCCGCATACGACTACTACCCCGAGAACATGGGTATCAAGCTCTACGATGTTAAGGATGCCAAGGGTAGGTTTGGCTATGAACTGAATGCCTTGGGATGGCCCTCGTATACCTGGGAGGGTCTTGTTCCGGTTCGAGACTTGAATCGAAAGACGACTGGTCACTGCTACTTCTGCGTCACCATCGACAAGTACAAGTGGGCTTGGGATGGACCGGGATGCCAATTGCAAGCCAGATTGCCCGGACCTATTTGGTACGATGGAGGAAATTTTGTAGTGAAGCGGCGTGACTACGAATTGATGAGAGCTAATCTTAATCCATTTCGCAGCGAATACAATAATGAAACAATGAGAACTATCTGCCTGGTTGCTGACTTTTCGAAGGTATCTTGGATGATTCATTACAATGACTTCGAGATTCGCTTTGGCAACCTTCTGGTTGAATTGCCTGCCGAGTCGCTGGCCGCCCTCCGCGTGATGGCAGAGGCATCCCTCGACTTCGCCGAAGGACGAGAAGAGAAGGGCCGCGAGCGTTTGGATGAACAAATTCGCCTTCAAGACAACCCTCCTATGGAGTCGGATTCGCAAGTGGAATCCCGGCCCGCTTCCCTGTCGATAGGTACTCCTCAAACAAGTCGCTAATGCGATCAAGTTTGTCACCTAGGAAGTATCCGTCCTTCGTTAGCTTCTCCTCTTGCTCAACTGCACGCTCTTTAGCAGTGATCCTTGCTTGAAGATCTTCCAACTTCTTCTGCAATTCTTCCGTGACATGCTTTGGATCACGAAACTTTCCTGGTGCGCCCTTTCGAGATATGTCGATTTGGTTTCGAAGATCTTCCTCTTTCATTTTCATTTGTTCGAGTTCTTTGGCCTGCGGACCCTTCTCATTCTCAAGTTCTTGAAACTTTGCTTGAAAGTTCTTAGCCTGAGCCTCCTTGATCAATTCACGTAAAGCATCTTCACCTGCAAGCCCATCAAACATACTCATTTCTGGCTTGGCACGAATATGCCTAACAATGTCGTCAGAATTGGTGCCTTCTCTGAGTTTCTTGCGAATCACCGCTGTCAATGCGTCAGCAACGCCAGAATTTTGAAGTGCTGCCTCAACTTGCCTTTTCTCATACTTCAGCTTGTACTCTTGCTCTCTCGCGATCATGGCGCGATCAATGGTTTGTATTTTCCCTCCAATTTCAATGAGCTGCTTGTCGAACTTGAATGCAATATTCTTCTTCTCTTGAGCCTGATTTTCAGGAGACCAAGTATTTCTGCGATCGAACATCTTAAACTTGAGTGCCTCTTCCTTTTGGGCAACCAAGTCCCAGTATTGCTTTTGAAGGGCGTCCTTCTGTTCTATATCAGCCTTGTTTTGTTCAACCATATTAAACTGGTCTTGGCCAATATTGCGAACAAGAAGCTCCCCATTGAGGGCCTTCATGTGCTCAACGTTTTTCTCGATCTTCTTCTGGAATTCATCAGCATCTTCACCCGTCTTATAAAACGAATACCCCACCTTCGCCACCGCTACCGCGAGCGCTGGCAGGAAGGCTAGAATCTTCGTCTGTCCAGGAAGGATTTGCGCGAGAATCACACTGAAGTTATTTGCCGCCGCCCCAGCACCCGCCAAGATACCCTCAATGCTGTTGGATCGCAGGGACCAGACCGTCAAGAAGTCGTCGATCGCATAACCCAGAGACAGGAAGATCACGTTGAGATCGCGAGTGGACTGAGCGTACATTCTGTTTTGGGCAATACCCTTTTGTTGAGAGCCGAGAAGGCTGTCGTATTGCTGCTTGAGATTCGCCAGTTCCGCCTTATACTTAGCAGCCATTTGGCCCATTTGGCCAAATTCAGCATTCTGCTTATCCGACCATTGCCCGCCCTGCTTGGAGAGTGCAGACATCTCCTTATAGAGCATCCTAAGCTTGCTGCTGATATCTTCGATTGCGCGCTTGAGTTTGCCCGTCTCAACATCAAACTCAAACTTCTCGCTGTTATCAGCCACGCTTAGCCCTCGTCTTGATGCCAGAGAGTTTCCAGCATCCGCAGATCAAACCATGTCGGCCGATGATTCGGCAACAAGCCTTTCGACCACGCCAAGAAGCTCAAGAAGGGCCGTCCGAATCGCTCCCCTCTTTTTTTCGGGCGACGATCCTCTCGATTTCGCTCATGCCGAATACTTCCTGAAACACCTTGAGGAACGCCCGTGCGTCGGTTGAGAATACCTCGAGCATGGCAACCTCTGCCGGCCCGACATGGTAATTGGTCGCCAGTACGTCTACGAAGAAATCGAAGCACTCGTTGAAGGGGAGCCCGATTGCCCCGTTCTTGCACTTGCGATCGAATTCCGCGACCCGCTCACACACCGCGTCATACTCGCTCACCGCGCGAAGTCGGAACGAACCATCCGCATCTATCGTCATGGTTCGGGGAACGCTCGATAGGCTACTCATCTCATCGAATGGGACATGCAAGATGGGGATATCCCAGTCCTGCCCACCGAGTTCGACGGCCGTTCCGCCGAGGTTCTTCTTGCGCAATAGCGATTCGGCATCAGGTCTCTGTTCGGGGTCGATCCCCACGAGGTAATGAACTTGCTCCGCGCCTTCGCTTTTGACGGGCCGCCAGATCTGGTCGGGCGAGTAACGAAGTTTTGTCCCGCGACCACCCAGGCAGAACATGATGCCGCGCTCCCCATTCGGGCCGGACGGCATATCCCCATACGTCAGCGATTCGCCAGCAAGGATAGCTCCCAGCTTGAAATGACCGACGCCCCAATCGGGAGGGATTGCCGCCGAGCCCGTGATCGGGGAGGAGTGGTTCGGAGCAAAGTACAAAAATCCTGCCATGGCTTTCCTTCGTTACGAAATACCCGTTGCGGCATTCACCACGACGTAGCCGGTAGAGTTCTCGATCGGCGTCACCACCAATCGAACGCCGGCCCGTTGATTGTTCTGAGCTTGAAGAGATTCCACCCGAACCATGCCGCTGGCCGAGTTACCCGCCAACGCCAAGGAAATGTGCTGCGTCGTTGCATCAGCCACTCGTGACGCCTGATTACTCATTTTCCGCAGATAGATCAGCGTCGAGCTGGAAGTTGTTGCTAACGAGAACGGGCCATAGGTCGATAGGTGAGTTGCATCAAGACACTCCAATTCAAAGCGAACTTGCTTGCTCATGTAACCGGCAAACGTCGGATAGAGATCGCCCGAGCCACCGAGTTTTTCCACCGTGGGATTGATAGCGACGGTTGCCGACTGCACATCGCCAATGTCCGTGCCATTGATCTTACATGGCCCCAGCGTGAAGACTTCCGCCACCCGATTGCTTGCGGGCAGGCCTGCAGTGGTCGCCACCACCACGGGGACGTTTGTTCCATCAAATAAGGCATGAAACATCACATCAATCGTTGCCGCCTGGCCCTGCGAAGCGGAAATCGAGTTGATCACGAAAAGGCCGTTGGCGAACGTCAACGAGACATGGTTCGAACTGGCCGAACGGTCGGCACACTTGTTGACCCGAGCGAAGTAGGCAACCACAGTCGTCTGTGTTGATCCGTTCGGAATGCACAAGCCTGATCCGATCGATACCAGCCCCAGAATGCCGGCAATCTGCTTGCTCACAAATTGCAGCGTCGGGGCAATTTGCATGTTCGCAACAAACGACGGGTTCGGCTGGCCTGCCGCACTTTCCAATAGCTCCTCGATATTGTTCGAGAAGTTTGACGAATCAATCCCTGTGATTAGCAATGGGCTTGATCCCGTGATTTGGATCGCCGAAAGGGTCCAGAGGTTACCAACTGCCATTCAACTTCTCCTTATGCGACATCGCGACCCATTGCCCCATCTTGAGTTGTCAGCCGTCTCCAGACCGCCAGACAGAATAGTTCGCCCAGGATCTTCCGCTCGCTCGCGATGGTACGGACCATCTCGCCCGTTCCAGGGCCGTTGGTGCTTGCTTGCTTCGGATGAAGAGGATGCCCGATCGGGATTGGAATCACGATTTTGACTTCCGCTTCCGTCCCTGCATTGCCTCGACCACCCCACCATGGAGCAGTTGCCTTGACGTTCTTCGCCGTCAACGCTCGCACGCGATCTTGAGCCTGTCCCGTCATCACGAGGGGAACCACCTGGGGCTTGCGAATCAACCGGCTTGTTCGATAGTTGGCGTCATGTGTCTTAACCCAACCTTCAGCAACCACTCGACGCTCACGCTTGACCTTGTTGTAATAGGCCGTACGCGCGGCCATGTGATACCGGCCGAACCCCTGCGTCATGAAGTGCAACGGAGCGAACGAACGAAGCCAGTGCTCACCGACCTTCTGGCCTTCTTCTTTGTAGATCCGCTGCAACGCTCGTCGCGCCGCTGCCGACCGAAAGAACTTTAGGCGAGTCTCGCGGAGATTGATTTTGAGGTAAAACATCGCTACCCTCCCAGTCCGTAAGTGACCTTGAGAGTCGATGAATAATACCGAGGAACGTTTCGCTCCCCTTTGTTGCTGATCGCCAGAGGGACGCTCGCCGCGACGTTTTGCAGGACGATATTCCCGCCGTAGCGACTACGAACCTGCATCTCCTCGACCGTCTTGCCGAGCATATTCTCGAAGATGGTTCGGGCTTCCAGCGTATCAACCCCGCCCGATACCGGAGCTTCGATTAGCACGGTTGCGGTCCCCCGAGAGAGAATACCGGTCGCATCTTCTGTCATTGGATCTTCGATCGAGATAACCGCCCACGGACGAGGGTTGGAAGTTTCCGCATCGCTCACTTCGGAATAGTACACCTTCGCCAATGCCGACGCCTGGTCCACCGTACCAGTGATCGCCCGGAAAGCCGGACATTGAGACAAAAGGCTTGCTAGATGGTAGATCGGGCCGTACGCCGCATGATCGGCCAGCACGGTATACGTCCGTGTTGCCGTCCCGACCGTGCCCGAAACAGACGCATCCATTCCATTGCCAGACTGGTCTCGCCTGGTCCCGGATGTTTCCGAGCAATCCCATGCCGCCATGATCGCATCGCGGAAGTCGCTATCGTCAATCTCCCAGTAAGATGACCCGATGCCAGACCGATACAGCTTTTCCCGGAGCGTTGGATTGACGTGCTGCGGGATCTTCCCAGACAGCACCACCGAATGGACATCGCCAAACGTCGAGCCAATCGTTGGTTGGCCGCCGATCGTAATTGAAGTCGTTGAATTCGTCATCGGGCCGGGAATCGATGCCGTTGTAAATGCCGCAAGTGAACTACCTGCTGCCGTTGCCGCTACCCCTGTCAAGAGGTTAGATCGATCAACCATTGCCTCAATGAAATACCACGTCCCTGCCGACAGAGTTGGCCCATTAACGGTTGTTGGTGAGTTGGGTGCAACACCATTCCAGGCGAGCCAAACAAGTTTCCCTGTGATCGCTTCGAGCAGAAACAAAAACGACGAATTGGTTGCCGATACAGAACTTTTCGCCGCCAATGCCGTCCCAGTAAAGCCGGCAGAAGGCTTAAACCAAAAGGCAATGTAGAAATCGCCCGATGGATTGAAGATAGCATCGTGATTTCTCACGAGATAACCAGTACCAGAAAAGGAAGTCGTGACTCGTGTAGCCATCACTCTCCCATTTCATATTCGCCAGGAGCCACTTGAGTTCGATCAATGCTGCGGAAACTGATAATCCGCTGGCCATGCTGGCCCGGCTGATCTCGGCTGACAATGAATTCATCGCCGCCGTATTCGGCCTGTTTCTCGGCGGCTTATCACTCCCACAACCGACACCGGATCGCCCGATGCCGGCTTCCAGAGGATCGTTTCCGCGAAGTGTTCCGATTGCAGGAAGACACTTCCCACATGATCGGCCATCTGTTCGCGGAACGTCGCCATTGACTACATCTCCCAAGCCAACCCTCGATTAGCTACTGAGGGCCGTTCGGAGATAGAGACGGATGCCGCCGAGTTGGATCGTGCCGACGCCCGTACCAGAAGCTTTCTCCACTTGAGCAAAGATCTGAAGCTGTGAGGTCGAATTCTCGACGCTGAACTTCGCATTGCTCGCCCGGAGCACTTCGGTCAAACGGCCATCGGTGCCGTCGAGCAGGAAGCGAACATCCTGCTTGCCGGTGAAGCCAGGGTCGGCCGAACCAAGATCAATCACGAATCGCTTCCAAGCCGTCCCGAGCGTCACACCCGAGGAAACATTGGCCGTATCGACAACGTTGTCATCGCACTGAGCGTTGACGACGGCCGAGCCGGTTAAGTTAAAGAGAAGCGAATGAGCGATTGCATCCACATCGTCATTGCGGGCCGACGCCAAACCGAACGATGCCTTGACAGGGGCCGCGTCCGGAGCTACCGTGCAGCGAGCCAGGAATTCCGCCCGAATGAGCTGGTCAATATTGATCCCAAGCACATCGGCTTGGTGGAAGCATGCCACCTGCGCCTGTGACGCACTGGTAAGAGCAAGCTGGACGGCGCCCAGGCCAAAGCCCGAGCCATTGACATAGGACACCGTAGGAGGGGCCGCACCCACAATCGCCGCACTGAACCGACCGCCATTGGCAGTAGTCGGCACCGTGCCGCAATTCAAAAGATCGATATCCCGAACAATGACTTCCATTTTCAAACTCCTTGTATTGTTGACTGCTAACCAGAGAGCACCAGCCGGCCCCGAACAAGTCCGAGGCCGGCATCACTGTTGGTTACGCTCCGTTGTTTCGGACGGCCGCTCGCCATTCGATCCAGCGGACACCAAAGATGGTTTGCACCGAGAGCTTGCGTCCCTTTCGATCGAAGTCGTAAGACTCTTCGATCACCGGAGAGTCGAAGCCCTCGACGAAAGTGATCTCGACCGCCCGCATGTAGTTCGGATCGGTCAGAGCATACCAAATGTTCGACGTGCCCGAAGAAGTCAGCAGTTCGGCATCGGAAACAATGTCGAACTGGTTAGCCCACACGTTCACCCGTGCCGAGTTAAGCTGATCCGGGTTGGCAAACGACATCTGGAGTTCCTGAGCCGCCATTTCGTGCTGAGGCGGGATCAAGATGATTTTGGGTTCCAGGTTGAGGAACGCATTGTTGGTCAGGTTGTCATCGGTATTCTGAAGCGCCTTTTGACGACGCATCAGATTCCGAATTGACTGCATTTGCGCGGCCGATGGAGCACCCGCACCCGAGCTGATCAGGTTTCCGTGCTGGGAATCAAAGACCGCGATGCCATCGCTCATGGTCCGGTTGCTGGTCAACTCGGCATACGCCAAGTAGTTGATGGTGCGGTCGGTCCCGCGAGCCATCTTGACCGGAATGCTGGCAAAGGCATCCAAATCATCGTTGAGGATCATCTCAAACGGCACCGATCCCGCACGAGCATACCGTGCCGGACGATAAGCTTCCCGCTCCTCGCTCATCCGAGTTTTGGGGAAATCATGATCTTCCTTCACCAACTCCAGCATCGGGATTTCCGACAGCTTGAGCCGGTTGATTTCCTTCATGTCCGGCACGTTGGATGCCCGCTTAACCCATCGTCGCCACGTTCCGGTTGCCGTTCGCCATTCGTCGAGCAGAATCTTGTTGGCCGCATCGCGGAAGATGCCCGGAAAATCCCCGGTTCGCATCAGAGAGCCACCATCAGCGACCATCATGCCGTAGCCCGACAACGACGGAAGGTGCGGACCTCGCGGAATGCCAACTTGCTCCCACTGAATGGCCGCTTCGGCAATCGCTCGTCGCGACATCAGCGAGACATCTTGACCCGCCTGACGAAGCGATTCGCGAGCAATATCCAGCAAACTCAAATTGGCAAGCTGGGCCGTCACTCGATTGGGAGAGACCGCCTTCCCTTCTGGACCACTCAAACGACCCACCTTGAGAAGCACAGCATCACGGGCCGCCGAGTAGAAGACTTCACGAGACGAGGTTCCGGCCGTCAACGAACCCGGAACCGAGTAGCCACCATCAGCAGGGCTGTTGACCGGATGGCGGCCAACCGCCGACTGAGCCTGATCCAACGACATGCCCGACGAAATGTAGTTCATCGAGAGCTTCGTTGCCTTTTCCGACCCAGCACCAAACGCCGCCGAACAGAGGGACTGAATCTCAAGGATTCGGTTTTGCTCTTGCTGGCGAGCGGCCGCTTCTGCCGCACTGACCACAGCAGCACCATTATCGACCACCGGAGGAGTCTCGCTCTGAGTGCTCCCCGTCACGGCAGCTTCCGTTGACATGGACATTCTCCTTGTCGGGGCCGTTTTGCTTCCCCGTGCCACCGTGGCGACGGTTTCGTCAAGCGTTCCAATGCGATCGGCTAGCCCCAGATCGACCGCACGTTGACCATAATGAACTGCCCCATCCGCCAAACCCTTGGCCGAGGCATTCGCCATGTTTCGGTTCTTTGCCACCGCTTCGATAAACAAGCCGTAGCAATCATCCACTCGCTGTTGAATCGCCTCTCTCTCGGCAGGAGTCATCGGTCGGTATTCATTGCCCGCCACCTTGACTTCACCTGCCTGGATGATGTTGGTTGTTACCCCTGCCTCATCAAGGTACTTGGAGAATTCCTGATAGATGGAGTAGACACCGATCGAGCCAATCAGCGATGTTTTCGTCGCCACAATTTCATTCGCCGCCGAGCAGATCCAATAAGCGCCGCTGGCCATTAGATCATTCGCCACCGCGACCACCCGCTTTTTCTTCGCGAGCCCTGCCACCGCTTCGGCACAGTCCGCCACCCCAGAGCACTCGCCGCCAGGACTATTGCAATCAAGAACCACTGCCTCGACCGTGGAATCATCCCCAAGGGCTTGTAGGTCACGAGCAAGCAGGTCAACACTCGTCCCGCCCGAATAGCGAGTCATCATGTTCGCCCGCTTCGTGAGGACGCCGTACACCGGAACCACCGCGACCGAACCGACCCGTTGAATTCGAGGACGATCTTCCTCTCCCATATCGCCCATCGCCGCGCGAATCTCGTCTTCCGAAAACTCCACCCCCGCCAGACGAGACTCAACTACCATTGCGATAGTACGAAGCTTCTCAGGCTCCATCGCCCAGATAGCACGACTGAACGCATTGGCCACGGCAGGAATTCGCTTACTCATCAATCATCTCCTCATCCGTGACATCGTTCGTACTTGCTGTCTGCGGGCGACCAGAAGGAGCATTTCCGGCATCCACGGGAGATTGCAATTCGCTGCCGAGCTTTAACCCTAGCTGTTGCTTCAACTCATGCTCCTCGGCGAGCTGTTGAAAGACCTCTTCGTAGTCCAATCCAAGATCGCCTAGCTCTCGTTGCCACGTCGAAAGACCGGACTCGATGGCGGTAATGCTGGCTTGCACCTGCTTCTGGGGGTCGACATAACCCCAACCAGGAAGACGGGCGATTGCCGCCAACCACTTGCGACGATCCCTCATATATCGAGTCAACCCGCCCGAGGGGATTGGCAGGATACCCAGAACAATCGCCCGGTCGATCACTCGCTCGCGAATCTCAAGATCAACGTGCCAAGCATGCCACTTCTGAAGAGGGCGGAATGCTTTGCGATCCTGCAAATCGGCCGCGCGGGACGAACTGAAATTTGTCTGGCTAAAATCGCCCGTAAATCGGATGTAAGATAACCCCAATCCCGCCGCCATCATCTGCAACATGAATTGCAACCACGCGACCGCCGCCGAATTCGGACGATCACTCCGAATGACATCCAGAGAATCCTGAATCCCACCACGAATAAGCATCTGCGGAGCAAGATTCGACAGACGGTTGCCGTAGGCGTCAAGTCGATCACCATCTTCGGCTGTGATACCATCAAGATCACTTCCCCAGTTCTCTCGCTTCTCCATCGCGATGAAATAACTGGCGATCTTCGCCGCCGCGATTTCGTGCTTCATGTACTCGTAACTATCCCAGAGAACATGAACAATTGGAGCAAACCACGTTGTCCCCAAATGCTGGACCGGACGCTCCCGACGAAAGAGACTGATCACTCGACTGGCAGGGAAACGCTCGCTCACCCACGACCCATAGCGATACCCATCCCCCGGATGTTCGGTAAACAACCAGTACGCCACCACGCGACCCGAGCCGTCCCGCTCGACACCGTTGCGAATCTCGTTATCATCTGTGCCGTCATTGCGGCCCCGACGAAACGGCCGATCGCGAGACATATCAAGTTGGTCAATCTCGATCGGCTGGAACGCAATCGGGACCGGGCTCCGAGGATCAGGATTCGCCACTTCCAGTAGCAACCCTGTCCCTGACTCAATCGTGCTCGACAGGTTTACTCCGAGCATCTCCGAAAGATCCATGTCACGATGGACATGGGCATAATCGCCCCACTGCCGATAGATCTCATCCGCTTGCTTGCACCAATCCTTGAGGATAACCCCTTGGCTATCACGCACCACCGATCGAGTGGACCCGCCTTCGCCGAGGATATTCGAGACGAACGTACCTTGAGCCCCTCGACACCAAGGGTTATTTCGACCCAACCACCGGCCGCGAGCGAGAAGGAGGTCCCACGTCTCACGAGACAACGCATCGTGAGAACGATTTGCCGGTCGCCAATTCGCTGTCCCACGAGTGTACTTGCCGCCTTCGTAAGACGATAAAGGCATCACGCCCTTGGGGAGCAAAAGCGACAACTCACTGGTTGTCGAGACATGGGAATCATACCCATGCCCGGACGGCTCCCAGGTTTTCACCATCATCTCGCTCATAGGTTGCATGGCCTCACGAGCTGATAACGGTTCCCGGACGATGCCGTCGCAATCCGATTTTCCAAGGCGCGGATGACCTCGTTAAGATCGCGGATGGACGCGCCCTTGAATCGACGATCCGCTTCGCTGTATTCCTCGTAGGCATCACCCGACAGACGACGAGCCAGAGCCGTCCTCGCGAGAGCCAATAATTCTGCATCGCTTTCATTTGCCATACAGCTATTAAGCAGCACAGATATGCAAAAGAAAAGAGGTGAATTCCTCCAAGGGAATCAATACCCTACAGAGGAATACTTATTACGACAACTGAAGATTTAGTTGAAATGGAATTGAAATTGCATGCAATTTCGGCTTGATGTTGATAAAGAGCTACTCCTCGATGACGAATTGATATCTACCCTCTTTTTCATCGAATGTCCATCGTGCCCTGTGAACATCTTGCTTTAGTTCATGTTCATACCGCTCGCGGGTCGAAAAGGTTTTGCCGGGAAAGCCACAAGAGATGGCCGGCCCAAATCCACGGCAGTAGTAGTAAAGATCCATGCCGCTCTTGCCGTTTTGCTTCATTGGTTGCCCGCATCGAGGACAAGGAAACTGGCTTGAACGAGGCATCGGTGGGCCAGCGACTTCGATTGCCGGCGTCACCGGAATATCTTCAGTGATTGCCGGTTGCTGACTGTCTGGTATTGGCGATGGAAGGGCATTCTGTGCTGAATTGAATTGACTGACTTCTTTTCGTTTGCGACCCATAAATCCTCCGTGTGTTAGTATCCACCAGGGCCGTTAGGAGTCTCTTCTCCTAATGGCATTGATCGACTCTTGCCAACCCCTCGTGGACCTTGCCATTCTCGAACATTTCGCCAGAGCGCGATGGCATTTTGGTAGACCTCACAATCGCCCCAGTGATTCGCCCACCGCTGCTTCCAGATCACTCTTTCCCGGCCGTACATGTCTTTTTCTTTGACCGGCTTGTCGCCGAGCAAGTGGCGAGCGTAGGGACTTGTTACCCCTCGATGGAGATACCACGATCCATCTGGCCCAAGCGGATCTTCGAAACGGCGGAACATCTCATGTCGGAATCGGTTGACCTCGATCAACTTCAATCCCTTGACCGTCTTTGATTGCCGAACCGGATACTCCCAAGGCTTCGTGTTGTCTGTCTCGCCTTTGACTGGCGTAAAGCCGTGCCTGCGGCAAAGGCGGTAGACCTCTTCCGTGAACGCACCCGAGTCGATCCAAACATCTTCTGGTCGAATATGAGCCACCCCCTGGGGCTGTCCAGGATCAAAATAAGGAATCCGGGACGAAGCAATCATCGGTATATCCTTAATACTCTCGCCGATCCCGTAGCGAACCAGCCAGCTTGTACCGCGAATACCCCATGCTCGAATTACCCAGTAAATCCGGTCTTCCTGGACATCGACGGTCATCGCTACGCAATAGGGTTGACCAGGAATAACACCCTCGTCGTAGTCTGCGCGATGTGCGAGGATCATCTCTTCATCGGCATGAATGGCCGCGTTCTCCCAGGGCATTCCTTCCCAGTTGTTGGTGAAGTCATGGAGACGCTCGGAATCCTTGTAACTGCGGAAGAATTCTTCGAGAATTTGGCCCCATCGAGCATTGGCCCACGGAGAATAAAGGCGACTGAGCTGGAAGGATCGGTGGTTTCCGACTTGACCCGATGGACGCCATTCACCAGCAAGATTCATCTGCTCCCGATGTTCATCTCCGATCGCTTCTCCACAGTGATCGCAGTAGTAAGCCGCCGTCTGACGAACCTTCTCCCAGTTCCATTCTCGTTCGCCCAAGCGAGCGTATTCATCGCATCGAATGTTTCCTGTTTCGAGCACCTGATATTCATGGCAAAATGGGCACGGCACCCAAAAGAACCTTTGATCGCCTTCGAGGAATCGAAGCCAGATCTGCCCCTCCTTGATGGTTGGCGAACTTGCCGCCATGATCTTTCGATTCCAGAACGATTGCGTTCGGTGGATCGCCAGTTCGACAGCACCGGCTTCTTTGTCGGTCGCCGTTGGGTACTTATCAATCTCATCGAGTAGCAGATATCGAATCGGAACGCTGGAAAGATTCGCAGGCGAATTCGATCCGCGAAACATGACATCCATCGAAACAAATTGCTTGTCCGTGTTGGTCCAAGACTCCCGCTCCTTCATCTTGAGGCTTCTCATGGGAGGACAGTCTTCGACCATCTGTTGGAATCGGCTGCGGGCAAATTTCTTCGCCAGGTCCGCATTAGGCCAGACCCACATACATGGGCCAGGGTCTTCGCAGACGGCATATCCCAGACAGCAAGCCTGAATGATTGACTTGCATATTTGCGATCCCATGCAACAGGTAACACTTTCAACATCACGATCAGCGAAGGCATTCATCGGCTCGCGGGCAAATGGAATTCGCTGTGTCGAAAATGGGCCGGGCTGGTTTGTTGATTTCGCTGAGAGAATGAGATTCTTTTCCGACCAATCGACAACGGACATAGTTCGTTTCGGATGGAATACCTTCTTCCACCCATTTGGGTTGAATTTCCGGTCCAATTTGGAGCGAAAACTATTGCGACGAGACGAGCTGATCGTAGATGGCACGAATCATCTCCTCCACAATCGCCTCTCCTTCGGCTGGACTAGTTGGCCTTACCTTTTCGGCCCAACGCCTTGGAAGGGCTTCGAGGGCGGTCCTGATTTCGTGAGCCTGACGAGACAACGCCTCTTCCGCCTCTTCCGCTTTGACGTACTTGCGACGAATCGCCCCCGTCTTAAGTTGAGTAAGTCTTAGCTCGGCTTTAAGCTTGGCAATCTTGACCGCTTCAAATTCGCCGAGTGCTTTCTCTGCTCGCTGTCGCTCAAGATGAAGTCGCCATCGAATACACTTAGGGGCATCGTACATACCATCCGGTTCACGAGGCAATCCCCGAGACGCCCAGTCCCGAACAATAGCCGAAACGCTGACACCAAACAGCCGTGCCAACTCAGTCGCGCTGATGCTGCCGGCGTAAGGCGTCGGAGTTGCCTTGCGCCCCCTCTTTGATCTCGCGACTTTCTCAGTCTTTGATTTGGCCAGATAGCCAAGCCCCTTCGAGAGTTATTAGACGCCGCCAGACTCGGCAGATCTTGCCACACCAAAGAGGTTTGACCCGCTCGAACCGCTCCGATTGATCACCCATTTTAGTGAATTGGTGGCATTGATCGCACCCGACGAAATGGTTGCGACCTTTCGAGTCATCGCCGTGTCGCTTGAATTGAAGACGACAGTAGAAGATAAAATTGACGCCCAAGTTGATCCGTTCCATCGCTGAAGATCAACAGTGATTGTGTCGGTTGAAGTTGGAGCGTTTCCAACCACCAGCTCGATTCGATCAATCGTGATATCGTTGAGGATCGGCCCAACAAAGATCTCCTGGGCAGCAATTGTTCCGGTGATTCCGAATCGGTACTCATGCCGATG
>RGZB01000043.1 GCA_010031735.1 Pseudomonadota bacterium | reverse complement strand
GAGATATTGCAGGATGCCGCCCTTCAAGTGGAACACGTTGTTGAAACCTTTCTGCTTGAGGAGCGCGGTCGATTTCTCGCAGCGTATCCCGCCCGTGCAATACATGGCGATTTTCGCCTGCTCCTTGCCCTTGAGGTTGTTATCCACCCACTGCGGCAGGTCAGTGAAATTCCGCGTCTTGGGGTCGATCGCGTCCTTGAATTTCCCGATCGCGACTTCGTAGTCATTCCGCGTATCGATCACCACCACGCCTGGTTCGGAGAGGAGCTTGTCCCACATTTTTGAATCCAGATATTCGCCCTTGTTCTCGATATCGAGGTCGTCTACATTCAGACGTACGATCTCCTTCTTGAGCTTCACCTTCATGCGCTTGAAAGGCTGTTCGGCGCTATAGCTATATTTGCGTTCGATACCGTTGAAGCGTGTATCCTTCTCCAGGAAGGCGAAAAATGCCTTCACGCTTTCGGCACTGCCGGCAAGCGTGCTGTTGATACCTTCCTGGGCGAGCAGTATCGTTCCGACAATCCCGTTCTGGCGGCAGAAATCCGCGATCGGCTTCTGGAGTTTTTTATAGTCCTCCAGCACGACGAATCGGTAGAAAGCAGCGATGGTCCATTGCTTGAGCGTATCGTTTTGCATAGGCGCTTTATAGCGTGGGAATCAGGCAAAATCTTCCGTTTTTTGAGCAACCCGGCAAATTTTGCCTAGCAGGACCTGTTCCCCTCTTCAAGAAATGGCGGATTTCCGAGGGTTAAAATGGCACGAAAACTGCATCTATATGGGGTATGATATCACCGATTAGCAGCATCAATCCTTACCAGGCATACCAAAAGGCCCAAAAGGAACAAAGAGAAAGCGCCTCCACCAGCTTCTGGGGGAATGGCGATCTGCCCTCCTTGGGCGATATCATCGATACCATCAACCCGCTCCAGCATATTCCGGTGGTATCCGACATCTACCGTCAGATCACGGGTGATGATGCCTCGACAGGCTCGAAGATCGCAGGGGGCGCACTGTACGGCGGCATTGCGGGCTTACTCGCAAGCTTCCTCGATATCACCGCCGAGCAAACGAACGGAAAAGACAGCACCAACACCTTGCTTGGGCTTTTGAACGACACCCACCAGGAGCGCCCGATCGGCTCTGAAATCCTGACTGCTTCTGCGGAAGCGAACGGCAAAGTGGATTACAGTCAGCCCCAGCCCTCGGCTAGGAGCGTCGACACCGCTTCCTACATCAACCGTTACGAGCAAATGCAGCAGCTGGCCTCACCGCTCAATACGCTCTATAGCGCACGTCAGGACGTACTCGCCTAAAAAGCGTGCCTTCGAGCGAAAAAATCCTTCACTTTCTACGATTTTTGCGTATCTTGCATGGCAACAAGGACGGCTATAAGTGGAACGTGTACTCATTCTCGATTTTGGCTCTCAAGTCACGCAACTGATTGCACGCAGGGTCAGGGAAAGCGGCGTATTCTCCGAAATCAAACCGTACCGTACTTCGATTGCGGAAATCAAAAAAGACAAACCTAAAGCCATCATCCTATCCGGCGGCCCCTCTTCGGTTTCCGAGAAATTCGCGCCCACCATCTCAAAAGAGATCTTCGAACTCGGCATCCCGATCCTGGGTATCTGTTATGGCCAGCAGCTGATGTGCTCGCTCTTAGGCGGCAAAGTGGAAAGCTCGGATGAGCGTGAATTCGGCCGCGCAGAAGTCGATATCGTGAAAGATTGCAAACTCTTCACGGGTGCCTGGAAGAAAAGTAAAAATATCGTGTGGATGAGCCACGGCGACCGCGTCGTGAAAATCCCGAAAGGCTTCGTAGCCGCGGCAAAATCGAAGAACGCACCGTTTGCGGTCGTATGCGATGAGAAGCGCAAATTCTACGGCGTACAGTTCCACCCGGAAGTTGTGCATACGCCAGAAGGTGCCAAACTCATCCGCAATTTCACGCACAAGATCGCCGGTTGCAAAGGCAACTGGAACATGGGTTCGTTCTTAAAGAAAGAGATCGAAGTTATCCAGCAGACCGTTGGTAAGAAACGCGTACTCTGCGGCGTATCTGGCGGCGTAGACTCCACGGTGGTGGCTGCTATCATCCACAAAGCGATCGGCAAACAACTGAGCTGTATTTTCGTGGATACCGGCCTGCTCCGCAAAGACGAAGCGAAGCAAGTGAAGAAACTCTTCAGTGATTTCCACATTCCGCTTAAACAAGTGGACGCAAGCGCACTGTTCTTGAAAGAACTGAAAGGTGTCAGCGATCCAGAGCGCAAACGCAAGATCATCGGCAAACTGTTCATCGACGTGTTCGAGGCCGAAGCAAAGAAGCTGGGAGGCGCAGATTTCCTAGCACAGGGCACACTTTACCCAGATGTGATCGAATCGGTTTCCGTACACGGCGATGCGAGTGTCACCATCAAATCGCACCACAATGTGGGGGGCTTGCCCGCGCGCATGAAGATGAAATTGATCGAGCCCGTACGCGAACTTTTCAAAGACGAAGTGCGTGAACTCGGCCTCAAAATGGGCCTCAAAAAAGAGATGATCGGCCGCCATCCATTCCCAGGCCCTGGCCTTGCCATCCGTATCCCTGGCGAGATCACAGCAGAGAAAATCGCGATCCTGCAGAAGGCAGATGATATCTATATCCGTGAGATCAAGAAAGCCGGACTCTATGACAAAATCTGGCAGGCATTCGCCGTACTGCTACCTGTCAAAACCGTAGGTGTGATGGGCGACCAACGTACGTACGAATACGTACTCGCGCTGCGCGCGGTGACTTCGACCGATGGTATGACGGCAGATTATTACCCGTTCAGCCACGAATTCCTCGGCAATGTCTCAAGTCTAATCGTGAACCATGTCCGTGGGGTCAACCGTGTCGTTTACGACATCACCAGCAAACCTCCTGGTACCATCGAGTGGGAATAGCACCCCATAGCGCTTATGCATTACATCCTTCTGGACATGGCAAGAGCGCTTAGAAAATGGATCAACCGGAGCCTTTCACGCTATAACCTTAGAATATCCAGCATTGCTTTGCCTGTTGAATTCAGCAAGCAGGACCGGGAAATATTCGATTATATCATCAAGCATGACCTGAGTATGGCATCACGCGAACGCATTATCGCGACGATACTGGCCTGCAAATTCGTGATAGAGAATAATATCGAGGGTGATTTCGTCGAATGCGGCGTATGGAAAGGCGGCCATGCGATCGCAGCAAAATTGATGTTCGAAGCCTATGGCAGCGCCAAGAACGTAGTGCTTTACGATACATTCACAGGGATGACCGCGCCCACCGAATTCGATAAGAAGGCAGGTAACAATGAATCCGCTTTGCCTAATTTCAAACGAATGCAACGTACGGACCATAACATCTGGTGCTATACCTCCCTGGAAAACGTGAAACAGAATTTTACCAATGCCAGAGCGGATCTAAGCGGCGTACGGTTTATTGCAGGCGATGTCACGAAAACACTTACGGCAGCCGCCAACCTACCGAATAAAATTGCTGTGCTTCGACTTGATACCGACTGGTATGAGTCGACCAAAATCGAGATGGAGGTACTCTATCCGCTACTCTCAAAGGGCGGGGTGTTGATCATTGACGATTACGGCACGTGGATAGGCGCGCGCAAAGCAGTGGATGAATATTTTACCACCCGCATCGGCAGCGAACGTCCCTTCCTGCAATACACTGATTTTTCTGGACGAATGGGCATAAAACCCTAATCCAAACGGCCGCAGGGAAAGCGTGGTAAATTTCGCACATTTTTCCCGATATGTACCACCACCGCTCTATACCCCCCTCAAAACATTGATAGTTTTGCCAAAAATTGCTATCCTGCAAGGGTTCTACAGGTAGTAGTATTTTAAGCCCACGAGAGGTATAAGTGGCTGATAACAAAGGTGTTTTTGGTATTAAAGGTATTTTCGGGGATAAAAATGCCGGCTCCGAGCAGGCCCCCGCTCAACCTCAGACAACTCAGCAACCGGCGCTCGACCCTACACAGGTGTACCCTGTGAAAGCGGAAGAACCTGCTGCTCCCAGCATGGATCCGCAAGCACTACCGGAAATCAAGCAGATGTTGCAGAATGCGGCAGCGGCACAGCAGCCGGCAAGTCTGGCACCGGCTCCGCTCGCGCCCCCTCCGGGTCTCGAATTCCTGAATGCGCCTGCAGCTGCCCCCACTCCGGTGTACGACCCGAACGATGTGAATTCGATCCCCCTGCCAAAATCGCAGGCAACGAGGGAATCCGAAGCGGCGCTCAAAAAAGCGAATGCCGCTGCAGCGGCGGCGGCCATAGATACCGACCCGAAGAAGAACCTGACACAGCCCACGCGCATCGGCGACAAACTGGTGTCGGAAGGTATCATCTCGAATGACCAGTTGCAGATCGCGATGAAGATCCAGAGGAACAATCCGGATCCACAGAAAACGATGCTCGGCCAGATCTTGGTGGAACTCGGCTTCATTACGGAAAGTACGCTGGCCCAAGTGCTTGCGGAATCCACGGGTGTCGAGAAATTCGATCCGAAGACCACGGTGCTTGATCCGAACATCGTGAAGCAGCTGCCGAAAAACGTCGCCACACGTCACAAGGTAATCCCGGTGATGCAGGAGGATAATACCATCTTCCTTGCCATGGCGGATATCTACAACGTGCTTGCGATGGACCAGGTCCAGCGCTACTTCCCGCGCAACTTCAAGATCGTCCCACTCTACTGCCCTGAGGGCGAGGTGATGGACCTGATCGATAACTACTACGACTACGAGATGTCGATCGATGGTATTCTGCGCGAGATCGAAACCGGCATGTCTTCGGATGAGAATAAAATCACCGGTGAGGCGGAGGGTTACGTGAACCCGACCGTGCGTCTGGTGGATGCACTGCTGATCGATGCGATCAAGCGCGGCGCATCCGATATTCACTTCGAACCAGAACCGGCCTTCGTGCGTGTACGTTACCGTATCGACGGCAACCTGCAGCAGATCCGCAGCTTCCACAAGGATTATTGGTCTGCGATCGCGGTGCGTATGAAAATCATCTCCAGCATGAACATCGCAGAGACGCGTAACCCGCAAGACGGTCGTATCACGTACAACGTGCTAGGCCGCGAAGTAGACTTCCGCGTATCCTCGCAGCCGACCATCCACGGCGAGAACTTCGTGCTTCGTATCCTGGATAAGAAGAAAGCACTCGTGCCGCTCGAGAGCCTCGGGATGCATCCGAACAACGTGGCGATCCTGAAGAAACTGATCAAGCGTCCGGAAGGTATCATCATCGTAACGGGCCCGACCGGTTCCGGTAAAACCACGACGCTCTATTCGATCCTGAACTTCATCAATGCGGTCGATGTGAACATCATGACGCTTGAAGATCCGGTGGAATATCAGCTCTCGATGATCCGCCAGTCGAACATCCGCGCCGCATCCGGCATGGGTTTCGCAGAAGGCTTGCGCGCCATCATGCGCCAAGATCCGGACGTGATCTTCGTCGGTGAGATTCGCGACCACGAGACCGCCGAGATGGCGCTTCGTGCTTCCATGACAGGTCACCAAGTGTACTCTACGCTCCATACCAATGATGCGATGGGTGCCATCCCCCGCCTGATCGATATCGGCATCAAACCGCAGCTGCTTGCAGGTGCGATCATCTGCGTGATCGCGCAACGACTCGCACGGAAGCTCTGCCCGGAATGTGCAGAATCGCGCGTTGCTACACCCGAAGAATGCCACATCATGAGCATCGACCCCACCAAGGCACCGATGATCAAAGTGCATAAGGGCTGCGAAGCGTGCGGATATACCGGCTATAAAGGTCGCGTGTCGGTCACGGAAATCCTGCCCGTCGATAAAGAGCTCGATGAGCTGATCGCGACGAGTGCGACACGTCATACTATGCTCGAACATTTGCGTAAGCATGGATTCAAAACCATGCAGGAAGATGGCATCGGCAAAGTACTCGATGGCATCACGGATCTTGAAGAACTGATCAGCACCATCGATATGACGGAAAGGTTATAATCCCCCTATGCCGCTTTACAGTTACGTTGCACTGAATCAGGCGGGTACTACCGTAAAAGGTAAGATGATAGCCGTCAACGAGATCGATCTCGAAGAGCGCATGCGTGCACTCGGGATGGATCTGGTACGTTATAAGCAGACGAAATCGGCCAAAGGTGGTTTCCATGGCCGTGTGAAAGTGCGCGACCTGATCGTCTTCTGCGTGCATCTGGAACAGCTCGATAAAGCGGGCGTGCCCCTGCTCGACTCCCTGGCCGACTTACGCGACAGTACGGAATCAACGAAATTGCGTGATCTGCTCTCCGATGTGTATGAGCAGGTGAAGGGCGGTTTGGTATTATCCGAAGCACTCTCGAAATACCCAAAAGTCTTCGACGTGGTCTTCATCGGCCTGGTGAAGGCAGGTGAGCAGACGGGTAACTTATCCGAAACCTTCGCCCAGCTCGGCCAGCACTTGAAGTGGAACGAAGCACTCCGGAACAAGGTAAAAAAATCCATCCGTTACCCGATCGCCCTGCTCGTGCTGATGAGCGGCGTGATCACGGTGATGATGCTGTTCGTCGTACCGCAGCTCTCGAACTTCCTGGTCTCGCAGGGCTTCGAGCTACCGATCCATACCCGGGCGCTGATCGCGACTTCGGAAATATTCGTACATTTCTGGTATATCATCCTGGGTATCCCCGTGCTGTTCATCATGTTGATACGCCTTGGCTGCCGGTATTCCGAGAGCTTCGCTTACCAGGTCGATAAAATCATGCTCAAGATGCCGTTCATCGGCTCGGTGATATTGAAGGCGAACCTGTCACGCTTCGTACACTTCTTCACCATCACGTTCACGAGCGGCATTGAAGTGCTCGAATGCTTGCAAACCGCACAGAACGTCGTGAAGAACCGCGTCATGCGGGAAGCGATCCAAACCGTACGCCAAAACGTATCGGATGGTAACTCGATCACGCTCTCGCTTACTGCGACCAACAAATTCCCGAGCCTGGTGCTCCGCATGTTCAAGGTGGGTGAGGAATCCGGCAATATGGAAGATGCGCTCGAGAACATCAATTATTTCTACGACCGCGAGGTCAATGATGCAGTCGAATCCATCGTAGGTACCATCCAACCCGCACTGATCATCGTGATGGGCTTACTACTCTTCTGGGTCACTTCGGCAGTCTTCGGTCCGTTATACGACAGCTTCAGCAAGATGGATTTCTAACGTGGCAACGCATCAGCTCGTACAGAAACTCAAGAATAGCATCAAGTTCGAGAAACGGAAATTCGTACTCTCCATCGGTGATGAAGGCGCGATCCTGGTGCTGATGAACGGCAATACGCTCGAACAGCGCCTGTTCATCAATAACCATACGTCACCGGAGCTCAGCAAGGCCTTATCGGCTTATCCGAAGGCCAGTATCTCGATCCTGGTCGATCTTCTCGACCAGGCCTACATCCAGCACACCCTGCCACCGGTGAGCTCGTTCAATATCGGTAAGCTCGTAGAACGGCGATTGGAAAAAGACTTCGGTGATCAGGACATCAAGGCCGCACTCAAACTCTACCGCGAGAAGAAAGGCCGTAAGGACTGGAACTATCTTTTCATCTCGATCAATAACTCGCCGCCGTTCTCTGACTGGCTGGACGCGATATTGAGTGTGGAAAATCCCTTTGCCGGTATTTTCCTGCTGCCAATCGAGGCAGAGGAATTCATCAAGAAGATCATACCACTCAATCCCAAGAAGGCTGAGAAACAGCCGGAGTGGCAGGTGCTGATCAGCCATAACCGCGTGGGTGGTTTCCGCCAGATCGTATTCAGGAACGGCCGCGTACTGTTCACCCGTCTTGCGCAGCCGATCGGGGGGTTTGCGCCAGAGATCATCGCCGGCAATATCGAACAGGAAACCTTGAATACCATCGAATACATCCGCCGTCTTGGCTTCGAAGACAGTAAGAACCTCGATATCTATGTCGTGGCTTCGGAGGAGGTGAAGAAGGCGTTCGAGGTGAACTCGCTCGAAGCCCGTAGTATCACTACCCTTACCCCGTTCCAGATCGCAGAAACGCTGAAGCTCAATAAAGTAGCAGAAAAAACCGACCGTTTCGGCGACGTGGTGTTCGCTGCGTTCTTCAGTGTCAGGAAGAAGAAAGTGCTGCGCCTATATACCCCATTTACCAAGCAGCTGCAGCAATTCCTTGATATCCGTAAGTATGCTTACGCCGCCTCAGCGATCGTCATGCCGATGCTGGTACTACTGACACTTGTCCGTATCGGCAGCATCTTCTCGAGCGGCTCCGAACTCTCCGATGCAGAGGCGCTCCGCCAGAAAGCACGTGCAGAACTCGATGATATCCAGAAAGTGCGAGAATCGCTGCCGCAGGAAAGTGAAGAAGTAGTCAACCTCGTGGGTGTTTACCAGAAACTCTCCAAAGAGACCTATATGCCACTCACGATGATCGACCAATTCGCACGCCTCAGAAGCCCTGAGATCACCGTGCAGAACTTCAAACTCTCGGTGAAAGAGAATCTTGCTGGCAGCAATAAAGTGGATGCCGTGTTCTCCATGCAGGTCGCGAGCAATGCCGACAGTATCGACCGTTTGCTCGAGGATGTGGATCGTTTTACGGAAGATGTACGCCGCTCCTTCAGGACCTATACCGTGAAGTTCACCGGTTTACCGGGTGATCAGAATGGCGGCTTCCAGATGGATCTGGGTGGTGGCACCCCTGCACCCACCGCCGGTAAGACCGGTAAGGACGCTGCACCGAAACAGCCGGAGAAAATACCGCTCGAGGTAAGCATCATCGGCCCGAAAGATCTGAACGACGACATCAAGGCTGCGGGTGGAAAACCGGCAGCGCCCGCTGCTAAACCTGCAACCCCACCGGCGAAAGCGCGCTAAAGGACGTATGGAAAAGATCGCGGCATTGAAACGGAGGTTGATTAAGGAAGGAGCCATCTTAGGCGGTGCGCTCATTGGCCTGATCATCATCTATTTCGTGTTCGTTTTCCGTCTATCTTCCATCCAGGATGATATCGACCGCGTAAAGCGCGAGACCATTGCCATCAATAAAGAAACGTTCGACACCAAAACCAAGAACGTACTGATCGCTGAATCGCTCAAGATCTATAAAGACCTGCCTTCGCAGAAACTCACGAACATCTCGCTTGCGGATGCGGCATCGCGCATCCGTGTGTCCCGTCCGATCATCGATGAGCTGCGCACGCGTTACAGGATCAATGAGATCAACGTAAACTTCTCGAAGGTCGAGGATGCCTCCAGCAAATTCAATGTCAAAGGCCTCACGGTTTATACCAACCAGATCACCATCGATTATAAGGCGCTTACGGACGAACTCGTGTTCTCTTTCATCGATGCATTGATCAAGAAGCTACCCGGTTACGTGAATATCGAAAAGATCGAGATGGCACGCCAGGACGAGATCACGAATGAGGTCATGAGCGAGGTCCGGAAACCTAACGCCCCGCTGCCCTCGCTCGTCGCAGGCAAAATCGTGCTGAACTGGTGGACGCTCAAACAGCAAGAGCCAGGCGATGCGAGTGCCGAAACGCCGGCTGTACCACCAACAGGCACAAAACCCGCGACACCAGCAGGAGGAGCATCTAAATTATGATCTCCGTATCCCGCTATCACTTCCAGGATCTACTCCGCAAGATGGTGCCTTTCATCGCGGTAGCGGCTATCGGCTCGACCTTCCTTTACACGTATACTTACTTACTCGCGCAAGATGTCACGGGTAGCGCTACCACACCCGACGCCTCGCTGGGCGATGTGGTTTCCCGGTTCAGCAGTACGAGCGACGTGTTGCCTGAGAGCCAAATCTCTTTCAGCGGCCAGAACTTCCAGCAGCTTGAATGGAAGAATTCGCTGATGTTCAATCAGGATAAACTGGATATCCTCTATAGTGCGGTGAACGCACGACCAGCGCCAGGCACCGTAGTGGTAGCACAGCCAGGTGAGTTACAGCAAGAAGACAAGGTTAAGGTCGATGAAGCCGGTAAGGTGACGTTCCTTGATGGCAAACCGTTCGGCACCATCAATGAGGCAGGGATCATCCTGGATGCACAGGGTAATGCCGTCGGGCACGTCGACACGACAGGTGTCATCTACAACAACAACAATGAATATCTGGGGAAAGACCCGCGCAAACAACCTGCCCTGGCAGGTGCCATCATCGCCCCTTCCTATTACTTAAACTCCGTATTGTTCTACGCACCGGAGAACTGGACGCTGTGGATGAACTACAAGCGCACCCGCCGCGGCATGAAGCTCGAGGATCTGCAGGTCGCGCATATCGACAACGACTTCGTCGAATTCATCTGGAAGCCGAAAGACCTCGACTTCCTCTCCCCTGGCTGGCAAGGAAAACTGGTCGCGATCGATCCGAAGGTCGTGTCCACACGCCTCGGAAAGCCACTGACCCAGAAAGAACTCGATGCCATGGCGACGGTTCCAGAAGCCAGCATCTCACTCGGATTCAGTGAGACCCAAACACCGGCACCTGCTGGCGCTACTCCGATTCCGAATGCAGCAGGAACACCTGCTCCACTTGCAGTGCCAGGTGCCACCACTGTACCGCCAACGATCGCTCCGGGTGCAGCACCGCTCACTGCCGCACCCGCATTGAATAGCGCTGCACTTCCGCCGACACTGGCACCTTCTACACCCACGCCGCCTGCGGCCGCTCCTTTGGCTTCTGCAAACGGCGCATCGAAAACACCTTCATCTGCCGGTGGGAATACGACACCGGATGCGCTTCTCTCCACGCTGAACCCGCAAGCCGGTGAGCCGAGCACGGCCACCGCAGGCGCCATCGTAACGCCGCCGGTTGCAAGCGGTGAACTGCCGCCGATGCTACCTGCACCTTCTCTAAGCCCGCCCTCTGCCCCGACTGCTGCGACACCCTCGGCTGCATCCCCGACCCAGATTGCCTCGACCGGAACCAAACCGGAAATCCCGCTTGAAATGCCTGCACTACCGGGTAGTGCTGCAGGCCCTGGCGCTACTGATCCCAATTTCTCTATACAACTCGAGCTGCCGGCACTTCCGAAGAATATCGATATCCCGCTCTTCAGCACCAAGAAACTGGAGCAAGCCTTGATGCAGGAAAAACAAAAACGTGATGAACTGGCCAATATCGAACTCGAAAAACAAAAAGAGATCGAAGCCGCACTCGCTGAGAAGAAAAAGGCGGAAGAGGAACGCAGGCTGCGCCTGAAATATGCGAACCAGGACATCGATGAATCTCCTTATGTATGGGGCTATAAATCCAAGGACGGCAACGTGATGGTTGATCGCTACAAGCGCGCAGTGAAATTCCGCGTGGGTCTGAACCAAACCTTCGTATCGAACCGTATGGAAGTCGTGGAGGGCTATGCAGCGGCCGTGGAGATCACGCCGCCGACCGAAACCGGCCGTCAGGGCACACAGATTCCAGTCCAGTCGATCGAAAGCGAGATATTCGCACCCGGCACCTATCCTGCGACCACGCCGACCGATCTCAATGCACCGGCTGGTGCAACCGCACCTGCGACCCCTGCAGGAACAACCGCACCGGCACCCGGCCTAGCACCAACAGCACCCGTTCCGACACCCAGTGGGCAGATAATCCCCGGTCAACCGAACCTGAATAACATCGACTCCCTGCTCACCCCGGGGACCGTGACGACACCTATGGCACCAAGCACGGCACCTACCGCAAAACCCAAACACTAAGGGCATAAAACCACTGGCATCTATCCCCGAATCTTTTTAGAATCCTACCCAAGGAGCACCCTATGGCACATATTCCCTCTGCACTGAAATCTGCCACGACGCATCCCTTGGTCGTCAGTGGTATCACCAAATCGTTCGGCGACCATAAGGTGCTGAACAGTGTTTCGCTTCAGGTGCCGAAGGGCCATATCTACGGGCTGATCGGTTTGAATGGTGTCGGTAAAACCACACTGATCAAGATCATCCTTTCCTTACTCTCACCGGATGCAGGGCAAGCATCACTCTTCGATCAGGATGTTTCGAAGATCGAGACCCGTAAATCCATTGCTTATCTTCCGGAAAAATTCATTCCCTCCGTTTACCTGCGAGGCCTGGAATTCTTATCGCTCACCCTTTCCTATTACGGTAAGAAACTGAACGTGGAAGAAGCCCGCATATTAGCTGAGGATCTGGACCTTGACGTCGCAGCACTCTCTCTGCCGATGACAAAATACTCCAAAGGTATGACGCAGAAATTGGGGTTGATCGCTACCTTGCTCACAGAAGCGCCGCTCCTGATATTGGATGAGCCGATGAGTGGCTTAGATCCGAAAGCGCGCATCAAACTGAAGGACGCCCTCGTCCGTTACGTGAAAAAGGGAAATACGATCTTCTTCACCTCGCATGTGCTCTCGGATATCGATGAAATCTGCAAGGAGATCGCGGTGATCCATAATGGGAACATCGTGTTCACCGGCACCCCAGCGGGATTCAAGAAAACGCAGCGCGAAGCAAATCTGGAACGCGCATTCCTCAAGGTCGTATCTGGCGAAACACCGAAAAAGACTGGTGCCACTAAAAAAGCCAAGAAAGCACCCAAGAAGCGTTCGGCCAAACGCAAGCGCTAGAAGTCTTCGCTATTTTTTGCCGGAGCATTTCCCTTACCGTAATCGATTTGAGGTGACGGTGTACCATCGATCAATTCGCGGTTCAACATTTCCTGGTTGATGCGGAGCTTCAGGTTATTCGGGTTATCTGCCTCCCGGAGTGCAACCTCGATCGAAATCTCACCCGTTTTTACAAAATCAAGTAGGCATTGATCGAACGTATTCATCCCCTGATCGCGCGACTTCTCCATCAGGTCTTTCAGCTCTTTTACCTTGCCTTCTGCGATCAGCTGGCGTGCAAGCGCCTGGTTGATCAGTACTTCGGTTGCAAGCGTAAGCCCACCACGCACGTTGGTCACTAAACGCTGCGAGAATATCGCTTTCAGGTTCTGTGACAGGGTGATGTAAATCTGTTTTTGCTGTTCTTCCGGGAAGAGGTTCACGATACGCTCGATCGCCTGGTTCGAGTTATTCGCGTGCAGTGTTGCCATGCATAAATGGCCGGTTTCGCAGAAAACGAGTGCGTTCTCCATCGTCTCGCGGTCACGTATCTCGCCGATCACGATCATATCCGGGCTTTGACGGAGTGCGTTTTTTAGCGCGATACTGTAGGAAAGCGTATCAATACCCACCTCGCGCTGGGTGAAGATGCAGTTGTGATGCTCGTGCACGAATTCGATCGGGTCTTCGATGGTCACGATATGGCCGGAGCCGTGCATATTGCGGTATTCCAGCATCACGGCCATGGAGGTCGATTTACCGGAAGCGACCGAACCCACCATCAGGATTAGCCCGCGTTTTTCCATCACCGTCTTGTTGTAGATCGGCGGTAATTTCAATTGTTCCGCGGTCGGGATCTTCGCTTTAATACGGCGGATGACCATACCGCGGTGGTGTTGCTGATAGAAGAAATTAGCACGGAAACGCTCGCCTGCTGCACCGGTAAGCGCGATATTCAGTTCGAGGTTAGTTGCAAAATCGTGCTTCTGCTCTTCCGAGAGTACATCGTTGATGATGGCCTCGATCGCATCGTGATTGAGCGGCTTCATGTCGAATTCGACAAGCTTGCCCTCTACCCTTAAAGAAGGCGGAGAACCGACTGTTAGGAACAGGTCCGCTGCCTCGCGCTTGATCATCTCTTCTAGGTAAGGGGTGAGAAGTTTCATGGCTTAGAAGTTCTTCTTCTGTAATGCGTTTAATATCTCATCCGCGCTCTGCACTTTGCCGGAGCTTGCCGCATCCGCCGTAGCGGTACCGCTCTTATTGGAATTGGCTTTATCTTCATCGCTGCCCGCCGCACCCTCTTCTACCTTCGGTTTAGCGCTTTCTTCATGCATGTTGAGAGCGAATTTCGCTTCTTCCGACGTGATAAGGCCGCGTTCCAGCAGGCTATACACACTGTCTTTCATCGTGCGCATGCCGATTTTCGAGCCAATCTGGAGCAGCGAATAGATCTGCGGGATTTTCCCTTCGCGCACAAGGTTGCGCACCGCAGGCGTACCCAGCAGAATCTCGAGTGCTGCGACGCGGCCATTGCCATCCGCAGTCTTAAGGAGTGTTTGCGAGATCACCGCTTCGAGCGAGGATGCAAGCATCGAACGAATAAGGGATTTATCGGCTGCGGGAAACACGTCGATGATACGGTCAACGGTTTTCGGTGCGGAGATGGTGTGGAGCGTGCCCATCACCAAGTGGCCGGTTTCTGCTGCGGTAAGCGCAAGTTGAATGGTCTCGAGATCGCGCAACTCACCTACCAGGATCACGTCCGGATCTTCACGCAGCGCTGATTTAAGTGCACGGGAGAACGAAATCGTATTGGTACCGAGCTCGCGCTGGTTCACCAGGCTGCGCTTCGATTGATGCACGAACTCCACGGGGTCTTCCACCGTAAGGATGTGCTGCGCCGTATGCGTATTGATATAGTCGATCATCGCAGCGAGCGTCGTCGATTTACCGCTACCGGTCGGGCCGGTGACAAGCACCAGACCTTTCGTGAGTAACGATACTTTCTTCAGGATATCCGGCATGCCGAGGTCTTCGATCGTGAGTACCTTGGTCGGGATTGTACGGAACACCGCGGAAGGACCCGCAAGGGCATTGAATGCGTTCACACGGAAACGGAGATCCTCGCCGAACTGCACGGCAAAGTCGATCTCGAGATCGCGCTCGTATTCCGCTTTTTGTGATTCGGTCATCACTGCGTACAGCATGCCCTTCACTTCGTCTTGCGTGAGCCTTTCACTCTTGAGCGGCATCATATCACCGTTGATACGCATGATCGGGGGTTGTCCCGATGCCAGGTGCAAATCCGAAGCTTTATGCTTTTTTGTATGTATCAGAAGCTCGGTGATTTCCATCTTGGTCTCTCTATGATTTCTGTGAAGTGATGAACGCTAAACGATCACGGATTTTCTCACGCGATTCAGGAAGTGCCTGCCCTTTCTCGCCGTTGAAATCGAGAATCTGCGCATACAGCCGTGCAGCTTGCTGCTTGTAGCCACCATGATCGAGCACCACGGCAAGGTTGTAGCGGTATGCCAGATTGTCCGGTGATAGCGTGATAGCGCGTGAGAGGTACTTGATGCCGTCTTCGATTTTGCCCTGCTGCACGTAGATCATGCCGATCTGTGCCGAAAGAGGCCCGAATTCAGGGTTGATGCTTTCAAGCTGTTTCAGCTGGCGTAGCGCATCTTCCGGGGCTTCTTCCCCCGCGAGCACGAGGAAGTTGTTCATCGCCGGCCAGTTGTTCGGATCTTTGTTGATGAGCTGGATATAGGTGTCGCGTGCCTGATCGAGCTGGCCTGCGCGGTGATAGGCGGTCGCTAATCCAAACAGCGCATCTTTATTTTCAGGATCGCTCGCAAGCGCGTTCTTATAAATGGCGATCGCACCTTCTGTCTGGCCGGAACGTAATGCATCATAACCCATCTCAAGCAGACGCTGCACTTGCACGGTCGCCGGTTTCACCGCGATATTGAGACCGACATCCTTGCCGATATCTTTACCAGCAGCGGCATCGACCGTAGCATCATCTTTCGGGAATGGATCTTTCATCTCCTTGCCGCGGGCGATATCTACCGGGTTCTTCGGCTCCAGCGAACGACCCACCGCAGAAAGGCTATCCGCCGGGATATTTTTGAGTGCCGCCGACGTCTCGGGTGAAAGTTGCTTCTGACCGAGCGAGAACAACATCACGCTGATGTTGCGCACGAACTTTTCGTATTCTTCATCGTAATCGCGCTGGTCCGCTTGCTTGCCGCGGATATTCTTCAGCCAGTTCTCGTAACCATGGTCTAGCGGATCGATGCTCGGATCATTGGAAAGCGGCGCATAACGGGCTTTTTCCGTACCTTCCGGATGCTCACGTGTGCGCTCCTGCAATTGGCGCTCACGGATCGTATCGGTCGTCGGAGATTGCATGAAGACTTCGCTCGATTCCGGGTTCAGCGGATTCATCGGCTGCCCTGGCGACTGGCGCGCAACACCCATCATATTCGTAGCACTATAGGCAGGCAGGCCGGGAACGGTCGCGATCGGCTGATTCGCCACATATGGATTCGAAGAGGCAGGGAACTGCTGGCGCGGCATGGCTGGCGGCGGAGGTGCCATGTTCGCTTGCGGCGGCGGCATCATCGGTGGAGCACTCGGAGGAGCCATCATTGCACCTGGCGGCGGCGGGTGGCATTCCCATCGGCGGCATAGACGGAGGCGGCATACCAGAAGGTGCTCCGGCGGGTGGCATTCCCATCGGCGGCATAGACGGAGGCGGCATCATCGCTCCCGGCGGCGGCATATTCGGTGAATACATGCCTTGCGGCGGCATACCGGATGGCGGCGCCGAAGGCATCATCGGCATCGCAGGCGGAGGCAACATACCTTGCGAGGGCGGAGGCGGAATATTCGGAGTAGAAGAAGGCGGCGGTAAATCTTTCATACCCTTTTGGTAGGCAGCTTCGGCATCCTGTTCGATCTGTTTCATACGATCGAGCGATGCCGCAGCATTCGGGCCCGGATCTTCTTCGGCTTTTACGGAATAGCTCATAGAAAAAAGCACGAACGCAGCCGCTACGGCATACTTGCCGACTTCACGCCATACACGTTTTTGTTCTTGCGACCTGTTCTTCATGCTACCTGCATTATTTGTCTGATAATAATACGAAAATGCCAAAATTTATATGTTTTTCCGAAAGCGTTTCGTGTAAGTTACCCAAAATCCAGCGAGTGATGCCAAATTACACTTATGTTCGACTATTTCCCGTTAGTTCAGCCGTTTATCTACCGTTTTGATCCCGAAAAAGCGCATAAGATCGCCCTCTTTGCACTGAAGCATAATCTGCTCCCTAAGCAGCCAGAAATCAGCGACCCGATGCTCGCTTCACGTCATTTCAATCTCGATTTCAAAAATCCGATCGGCCTATCGGCTGGATTCGACAAGAATGCGGAGGCGATTCCCGGCCTCGTGCATCAAGGATTCGGTTTTATCGAGACCGGTACGTCCACCCCACGTCCGCAGGAGGGTAATCCACGCCCAAGACTCTTCCGTCTAACCGAAGATAGCGCCATCATCAACCGCCTCGGGATGCCGAACAAGGGTTCCGAATCTTACATATTGAAATTAAAAGAATTTAAAGCGAAACGCGGCATCTATCCGCAGGTCGTGATGGGTGCGAATATCGGTAAAAACAAGGACACCGAGGACGACAAAGCCGACTATCTTACGATGCTCCGTGCTGTGTACGATTCATGTGACTATATCACCCTCAATATCTCTTCCCCGAATACCCCCGGACTTCGCCAACTGCAGAAAAAAGATATGCTCGCCGGACTCGTAAATGCGGTGACGACCACCCGCCGCGAACTGGCACAACAACAGGGCAACCATGTGCCGATTTTGGTCAAGATCGCACCGGATCTTACCGAAGATGAACAAACCGATATCGCGGAGATCATTATGGCGAGCGGTATCGACGGGCTGGTAGTCGGCAATACCACCATCAGCCAGCGTTCGAGACTCAAAAGCGCCCATGCACAAGAAACCGGCGGGCTTTCCGGCAAGCCGTTATTCGCACTTTC
>RGZB01000042.1 GCA_010031735.1 Pseudomonadota bacterium | reverse complement strand
CAGAGGTGCGGCGCCAATCCACTCTCGGCACGTGGAAACCCACCTCGCCTGCGAAATTCTCTTTCAGTTCCGAGGCCGCTGCCGCTTCCATGCGGAGATCGAGTTCCACCGCCACCGATTTCGCGAATTCCTCCACCACTTGGCGGAGTTTCAGGCGGCGTGCTTCCTTAGAGAGTTTCTCAGCGCACTTGGCAAGCCAGCGCATCATTGCCACATCACGCGCGAATATCTTTTCTACCTCCGGGCGAAGCACTTTGACCGCGACTTCCTCACCGTCTGCCGTCACCGCAAAATGCACCTGCGCGATCGAAGCGGCGGCCACGGCCTCTTCATCGAAATCGCTATAAAGTTCGAAGAGCGGTTTACCAAGCCCCTGCTCGATGATTTTCTTCACTTTCTTGAAAGGAAATGGCGGCAGGCTATCGCGGAGCACACCGAGTTCATCAGCGATCTGTTCACCCAGGATGTCCGAACGGATGGAGAGCGCTTGGCCGAATTTGATATAGGCAGGACCCATATGGTAGAGGCTCCGCGCCAGTCTCTTACCAGAACCTTTTTTACGATTCGCGATCGGCTGTGCGTAATACGCAAAGAGATAGACGATACGAAGCAAGCGGAAGAGGTGCATGCTACACCTTCCAGCCGCTGTGGATAGCGACGACACCCAGATGCAAACGGCGGAACTGCACGTTCTCGAACCCTGCCTGCTCGATCAGGGCGGCAAAGGCTTCCGGTTTCGGGAATGCACGAATGGATTCCACGAGATATTGATAGGCTGCGCGATCACCGCTCACCTTCTCGCCGATGAAGGGGATCATGCTGAAAGAATAGGCATCATACAGGCGTTGGAGTAACGGCAGTTCAAGATGGCTGAATTCCATCACCAATAATTTGCCACCGGTTTTAAGCACGCGGTACGCTTCTTTCATGGCCTGCAGACGGTCGGTGACGTTACGGATACCGAATGCGATCGTATAGACATCAAAGCTATTATCTTCAAACGGAAGTGCCTCTGCATCCGCGACTTTCCAGCTGAAGCCTTTGAGATAACCCTGATCGACCGCGCGTTTCTTGCCTTCGCCCAGCATATCGGGGTTGATATCCGAAACCGTGATGTGGTGTGCCACGCCTGCTTTCTCGAAACGGCGGTGCATACGAAACGCGATATCGCCTGTACCACCCGCCACATCGAGTATCTTCGCATGGGCGGTGAGTGGCACCATGCCGACCATCGTATCTTTCCACAGGCGATGCAGGCCCGCGCTCATCAGGTCGTTCATGATGTCGTATTTGCTCGCAACCGAAGTGAATACCTCGCCTACGCGCGCTTTCTTCTCTTCGCGGCGTATCTGCTCGAAACCGAAGTCGATGGTTTCCTGCACCTTCAGCCTGGTGGCGGCTTTCTTCTTGTGTTTGGTCGCATGTGGCATTAGCGTCTCCGGACGCCCTTATGCCATAGTTTTTAGCGAATGTACAAGCCCCATGCCTGAATTGCCTGAAGTCGAAACGGTCGTCCGCGGCCTTGAGCGCGCCATTTCAGGGAAAACCATCTCTGAAGTGCGTCTAAACCGCGCGGATCTGCGCACCCCGCTACCGAAAAACCTCGCCGAGTTGCTGGAGGGCCGGAAAATCACCGGACTTTCCCGCCGCGCGAAATATATCCTGATACATCTGGATAGTGGGCAGGTCTGGATCATCCATCTCGGTATGAGCGGGCAGATATTGGTGCATCAAAAATCGCCCAACTCCGAACGCAAGCACGACCATGTCGTTACGACCTTCGGTGACCGCTCGGTGATGATATTCAACGACGCGCGGCGCTTCGGACTGATGGATATCACTTCTGAAAAAAGCATGGCTGAACATGCCTTATTCGCGCACCTTGGCCCGGAACCACTCGAGAAAAGCTTCACCGGCGCAGCACTCAAGGCCGCACTCACCAACAAGAAAGCGCCCATCAAAACCGCGATCATGGACCAGCGCGTGGTGGTGGGTGTCGGGAATATCTATGCTTCGGAAAGCCTGTACCGCAGTCATATCCACCCCAAGACACTCGCCGGGAAACTGACGCCCGCGCAGTGCGAACTGCTGGTTAAGAACATCAAAGCGGTGCTGAAGAGCGCCATCCAATCCGGTGGTTCGACCTTACGGGATTTTGTGCGCTCCAGCGGGGATGCGGGCTATTTCCAACACGAATTCCAGGTATACGAACGCGAAAACGAACCTTGCCTCACCTGCAAGACTGCGATAGAACGGATAGTACAGCAGGGGCGCTCCACCTATTTCTGCCCACGCTGCCAGAAACGTTAGGGATATTATGCTTCGATACATGCTCGCTTTGTTATTGCTGCTGAACGCGACCGCTGCGGTTGCTTGCGAAGATTACACAAGCACAGGTAAACACCAGGAGTATGTCGAGGCGATCAACGATCTGCCGGTCTATAAAAGCATGGTGGTGCTGAATGATGGCGCAACGGTGTTCGATTCACCGGAAGGCCGCATCGTGCAGGTGTCGCTGAGGGGGCCTGCAGAAGATATGGCAAGTGCCACCTCCTTCTACAAAAAAGTGCTGCCGACGCTTGGTTGGCATCCGCGTGTCGGGAAGTTCTACCGTAATAAAGAAATCCTCGATATGGATGTCATCTCGGAAAAGTGTCAAACCTTCCGTATCGATTTCGCGCTGAAACCGACCTCAAAAGAATAATACGTTAAAGCTTATTTCTTACGGAAACTGTCCAGCGTGACCACGTTGTTCGAGTTGCTGGTTTCTTTCGCCTTGGATTTGGCTTTGGATTTGGAGCCTTTGCCGCTCGTAGGCGCTGGCGGCTTCGTGCCCTCATCCCCATCCTCCACCTCCTCTTCGCTACCAGAACGGCGGAATTGCAGGCCGAAGCGCACGCTTGGATCGGCAAACGAGGTGATGCTATGGAATGGGATGGTAAGATTCTGTTTCACGTTATCGAAACTTAAGACCACGCTGAAGCGATCCTCTTCGATCTCGAGATCCCAATATTGGTGCTGGACGACGATGGTCATCTCATCCGGATATTTTTTCTTCAGGTCTTCACCGATCATGACACCCGGCGCTTCGGTTAAAAACGAGATATAAAAATGGTGATCGCCCGGCAGACCATGTTCAGCCACCAGTAGCAGCGCCTTCTTCACGATATTATGCATAGCCTCGTCGATGAGGCGTCCGTAATCCAGTAGCGTGTCGTCGTTCTTTGTCATGAAAATGCTTATTCGTAAGAGTTGTTCGGTGCGGGGGTTCTGTTGCCCGGCCCCCCGCGGGCCGCGTAGATCAAAATACTGCTTTAGACACTAAGCCTTAGGCAGCGGCTTTGAGCTCTACAGATGCAAAATTGTCGTTTGCATTTACGTTATAATCCGTGCAGGGATTGCTCCCTCGGTGAATTACGCCGGGCAAAGACTGTTCCTTTATTACGCATGTCGAGCCTATTTCGCCCCCATACATACATGCCATTCGATTCTTTTGGTGGAGGCGCCGGGTACCGCCCCCGGGTCCATCGCGTCTATTCCAAACCGCGTTTATTGCCATAGTTCTTGCGAACATCCTTAGTATAACCGCTGATTTCCTTGCTGTGAAGCGGATTCACAGATTTATTTTCAGCAATTGCAGAAATAATCTTGTGCAAGTGCGAAGTTTTTCCTACAACGGTACAGGTCTAAAAAAAGAGAGTGAAAATGGCACTGACGAAAGAGCAGCAGGATCAGGTAAAAGAACTGAGGGGTCAACAACATAGCACGCTTCGCGCCACCGTTCCGGCGCTGGAGGAGATCCTCTATAAACCGCTGCCAGTCTTGGATCACGGCTTCGTACGCGTCGTCGATTATATGGGCGACGATTCTGCGATCGTGCAAGCGGCCCGTGTATCCTATGGCAAAGGCACCAAACAGGTCAGCATGGATCAGGGCCTCATCAACTACCTCATGCGCCACTGGCATACGACCCCGTTCGAGATGTGCGAGATCAAATTCCACGTGAAGCTGCCGATTTTCGTCGCACGCCAATGGATCCGCCACCGTACCGCGAACGTGAACGAGTATTCAGCACGCTATTCGATCCTCGATAAGGAATTCTATATCCCGGCGATCGAACAACTCTCACCGCAATCCAAACAAAACCATCAGGGCCGTAGTAACGATGCCCTGTCGCCGAAAGAGGCCAAACGCGTGCTCGAAATCCTGAAAGAAGATTCCGAACAGCTGTACGGCCACTACGAAGAGCTGATGAACACTGACCATGAAGGCAACGTGATCGACGACAGCAGGAGTGGCCTGGCACGCGAACTCGCCCGCATGAATCTTTCGCTCAATTACTATACGCAATGGTATTGGAAAACCGACCTGCACAACCTCATGCATTTCCTTCGTCTTCGCGCCGATGCGCATGCGCAGTACGAGATCCGTGTCTATGCCGATGTGATGATCGATGTGCTGAAGCGTTGGACACCGTTTGCCTATAACGCTTTCCAGGAATACCGCCTGCATGGTGTCAACCTGTCGAAGACCGGTATGGATGTCGTACGCCGCCTGATTGGTGGGGAAAAAGTGACGCAAGAAAATTCCGGTCTGGGCGCACGCGAGTGGCGTGAACTGGCAGCGACGCTCGATCTGAAAGTAGAGCAAAAGGCGTGACCGAGAGCGCGTATCTCACATCCGTCCGCGCGCAATACGAGGATTTGCCTTATCCGCTTCGTAACCCAGAAGATGAGCGTAAGCGCCTGCTTTCTCCTTTAAGTGCATGCCTCGACCGCATCACCCATTGGGGATTCGGTGGCAAGCGTGATCTGCGGGATGGTTGCCGTGTCTTGATAGCAGGTGGCGGAACGGGTGACGGCCTAATCTTCTTTGCAGAACAGCTGCGCGGATATGATGCGGAGATCGTCTATGTCGACATCAGTAAAGCATCGCTCGATATCGCACAGAAGCGTGCCGCCGTGCGTAAACTCGACAACATCCGCTTTATCCACGATTCACTACTGAACATCCCGAAACTCGGCTTGGGTGAATTCGATTACATCGATTGCTCGGGTGTGTTGCATCACCTTGCCTCGCCGGATGTGGGCATGAAAGCACTTGCCGATGTGCTGAAAGATGACGGCATCGTCTGCCTGATGCTATATGGACTTTATGGCCGCACTGCCGTTTACCAGATGCAATCCTTAGCGCGTATCATCACGAATCCTAATGATTCACGGGAAAAGAAACTCGAACTCACCCGCAAAACCATTGCTTCACTACCCGCCGATCATTGGCTCAATAAATCCAGGCAGAATGCGAAGAATGTCGCCGTCACCGATGATAATGAAATATACGATCTCTTCCTGCACTCGCAGGACCGGGCTTACACCGTCCCGGATATCTACGATCTCGTAGAAGGTGCCGGGCTTCAACTCGTGCATCTCTTTGCCTCGCATGAGCCGCAAGGTAACTTCCTTTATGACCCGCGTGCCTATGCCCGCGATCCAGAGTTATTAAAACGCCTTCTGACACTCGATGTCCGCAAGCAGCAAGCCGCCGCCGAACTCATGAACGGCCAGATACTCAAACACAATTTCTACGCCCGCCGTACACCTGTCAAGAAACCGCTTCCGCAAGACGACCAATGGTTACCCTTCTGCTGGATGATGTATACCGAAGACACCGCCTATAAGGGGCTAAGCGATGCAGTCGCCAAAGTAGAGGTGGGTAAAGAAGTGGTCTTCCGCGAGGATGATAGCAAGGGTGTAGTGAGTTTTATCAAAAACCCACTTTCACAAGCCGTGGTGGATGTACTCGATGGGAAGAATACCATCCGCGATATACTGAAACGAGTGCAGGCGAAGCACCCTTCTGCCTCGCGAAACCAGATCGGGGATGCCTTCGTTTCGATATACAGTGCGCTGCATCTTCACAACTGGATGTTGCTGCGCGATCCCAAGATCAAGCCGTTCTTATCCGCGACGGAGCTGCAAAAACGATTCCTTGCCATGCATCCGTAAAGGGATGTGAACGCATCCTTATGCGTTATTAGATTGGCTTGCGGCCCAGTTTCTTCCACCACACGACACTGTTGTAGGACTTGCAGCGTGCTTCGGAATACTTGAGATAAGGGAACATATCGCCCATGAAACGCAGTATCCCGTTTTCATTCATCCAGTTCGCATATTCCACGTATTCCGGATAGTTCGAAAGGTGGTTTTCCTCCGTGCGTGCGCGCCAGTAATAAATCATATTCACGCCCGCAAGACCGACGCAGTGGACGATCATCATATCCCATGATTCCGAAGGGAAGAACGGTACCGAGATCATCCACCACATGATGTTTTTGGAAACATACGCCGGATGTTTGCTGAAACGATACGGTCCATTGGTGATGAGGCCACGGTACGTAAGGTTGGAGAAGCGATAACCCATCGCAACGGTCGCAAACGAATAGATGATCACGAGCAGGATGATCGTGATGCCCCACACCCACTGTAGAAGCGGCAGGCCGGAGGTCATATCACCCCAGTAGAAGTTATCATCGTATTTGAAATAGCTATTGTAGAACACCGACGTCCAGAATGGTGAATAGCACATGATCGCCACCACCCAACCCATCATCGTGGGCTCGACCGAACGGATGTGTGAATCCAGGAAGCGGAAGGTCATCATGTACCCCACGGCTGCGAAGATCACGTCGATCGTGAACAGGAAGGTATAGAGATAGTCATACACATTAATGAAGCTATGCATCTTGGTAAAATCCGTCCAGATGATGTTCTCGACGTTGCCATAGAGATAAAGGAACATCAGCGGGAAGAAGAACGCTTTCACGATCCAGCCGCGCGCATGCTCCGCAAGCACCGTTTTGCTGACGACCTTGGTATTGCCAAGCACCAGCATACCCATATGCCAGTATGCATCTTCCGGCTTTTCCATCCGTACATCGACCTCGATGAAGTAATAAAAGCTGAGAAGCAGGGCCACCGGCACCATGATGGAGAGCAGCGTCCAGTATTTCGCATAAAACGCACCGCGGTATTCCGGGAAGACCCAATAAGCGAATGCAATCAGGGCGTAGGTCGCAAACAGCCCGATGATCTTTATACCCACGCGCGGGAAATCCGGCTCGTTACGCGCCGATAGTTGCGCCGATGGATTTTTATATACCTTCACCACAAAGAGATCGTAGAGCAGGATCGGCAACAGCACAGAGCCGAGCGATACGAATGCCTTCAGGTAGAATCCCGCACCCGGAGAAAACTGGCGCATCAGGAATACACTTACGAAGAAAATCGACACTGCGAGCAGGTTGATTTTGAAATTGGTAACGGACGCGGGACAATTCTTTGACATGGTTTTCTCTACGATGGATTGTTGGGCAATGGGTTGATGGATGGCTGCACCGGCGGGATGACATCAGAGGCAAGCGCCGTACCTGCAGCTGGCAGTGGTTTTTCTTTCACGCGTTTCCTGATGAGCTGTTTCCAGCCTTTACGCTCACGCAGCTTTGCATATTTTACCAGCTGATAGATCAAATCGATCAGTATCACTGCCGGAATGACAAGCCACGCCCACCACCATTTCACAAGTGGCGACTGCCAGTAGATATAGAGCAGCAGCAGTGCGACACCGGTCGTTGCATAGGCCACGGCACGTTGTTTGAATATCCGTGAGAACGATTTGGGTAAAAGCAGGTTTACATTCCATACCACCAGATAAACGCCGACCCCGAGTCCTAATATCCATGCTGCACGGATGGCCCACACCCACCAGCTGAAGCCCGAATGCATGGGTTTGAAGAAGGCCGTTGCATCACTCACGAACCCTGTCTGGGTCTTTAAGATATCGCCGTGATACTTCGTGATAAAAGGAACGATACGCGGCCCAGACTGCATACCGATTACGGATACTTTCTGATGAGGAGCCGCCACCTCATAACGGATAAGCGTATCGCCCACCTGCGGCAGATCCGGCTCGCCCGGCCCGATATAGAACTGCCCGTCCTTGAATTTCACCAGCGGACGCCATTCCGGCGGGAATTTCTCTTTCAGTTCTTTCGGCACTTCATATGGCACAAAATTCTTGATCTCCGCCGCAGGTACTTCGAAGGGACCGACATTGACCATGTCTGCTTTCCATTCTTTGGCCTTGAACACCATCGCGGGATTCTGGTGTGCCTCATCTATCACGTGGAAATCGAACGGCCCATAATATTTATCCGACCAGTCGGGGTAATAGGAGTACGCCTTTTTCTTGATGGGTTTACCATCAGATCCTTGCTGCTCCACCTCTTCTTCTTTCTCCAGCCATTGCAGCATCGTGACACTGCGGCGCATGGCCGGCGTTTCCACCGCCACTCCGAGTTCGCGATCGACCAGTGCCTGGCGGAGCACCATCTCACCGGAGAACCACACAGGTTTACCTTCGTTCTCGGGAATCAGCTGGAGATCCTTTAAGTGGACAACGCTACCCGGACCATCCATGTAAACGGTGAAATCCTTGACCGTCTGCTCTTCAAAAAGACATGCAGCGCCAAGCGCCGCCGCGATGAGCGCCACGCCCGCAGCAAGCTTAACGAATAGCTGTTTTTGCTGCGGTTTGGCGGATGGTTTAAGTGCCGCAGGTGCCGCTGGGGATACAGGCATCGCAGAAGGCGCAGCCACTACAGGAGCGGGAGAAGGCACCGCCGGATTTTGAGACGCAGAAGCACTCGCCGGTTTTTTCCATGATCCGGAAAAATTGGGGAGCTTCAGCTTCATTCCGACTCCTTCATCATGCGGGATTTCTCGCGTTCCCACTCACGGTGTTTCTCAGACTGGCGTTTATCGTACTTGCTTTTACCTTTTGCCAGCGCGAGGTGCACTTTCGCAATTCCCCGCTTGTTCCAGTAAATCGATAATGGCACGAGAGTCAATCCCTGATTATGCAAACGGCCAATGATTTTATTGACCTCGATGCGGTGAAGCAGCAATTTGCGTGGACGCTCCGGTTCATGGTTGAACCTTCCCGCTTGTTTGTAGGAGGAGATATGGGCGTTCAGCAGCCAAATCTCGCCACCCTGCTCTTGCGCATACGCATCGCTGATATTGGCTTGCCCTGCGCGCAGGCTTTTCACTTCACTCGAAGTAAGCACAATACCCGCCTGCCAATCCTCGAGCACTTCGTAATTGTAGCGTGCCTGCCGGTTCTGCGCCGCGTATTCCGGCCCATCGTTTTTCTTTTTCTTCGGGGCCATCGCGAAGGACCTAGATCAGTCCTGCAAGCTCGAGTGCTTCTTTGACCTGCTGCTGCGACGCCTTCGAAGGCGGCACCAGCGGCAAGCGCCACTCTGCTTTACAGATGCCCATCAGGCTCGCGGCATATTTCACCGGGCCGGGGCTGGTTTCCACGAACATCGCTTTATGGATCGGCATCAGCTTCTCCTGGATCTTCATCGCTTTTGCGATATCGCCTTTGAGTGAGGCATCCTGCAGCTGCGCGCATAGTTTCGGTGCGATGTTGGACGTGACCGAAATGCAGCCTTTGCCACCGTGTACGTTGAATGCGATCGCGGTCGCATCTTCGCCGGAAAGCTGGATGAAATCATGCTTACGCTTTCTCAACTGCATCGCGAGCGAGAGCGGACGAGCAAGATCACCCGTCGCATCTTTGAGACCCTTGATGCGCGGGAGCTGCGCAAGACGTGCAATCAGCTCGTCTTTCATATCGACCACGGAGCGGCCCGGGATGTTGTAGAGGAACAGCGGGATACGCGTCTCATCGTGGATGGCTTTGAAGTGCTGATATAACCCTTCTTGCGTCGGTTTGTTATAATACGGCGCGGCAAGCAGCGCACCATCCGCACCCGCTTTCTCGGCGAATTTCGTCATCGCCACCGCTTCATCCGTAGAGTTGGAGCCTGTGCCCGCCATCACCGGCACACGGCCTTTCGCAGTTTTCACGCAAAGTTCGATCACGCGGTTATGTTCGCCGTGATCGAGCGTCGGCGATTCACCGGTGGTGCCACATGGAACCAAACCATGCGTACCTTCCTTGATCTGCCAATCGACCAGACGCTTGAATGCCGCCTCGTCCACTTCACCATTTTTGAAGGGGGTGATAAGCGCGGTAAATGAACCTTTGAACATAATCGATGCCACAAATGCGTTAAGTTTAACCCCTAAGTCGGGGCAATATGATTTCTGAAATTGACATGTTAGCCAAATCCCTCCATTTCTATACTGCGAAACTAATGATTTTTAAACCTTTAAATAGCGTAATGGTCATAGAGACTTACTTCAGGCGGCTTTTGATTTTCGTATGCGTGATGGCCCTGCTGGCACCAGCAGGGGGGTTCGCTGCAGCGAAAACAGCGCCAAAGACCAATAATTCAGGCAATTGGGGCGTCTCAGCCGATGACCTTAACAAGGCAAGCGATGCCAAACGTTCCGCCGGCAGGGACAACTGGAAAGACGCCCAGAAACATGCCGACCGCTCCGGCGATACTACCGTCAAGAAGGTATTCCGCTGGTTACATTATACCACCACCGCCAAGGGTGCGAGTTTCAAGGAAATCACCGATTTCATCATCAAGAACCCGGATTGGCCGAAGCAGGACACCCTGCTGGTGCGCGCCGAAGAAGCCATGGCGGATGATACGCCGGATGCCGAGATCATCGAATTCTTCCGCGATGACAACAAATCCGCCCATGTGCTGCGTGAACCATCGACCTCGAAAGGTAAACTCCGCTTAGCCAAAGCACTCATCGCCAAGAGGGGCTACCAGAACAACGTCGATTCGATCAATAAGCTCGTCCGCGCGAGCTGGGTGGATGGCAATTGGAGTAGCGACGAGGAGCGCGATTTCCTGAAGGATTTCGGCAAGATCATTCGCGAAGAGGATGAAGTGAACCGCATCGATCGCCTGCTCTGGGACAACCAGTATAATGCTGCACGCCGTAATCTGCGTTTGGTCAATGCCGGTTATCAGAAACTCTTCGATGCCCGCCTCGCACTCCTCCAAGACCACGGCAATATCGATAGCCTGCTCCGTGCCGTGCCGGATGATTTGCGTGATGACCAGGGCCTTCTTTTCGCACGCATGCAGTGGCGCCACTCGCGCAAGCGCAAGAGCAGTGTCGAAGAGATTCTAAACGACTCTCCGCCCGAACCGAAGTTCCCAGAGAAATGGTGGACGATCAAAAGCTACTATATCCGCGAGATGCTCGACCGCAAGGAATACGCGAATGCCTACAAGATCGCATCCACCCATGGCATGAGCACGGGCGCACCGTTCGCCGAAGCCGAATGGTTATCGGGCTGGATCGCACTCCGCTTCCTGCAGATGCCAAAGGATGCGTACAAACATTTCTATAGCTTATACCAAGGTGTCACGACCCCGATCAGCAAATCCCGCGGCGCTTACTGGGCAGGACGTGCGGCCAAAGCCGATGGCAACGACAAGGTCGCCAACAACTGGTTCAGCGTCGCGAGCCAATTCTCGAACACCTTCTATGGCCAACTTGCCGCGCATGAGTTAGGCAGAGCCACCCTTTCTGCACCTGAAATCCCCAGACCCACGGCAGAAGACGAACAGGCCTACCACCGCAGTGAACTCGTGAAAGCCGCCTATATCCTCTACAAGATCGGTTACGACAAAGCGGCCAAAAGTTTCCTGAAAGAGGCAGTGGCCGATGCGAAAACGCCTGGTGAAGCGCTGCTCATCACACGCTTCGGCCGTGATGTCGGTGAGCCTTCCTATAGCGTATCGATCGCCAAGGAAGTGAACCAATCGAATGGGCTCCTCGTAGTGGAGACCTTCTATCCCACCATCAAGAACCTCACGCATATCCGCAGCCGCCGGCCGCTGACGAAACCAGAGCCTGCACTCGTGCATGCCATCATCCTGCAGGAGAGTATGTTCGATAAGGGCGCACGTTCTGCCGCCGGTGCGATGGGCCTGATGCAGCTGATGCCGCACACCGCCAATATGATGGCCCGCCGCGAGAAAGTCAGCTATAGCCGTGCGAAGCTTGTGACCGATATCAACTATAACGTAACGCTCGGCGCCTCTTATATCGAAGATATCATCGATATGTTCGATGGTTCCTACATCCTCGGTATCGCCGCCTATAACGGGGGGCCACGCAATGCGAAAGAGTGGATCGAGGATTACGGCGACCCACGTAAGATGCGTGATCTTTACGATGTGATCGACTGGATCGAGAAAATCCCATTCAAGGAAACCCGCAACTATGTCCAGCGCGTGATGGAGAACACCGAGTTCTACCGTTATCGCTTGAATCCGAACGACCCGGCGCCGCTCCATATCGAGCGCGACCTGATGAGGTAGTTGTGAAAAACATCAGCTTTCTCTTCCTGATGATGTTTGTTTTGTTCTCCAGCACAGCACTGAATGCCCAACAAAGAATATACGAAGCCGCACGCACAGATGGTGTGATCGATTATACTGCTTCACCGGAAGGCATGGGGGTGATCGCCTTTCAGCCCGATGCCAAGATATCCACTGTGCCGTGCACCGATGCAAAATGTACCTGCCATCTCAGTGTTTCACATGTGCAGTTACTGGAAGGCCCGCTTCCCGTTGCAGAGATAAAAGCACTGAATAAGCAGATCAAGACTTACAGTGCAAAAGAGGTAACGGCCTTTGGTAAAAGCCTGTGTACTTCCAAAAGGAAGATACAGGAGACTGAGAGTAAGCGGGATATCCACATCGAAGCCTATGTTGCGTATCTGAGCCACGAATATATCAGCATCGTATTCACAGAATATTGGACCAGCTTTGCAAAGACCCTGACGATACATATCCCAGATAAGCGCATCATCTATTTCAGTGACATCGTGAATAAATCAGAAATCGCAGACATCAATAAACGTATGAAAGAACGTAATTGTATACTGCCGAAGTTTAGCAAGAATACACCGTTCACCTTATTCAATTGGCCACAAGGCAGTGAGAAATTGCTGACGGTTTATTACAACACGCCTTTGATGGATGATCCTAACAATGCCGAGAAAGCCGATGCTAATTGGCAGGCGTGTACAAGTGGACCCAGCGAGGAGATGGACGATATCACCGCCCATGTGATCGGTATCACATCCGATCATATGACTATCCCCACCGAGCGTATCAGCACCCCAGAGTTCAAGAAGTTATACGATAAGTAGAATAAACCTACGAAGTTTTCTTCAGCTCTTCCGAGATCAGGAACGCGAGTTCGAGCGACTGCGACGCGTTCAGGCGCGGGTCGCAGTGCGTGTGGTAACGGTCTTTCAGTTGCAGCTCGGAGATCGCCTGCGCACCGCCAACACATTCCGTTACATCCTGGCCCGTCATCTCGAAATGCACACCACCGGCATACGTGCCTTCTGCTTTATGCACCGCGAAGAAGTTGCGCACTTCGGATAAGATATCGTTGAACGGACGGGTCTTATAGCCGTTCGGCGATTTGATGGTGTTACCGTGCATCGGATCGCATGACCACACGACCGAGTAGCCGGATTTCTTCACCGCACGCACGAGCGGCGGGAGCAGTTCTTTCACCTTCGGTGCGCCCATGCGCGAGATCAGCGTCAGGCGGCCCGGAATGTTCTGCGGGTTCAGCGTCTCGATGATCTTGAGCAAGTCATCCGGCTGCATGGAGGGACCCACCTTCATACCGATCGGGTTCGCGATACCGCGGAAGAACTCGATATGCGCCTCGCCCAGTTTACGGGTGCGGTCGCCGATCCACAGCATATGCGCGGAACCGTCGAAGTATTCCGAGGTTTTCTCATCTTTGCGCGTGAACGCCTCTTCATACGGCATGAGGAGTGCCTCATGCGAGATGAAGAACGATGCTTGCTTCAGCTGCTGCATCGCTTCCGGATCGATGCCGCAGGCTTTCATGAACGCGAGTGAATCGTTGATGCGGCTCACCAGATCCTGGAAGCGCTTGCCTTGCGGCGAACCGCTGATGAAATCCTGGTTCCAGCGATTGATGTTTTTTAAGCCTGCAAACCCCCCGTTCGCCAGTGCGCGGATATAGTTGAGCGTAGAGGTCGATTGATGGTATGCACGCACCATATTTTCGGGATTCGCGACGCGCGCTTCGGCATTGAAATCCATGCCGTTCACCATATCGCCACGGTAGCTCGGGAGCTCTTTGCCATCGATCACTTCGGTGCCCGCAGAGCGCGGCTTTGCGAATTGGCCCGCCACACGGCCGACCTTCACCACCGGTTTACCCGCACCGAACATCAGCGCGACGGTCATTTGCAGCATCACGCGGAAATAGGCACGCAGGTTCGTTTGGTTGAACTCAACGAAGCTTTCGGCACAATCGCCGCCTTGCAGCAGAAAAGCCTTACCCTCTGCCACTTTTGCGAGCTGGGATTCCAGCTGGCGGCATTCACTCGGCGTCACCAGCGCAGGAAAACCGGCAAGCGTCTTCTCTACCTCTGACAGCTTTTTCTTATCCAGATAATCCGGTTGCTGTTGGATGGGGAAATTGCGCCAGCTCGACGGAGACCAATTCTCCGCTGCGGTTTTGACATTTTTACGCTTGAGTACCATAGTTTTATGCTTTCCAAATACGCTAAAGAATGGCAAATATAGTACAAAATCTGGTGCTATGCCAGTAGAAATGGTTCAAAAATGGCAGAAAACAAGCGTAAAACCGGCACTTCGAGCATCAAAACAGGTGACCCTCAAAACACCATCGCCTTCCAGGGCTTGCCGGGTGCACATTCCGATATGGCCTGCCGGAAAGCCTACCCCTACATGTATACCATGCCATGCCCCTATTTCGACGATGTATTCGAAGCCGTCGAAAGCGGAAAAGCCTCGCTCGGCCTGATTCCGGTCGAGAACTCCAAGGCAGGCCGTGTGGCCGAGATACATAACCTGCTGCCGAACAGCAAACTGCATATCGTCGGTGAATATATCCATAAAGTGGCACATCATCTGCTGGCACCGAAAGGCACAAAGCTCGGTGATATCAAACATGCCTACTCCCATCCTCAGGCGCTGATGCAGTGCAAAGGGAACCTGAAGAAATTGGGCATCGCTTCTGAAACGTTCTACGATACGGCCGGAGCCGCTTCGCAGATCGCGGAATGGAAAGATAAAACCAAAGCGGCGCTTGCTTCTGATTTAGCGGCAGAACTCTACGGCCTCGACATCGTAAAGCCGAATATGCAGGACGACGACAAGAACCGCACACTCTTCGTCACCATCTCGAAAGAACCGATCGAGGTCGATTCCCACGAAGAGCATGTCCTTACCACGATTCTGTTCACCACACGGAATATCTCCGCAGGGCTTTATAAGGCACTCGGCGGCTTTGCGACGAATGGCGTGAACGTGATCAAACTCGAAAGCTACATCCAGGATTTTGATGCGAATACTGCACAGTTCTATATGACCTTCGAAGGGTCTCCTGCGAGCAAGCCGGTGAAGATGGCGATGGAGGAGCTCGGCTTCTTCACGCAGAAAGTCCGCGTGCTTGGCGTCTATGCCGCCGATAAATCACGCTATTAATCTTTCTCGATGAATTCGTAATAACGTGTCCGCGTACCCTCGAGGATTTTCTCAAGTTGTTCGCTCTCGCCGCGGCGGATACAGGCCAATAGTATCGTCAACTGCTCAACGAAACCTTCAAGCGCCGTGAGTGTGGTAGTGGAGTGCTCCGCAACCGAATCCACCAAATCGGCAGAAGAAAAAAGCAGGTTGCGCGTAAAGCCATCAAAGCCCGCACCGCTCGCGAAAGGATATTCCTTCTTCTCTACCTGCGCCATCAGTCCTGATGCGATCAGGAGCGGCAGGCTTGCCATCATCGCACGCCCGTAAGCCTTCAATTCTTTATAATGGCTCGCCTTGCCTTCTTTCTTGCGTCCCAGCACGTCATTGTAATCCGCACGGCGGCGTGCAGAAGCGCTGATCTCGCTTTTAAGCTGCGCATCGTTCTTGGCACGAAGCGCAGCGGAATACGTACGTATCTGCGATAGGAATTGTTCGGTGGCTTCCGAGATGTAGGTGCGGTTCACCAGATACACATCGCGCCACATGACGGAGGGCGAACCGGCGAGCCTCAGGAAGCTCAGGAAATTCGCATCGCAGTTCTCATGGATCTCTGTAAGCGTTGTCTTCGGGATAGAGAAGAGTGTGGCCGCATAAGCGGTGGAGAGCAGCTGTACGAGATGCGAGACTTTCGCGTAGACCTTATCATGCGCCTCTGCATCCATATACTCGAGCGTGGCACCGGTTTTCTTCCACATCTGTTCGACGCGCTTCACCGCTTTTTTATCGGTATCTTCTGCCGGGCAAAGAATCAATTTCTTGCCTTTAAACAATGTCGCGAACCCCGCCTCCACACCCGAACGTTCGGTGCCGGCAATCGGATGTGCCGGCACGAATAGCTTCCGTTGTTCGGCAGAAAGTGTTTGCTTTGCTGCGTCGATCACCGAAAGCTTCACCGAACCGACATCGGTGATGATCGTACCGTCTTTGACGTGCGGAGCAATTTGCTCCAGAATCCGCTGATACGATTTCACGGGGGTCGCCAATACCACGATATCCGCTACATCCAGGAATTTGCTGAGCGAGGTGGTTCCTTCGTCCACGACACCCATCTCTACCGCGAGTTTCACCGACTGCTTACTGGCATCGACACCGATCACAGAGGCAGTTGCTTTCTTCGCCATGAGCGCCCGGGCAAGGGAGCTACCGATCAGGCCAAGCCCGATGATCATGATCGTGCCAATGTTTTTCTCAGACATGTTATTTATCTTTGGGTAAGCCTGGTTTCGGCTTGGCTTTAACGGCAGGCACCGTCGTAGATTCCATCGAAAGGCCCGACATGGCACTTAAATCATCGGCGCTCAGGCCACCGGCCGCCGCACGGTTCTCTTCGATGATGCGGTCATGGATCTCTTTACGAAGCACGGTCGCGGTCGGGGGGAATTCAAAACCGAGCTTCACCGCACGGCCCTTCACTTCGACCACCCTCACCTCAATATCACCGTTGATAACGATCGATTCACCGATCTTGCGCATCAAATAAAGCATACCTGCTCCTTCGTATAGCCCTGAACATAAAGCAGCGCCGTTAAATCACAAGTATCTATTCGCGCCCTGGCCTGTGCCCTGACATTCGGCTTCGCATGATAAGCAACTCCTAGTCCCGCAAGCTGCAGCATCGGCAGATCATTGGCACCATCGCCGACCGCCATGGTCTCATGGGATTTGAGGTCGAACTTTTCGGTATAGAAGGAAAGCGCGTCACGCTTGGATTGCTTATCCAAGATCGGCTCCTTCACCTTGCCCGTGAGTTTTGCGTTCTCAATGAGCAGGATGTTCGCTTCATCAAGGTCGAAACCCACGGCATCTTTCACCCGTGAGGTGAAGAAAGTGAAACCACCGGAAACCAGAATACACTGTGCGCCATTCTGCTTCATGGTTTTCACCAGGGTCTTTGCACCCGCCATGAAGGTGATGCGCTCATCATAGACTTTCTGCAGCACCGATTCATCCATGCCAGACAGCAGCCCGACACGTTCGCGGAGTGCTTCCTTGAAATCGAGTTCACCGTTCATCGCACGTTCGGTGATGGCCGAAACTTTAGCTTTAAGACCCGCAAAATCCGCGAGCTCATCGATACATTCCTGGTTGATGATGGTGGAGTCCATATCGGAGATAAGAAGCTTCTTCTTGCGGCCTGCTGCCTTTTGCACCACCGCATCAAAGGGTACATTCGCCAGCAGATGCTCCAGTATCTCGCGGGCTTCAT
>RGZB01000041.1 GCA_010031735.1 Pseudomonadota bacterium | reverse complement strand
CATCATCGGTTGGGTCACCGATATGGAAACCGAAGAGGTTGTTGGCGGTCTCTAAGCTACCAAGGCCCCAACCGAGCGGCGAGGCGCCGATGGTCTCTTTCGAGAACATGGTTTTGATACTTTGGTCGGCAAGGCCTTCCGTACTTTTTGCGACAAAAAACAACGTCATGGCTTTATTGTAAGGAGTATCAAAACTAAGCGAATTATTCGCCGCGGTACCTACAATCTTCAGCACATCGTTTGAGCCCTGCGAGAAGGTGATGGCAGGTTTGCCGGCAATGCCTGGGGTCGGTGATGTACCTACCGGTGCTTTTCGGTAAGTGGGACGCTGCCCGTTCGTAACAGTGACTGCATCGTTCGCTTCGCTATTATTAAAGATGCTGGTGCGGTCTTTCCAAGTCATCACATTGTTGCTGTTTGAAGTATTCATGTCGATATTCTCTTTATCCTTCGCATCCAGCCACAGGACCAGGCCCGGGATGGATTCGGGCGAGAATGCTTTGCCATCGACGGAGGTATCCTGGCCGTAATATTGTTCGGGCACTTGATAACGCACGATGTCATCGAACAGGATGTCGTTACCTTCGGCGTTCGGATCCGGCTTACCGGCGCGGAAGAATTCTTTATCGAACTGGTTCGTATCCATGTGATGGTTCTCGAGCTCTGCGCCGATGTAGGTCGGCGGTGAGGTCGGAGAAGGGATGCGTCCTGCGTTCGTGCCGCCTGCAAACGGCCATGCGCCAACGGCGTTCGGGCCGTGACTGACTAAAACATACGCGCTCTTGCTATTCAGCGTCCCATCTTCGTTGAGTATCTTGATATCACCGTCCATCGTGGCGGCATAATCGCCCTTTTTCGTGAAACGTTGGATGACACCGTAGGTAATACGGCTACCCCATTGGTCGACGCCGTACGTGCTCGGCAGCGCGAGATCAACGGTCGGTACGACCCCAATCACCATATCATTGAAGCCGTTGGCGTAGGCTGTATCTTTCACACGGAAAATACCGAGTGCGGGATTTTCTTCCATGGTCTGGCATGTCCCGGTGCCGGTGCCGAGGCCTCTGCCATAGGTGTCGGTATTGATGCGCGCGCGGCCATCCGCCGGGCAGGGGTAATGGCCCTTGGCTTTCACGTATTGCGTGAGCGTCTCCTGCAACCTATCCATTTTCTGATAGGTGTCGATGCTGCGGGTAGTCTCGCGTTTATTTTCGGTGATGAGAAGCATGTTCGTGAGCACGAACGCCAAGACGACCAGAATGATGCTGAGCTCGATGATGGAGAAGCCCGAATCCGCACGGATATTGCGCGATGGTTTCATAGTGGGGTCCGTATAGTAGCGTTATGTTCCTCCCGTATTATAGGCTAGTTAGGGGGGCTTGTCTAATGGTAGAAAACACTATCTCTTGGTAAAACAAAGAGTTATAATCAAACCCGTGGTGCATTTGATTAAAATAACCGCCAGGTGAAGGAAAGCCCCCGAATTGAAATCTTTCAGAATATCAATAGGTTTCCAGTGATTGCCCTACTTGAAACATTGCCGCCCGGCGTATTGCTCTGCTTTGTCGCGGCACTAGGCCTGGTATTCGGCAGTTTCGTGACGCTGGCTTCCGCTCGTATTCCGCAGGGCGATTCCATCGTGCATACACGCTCGCGCTGTCCTTCCTGTCTGCATGTTCTTGGCTTTCGCGATCTGTTACCACTCTTTTCCTGGCTACTCCAGCAAGGTCGTTGCCGTTACTGCAAAGTAAAAATCCATTTCCGCTATCCGCTCATCGAACTGATACAGATGGTACTTTTCCTCAGTTGCTATTTCGTGGCCGGCATCTCGTTTGAATTCATCGTGCTTGCACTGCTCTCGGTGATGCTCCTCATCCTGATCGTGATCGACTTCGAACATAAGATCATTCCGGATGGACTTCAGATCGCGATGGCGATCGTGGGCGTGGTGTATCATGTGATGCATAGCGGTATCGATATCGCGCTCGTGATAGGGCCGCTTTCGGGCTTCGCATCGGCGATGGCGTTACGCCTGCTCTTCAGTTGGTGGAAAGAGCAAGAAGCGCTCGGTCTTGGCGATGTAAAATTCCTCGCGGTCGCTGGTCTGTTCCTCACTCCCGAACTAATTATACCTTTCCTTTTGATGAGTGGTGTGATAGGCATTGCAACAGCAATGGTGTGGCAAAAAGTCAGCGGTGAAAAAGAGTTTCCTTTTGGTCCGGCGCTTGCAGCCTCGCTCTTCTTGTGCGTTCTCCTTCCGGAGCAGTATAATGAGGCGTACAGGCAACTGATTTCCTGGTTGGCGGAGTGAACAAAGGTTCTTAATGAAGAAACGGCTGCACACATATCTAAAAACGCTCTCCGCGATTATCGGCATGCCTCGTTGTCGGTCCTCTGTCCTTAGAATTTTCTTTGTGGTTGCCCTCTCGCTTGCTATCGGTTCATGCAACACCGCGACTTTAGAGCAAGATACCAAACATGCGTACCGCAAGGCGCGTAACCTCGCACAAGATGGGTATGACCAAGCGAAAGATAAGGTCGACAAGACCTTCGATCCAGAAACGCAGGATCTGATCGACCCGAATGCAGGTCTTTCCAAAAAAGATTACCGCGACTTGATGAAGGGTAAGCCACCGGTTACGGAAGACCGTGCGATGGAGCCCGTGCTGCCAGATGTTTCCCAACTGCTCGTGGAGCCACGCCCGCCGGTGATCGGTAACGATAAACTGGTCACGCTTTCTGTTACCGAAGACGTGCCGCTCAAAGAGGTGTTGGTGGAACTTGCTCGCCGCGCCGATGTGGATATCGAAGTCGATCCGGGTATCACGGGTGGGATCATTTTCCGTGCGACGGATAAGCCGTTCTCTGAAATCATTGAGCGTATCGCTACATTGACGGGTCTGCGCTACTCGGTGAAAAACGGCGTGCTCAAGATCGAACGCGATACGCCGTATATCGTCAACTACAAAGTCGACCTGCTCAACATCAACCGTTCCAACACGGGTTCGGTCAATATCTCGACGAACGTGCTTTCTGCTGTGAACAACGCGGGTGGCGGTGGGGGTAATTCCAATGCATTCAACACCGGCTCTTCGAGCACCATCACCTCTTCCTACCAAGGGGATGTGTGGACAGAGATCCAAAACGGTGTGCAACGCATCATACAAAGCTACAGCGGCAGGCCTACTACCTTTGCAGCGAATACGAAATCCGCTCCGGCAACAGGTGCTGCGGATGCAGCAGCCGTTCTTGCCCCGGGTGCTCCCCCAACACCGGCAGCACCTGCAACGCCAGGTGGCCCGGCGCCACTTGCAGCGGGCCAAGATGGCAGCGCAGTGCTTTCCGTCAACCGCCAAGCAGGTTTGGTCACGGTGCTTGCGACCGACCGTCAGCATAGAGAGATCAAACGTTATATCGACAAGGTGGTCGAGCAACAAAATTCACAAGTATTGATCGAAGCGAAGATCGTCGAAGTGAACCTCGATGACCGTTACCGCAGTGGTATCCAATGGGACCTGATCGGCAGTAAGCTGTTTGATTATCGTGCACAAGCGGCATTCACCAATACCACCGGTTCGCTCGGTAACCAAGTGCTGCAATTCGGTGTCCTTCCGACCGAGATTCTTGGATTTGACGGGGCGACCATCGAATCCGTTATTACGCTCCTCGGTGAATTCGGTGTGACGCGCACGTTATCAAGTCCGCGTATCAATGCGACCAACAACCAGCAGGCAATCCTGACATTCGCTGAAAACCGTGTGTATTTCGAACTGGATGTACAAGAGCAACGCACCGGCACCGGTACGACCACCGAGAATACGCTGACGGTCGATAGTAACGTCCGTACGGTCCCGATCGGTATCATCCTGACGTTACAACCGAGCATCGATCTCGAAAAAGGCGAGATCGCCATGAATATCCGTCCGACGTTGTCACGCTTCCTGCGTGAAGTGGCAGATCCGGGTGTGGCACTGCTTGCGGCCCGCACGAACAGCAACGTCTCAAGCAGCGTGCCGGTCGTCGAAGTGCGCGAGATGGATTCTATGCTCCGCATCAAGAGTGGTCAGGTGATGGTAATCGGCGGCTTCGTCGAAGAGAAATCCGTCAACAAGGATGTGGGCGTTCCAGGCCTTATGGACATCCCGTATATCGGCAATGCGTTCAAGAGTGTGGATAAAGAGTCCACGATGGTGGAAACCGTGATCTTCATTAAAGCGACCATCATGCCGTCGCATGGTGTGCCGAGGGAAGACAAAGAGTTCTATCGTACGTTCGGAAACGACACCAGGCCAATGTCATTCTAAGGAGAGACTCGTATGTGGACCACCATACGCTACATCCTAATTACTGCACTCAGGGATAAATTGTTCATCGGGTTATTCGCGGCTATCCTTATCGCCGCCTCGATTGCATTGTTCCTGGGCAGTACCGCGATGGTAGAGCAGCAACAAATGACCATTGCGTATATCGCGGGTTCTGCACGCGTTATCTTGGTCGTGGGTTTGATCGTCTTCATCTGCTTCCATGTGCGCCGTGCCTTCGAGAACCGTGAGGTGGAGGTCACGTTGACACGCCCTATCTCCCGCGAAGCTTATGTGTTCTGCTATTGGCTCGGCTTTTCCGTGCTTTCGTTTTTGGTGGTCGTTCCGCTTTCGCTCCTTATGGCGCTCTTCCTCAAAGTGAATATGGTGGGCTTGTTCTTTTGGTCGCTGAGTCTCATTGCAGAAGTGCTGCTCATTGGTGCGTTTGCCCTTTCCTGCGGACTTATTCTCCAAAGTGCGGTTACAGGTGTGATGGTATCGTTCGGCTTCTATATCATTTCGCGCATGATGGGCTTTTTCACATTCATGCTGCAGCAGAAGACGGCGACTAACCTTACCGACTGGTATTGGTGGACGCAACGCATCTTGGAAACCATTTCCATGGTGGTACCGCGCCTCGATATGTTCGCGAAGACGGAATGGCTGATCTATGGTATGGATGGATCTGCTGGCGTGTGGGTCTGGCATAATGTGCCGCTGTTCTTGCTACAGGCGTTGATTTACGTGCCACTCCTGCTTTTCATGTCGATCTACGATTTCAGGCGTCGCCAGTTCTAGCCATGCGCTTCTCGCTCAAGAAAGACGGTGTGTTCTTCCTCTTCCTGGCCATCCAGTGTGCCTTCTGGACGAAAGCGCATCATGTATTGCCGAATATGGAAGTGCTGCCGCCGCTCTCGAGTGAGGTGACGGTAAAAGCCTCTGCCTTCGGTGACGAGCAGTTCTACTTCCGTGCCCTCGGGATGCAGATCCAGAATGCCGGCGATAGTTTCGGCCGTGCGACACCACTGAAGGACTACGATTTCAAAGTATTGCGGGGCTGGTTTGGGCTCCTTGATACGCTTGATGCGCGCTCAAACTATATGCCTTCGATGGCGGCCTATTATTTCAGCAACACGCAGAAAGCAGAAGATACGCGCTATATCGTCGATTACTTAACCGCTCGCGGTGATAAGGACCCGGTGAAGAACTGGTGGTGGTATGCACAGGCGGTCACCATTGCGAAATACAAACTGAATGATAAGAAGCTTGCACTTGATATTGCCTATAAGCTTGCGGCGGTACCGGATTCAACCATTCCGATCTGGACGCACCAGATGCCGGCCTTCATCCTGGCAGACCTAGGGGAAACCGAACAGGCGATTGTGATCATGATGAACGTCGCACGCGATTACGATAATCTCTCGCAAGGCGAGCAGAACTACATCAATTACTTCATCATGTCGAACAAAGATAAACTCCAGAAACTCAAAGATATCCAGAAGCAAGCCGAACAGCCGCGGTATCTCACGCCATGAACGGTGATATCGTCTTATCTGCCTCCGAGATGTTCCAACTAGCCGCGGTGGGGCCATGTTTTTTCGTCGCACTCTATCTCTTTAGCGCCTGGCGCAATATCGGACAAACCTTCCTGCCGGGGCTTTACTTCATAGCGCTGGGTGGCCTTTTTGTGCTCCAGATCGCCGATGCCATACCGGATTGGAAGAATAGCAGCACGATAGCTTCCACACTTCTCGTGTTACAGAACCTGCTACCGGAGCTGAGCTTCCTGCTGATCCTGCAATTCATGTTCGGCGCACGCCCGAAATGGATTTACTGGTTGGTGCTTGCGGTACCGCTCATCGGCGGCAGCCCCTTCGTCTATCTTGTGATCACACAAAACGAAGTATGCTTATCAGGCGATATTTGTGAAAACCCGGTTTTCTTCTTACAGCTGTACCGTATTTTTGGCGCCGCGCTCGTATTCATGCTCCTCGTCACCATCATGGGACGTGGTAATTTTCAAACACCGTCGCGTGCTGTCGATGCACGTGCAAAATATTGTCTGATCGTGACATTGATCTTATTCAATCTCATCTGGGTGCTCATGGATCTTTTGGAGCTGGCGCATAAGACAAAACCAGAAGAGGCTGAGTTCATCCGTACCATGATTGGTGTGGCATTCGTCTATCTCGTGCTTTCTTCCATCTTCCGCGTATTTGCAGAAAGTTTTGGCTTCCGCCCGATGCATATCAAACTCCGCCGTGAACTGACGCTCAAAGATAAGGACATGATCCGTCGCATGCAGCAGATGATGGAGCAGGAGAAGCCTTATACGAAGCAGGGTTTCAACCGTAAGAAGATGGCGGAGAAACTCGGTGTCACGGAACACCAACTCTCAAAAGCCATCAATGAGAGTTATAAGAAAAGTTTCAGTGAAGTGATGAATGAATACCGCCTTGGGCAAGCGAAGAAGCTGCTGAAAGAAACCAGCCATCCGGTAACGGTGATTTCCTATGATACGGGTTTTGCCAGTATCGCGTCATTCAACCGCGTCTTTAAGGAGGCGACGGGTTTATCGCCGACCGCGTTCCGTAAAACGAAGGAATCGAAGTCCCGTTAATTACGCTTTAGGGAATTTGCCCGCGCGCACATCGGCCGCATAGTGCTTTGCCGCTTTGCTTAAAGCGTCGCCGAGATTCGCATATTGTTTGACGAAGCTTGGCGGGTTGCTGACAAAGCCAGACATATCTTCGGATACGAGCACCTGTCCGTCGCATGCGCCCGCACCGATGCCGATGGTGGGGATGTTTACCGCTTTCGTGATCTGTGTGCCGAGCGCCGGGGGGATATGCTCGAGCACGAGGGCAAAAGCGCCGGCAGAGGCAATCGCTTTCGCATCAGCGAGGATACGTCTTGCGGTATCGGTATCTTTACCCTGCACGCGGTAACCACCGTGCCGGTGGACGGATTGCGGTTGCAGACCGACATGACCCACGACAGGAATACCGCGCTCGGTTAAATGCATTACCGTATCGGCCATCTCGACACCGCCTTCGAGTTTCACGGCACCGGCACCCGTAGCAGCCATCACTTCAGAGGCGGCCTGGAAGGCATGCACCTTCGAGGCCTGGTAACTACCGAACGGTAGATCGACCACGACCAAGGCCTGCTTCGAGCCACGCACCACGGCAGCGCCATGTGCTTTCATCATCTCTAGGGTAACAGGAAGCGTACTCTCAAACCCATACAGCACCATGCCAAGCGAATCGCCGACGAGCAGGATATCGACATGCGGATCCATCAGCCGTGCGGAGAGTGCGGTATAGGCGGTTAAACACACGATCGGTGTGTTGCCTTTCATCGCCTTAATGTCGCTTATGTTCTTCCTTCTCATTTTTTCGCCTGTGCGGGTTTGGTCGTCGGCAGGATGATGCTTACCACGGTACCGGAACCTTCCTTACTCTGTATATCGAATGTGCCGCCCATCAGTTCCACCAGTTTCTTGGAAAGCGGTAGGCCTAGGCCCGTACCTTCATAACGGCGGGAGAGTTTATTTTCAACCTGCCCGAAGGTGGCCATTACTTTAGCGATATCTTTTGGCGCGATGCCGACACCGGTATCACGCACACGGATAATCACCTGTTTCTCTGCCACCAAATGCTCGGCGGTGAGGGTTACCTTGCCGCCTTGCGGGGTGAACTTTACGGAGTTGGAGAGTAGGTTCAGCACCACCTGTTTCAGGCGCTTCGCATCGGTCGATAGTACGATATGGTCTTTTGGCAGTTCTTCCACGAGCTGTACCTGCGCCTCGTTCGCCCGCGGGGTGATCAGCCTTACGCTGCCTTTTAATACTTTCGTGATATCGGTATCAGAGAATTCGACCTCGAGTTTGCCAGCATTCGCTTTCGAGAAGTCGAGGATGTCGTTGATCAAGCTTAAGAGATGTACGCCCGAACCGTGGATGTCGCGGACATAGTCTTTATATTGTTCGTTACCGAGCGGTCCCATCACTTCATCTTTCAGGATTTCGGAGAAGCCGATGATGGCATTGAGTGGTGTACGCAGTTCATGACTGACGTTTGCCAGGAATTTGGATTTCTCCATATTCTCTTGTTCGGCACTCGCTTTTGCCGTGGTGAGTTCGAGCGTCATCTCATGCTGGCGAGTAATTAAGGCCTCTGCACGTCTGGAGATGAAGAATACCATCGCGAACAGGCCGACGAACATACCGACCATCAGGGTCAGGAACAGGAATTGGTATAGGCCCGGATGGCGCCATAGCGGTGTGATGTCGAAAATGAGTTCGACCACACCTTCCACCTTACCCTGACTTTCCGGCGAAGCGGAATAGATGGGGATGAAGGAACGGATGACATTGCGCGATTCACCCTTGATATTGAAGTTAAGCAGCATCACGCTTTTCGGCTGGCCGTATTGCGCGGATAAGAACGCAAGTTCGCTCTCTTTATCGAGTGTCGCATCAGCAGAGAATTGTTCATTCGTGATCAGCTTCTCACCGCCCGCGTGGTAGATATTGTAGCGAAGGAGCGGCAGTTTCTCGAAATAGGAGGTGATCTCTTGCTGGAGGGCCGCATAAAACTGGGTGGTATCCGGGCAAGGTTGCTGTTTACAGGGAAGTAGACGCAGGGAAGGGGCATAGCGGTTCCATACGGCGGCGCGGAAGCCGTAAGCGATGCCCGCGTTCTGGTTTTCGACCGTCTTCATCAGTATATCGTTTTCGATGGTAGAGCGCATGAAATAGCCGAAAAAGAGCGAGGCTGGTAATACGATTACCAGGGCGATCAGCGCAAATCGGCGTAAGGATTCAAACATGCATATTCTTTCTAACCTACGAAAATATATACAGAAAAACTCGGTAAAAAGCTACATAAACCCGCAAGGGGTCATTTTGGCTGTAAAAACCGTTGACTTGGGGGGTGTTTATAGCCTATAAAGCCACTCCTTCCCGCTTTGAGGGAAGCCCACAAACAGTGTTATTTACTTTAAGAGGATTACCATGAAACGTACGTATCAGCCGAGCAAATTGGTTCGTAAACGCCGTCATGGTTTCCGTGCGCGTATGGCAACCGTCGGTGGCCGCCGCGTGCTCTCCAGCCGTCGTGCAAAAGGCCGTAAGCGCCTCTCTGCCTAGTTCCACTTTAAGCCCGAGGCAGCCTATGTCCGGGGTTACACTCATTACACTGAAGAAAAGAGACGAGTTCGTTGCACTCTCCAAGAAGGGTTCGCACGCACGCTCACACACACTCATTCTCCAAGCACTGAAGTCGGATCGCATCCCGCCTGCCGTCCGTTTTGGTATCACGGTCAGCGGTAAAGTCGGTAATGCCGTGGTAAGAAACCGCATCAAACGCCGTTTTCGTTCCGCGATCGGTGCCGTATTGAAAGAGCAGGGTAAGCCGGGTGTCGATTATGTGCTGGTGGGGCGCAATAATGCCATGGATGCGCCTTTTGAAACCATCGTACGCGACCTGAACTATACCCTCGCCAAAGTCCACACCATGCTGGGGTTCTAGATGCGCCACCTGCTCCGTTTCTTCATCAAACTCTATCAATGGCTGCTCTCCCCATGGTTCGGGGCGGCCTGCCGGTTCGAACCGAGCTGCTCGGCTTACGCGGAAGAAGCGATCCGTACGCATGGCAGTATCCAGGGCAGCATGCTTGCTGCCAAGCGTCTCTGCCGCTGCCATCCGTGGGGTGGTTCAGGGTTTGATCCAGTGCCAGCGGTGCAAGAAAAACAGGGTAAAGCGTAAAAAACGCTAAACATTCCCGCAATTTGCGTTATAACGACTCCACTTATCCAAGGTTTACAGGAACACTATGTCTGAACTCCGCAGTCTTATTCTCGCCGTCACGCTCTCCATGCTGGTACTTTTCAGCTGGCAGTATTTCGTGCAGGGGCCGAAGCGTGAGCAGCAAGAACATGCTATCACGCTGAAACAACAGACATTGAAGCAGCAGCAAGTACTGAAGCAGGTTGAAGAGGCGAATAAGTTCAAGACACGCGAAAACGCGCTGCAAGAAGGCGGCCGTGTGAAGATCGCATCGGATTTCGTACACGGCTCGATCAATCTGAAGGGTGCACGTTTCGACGACCTGACGCTCGCGCAGTTCCATGAAACGGTCGATCCGAAAAGCCCGGAAGTCGTATTGCTTGCCCCGTCGGCAACCAAACAGGTTTATTTCGCCGAGTTCGGCTGGATCGCGAATAAAGAGGGCATCGCCGTGCCGGATAGCAATACGGTATGGAAAAGTGAAGGCACGACCCTCAGCGTCGGTAAGCCGGTGAAGCTTACTTGGGATAGCCCGCAGGGTCTGCGTTTCGTGGTAAATATAGCGCTCGATGAACACTACATGTTCACGATCACACAATCGGTCGAGAACCACGGTGCAAGTGCAGTGAGCCTTTCTCCCTATGGCCTCATCAACCGTACGCGCGGTACATTCAAACCTTACTATATCTCGCATGAAGGTGCTGTAGGTGTCTTGGATGGCGTGCTCCATGAGGTGACCTATGCGCATCTGACCGAAGAAAAAGAGAAGTATGATTTCCCAGGCGTGAAAGGTTGGATCGGCATCGGTGATAAATATTGGCTGACCGCGCTTATCCCACCGTCGGGTGAAACCTACGATGCGCGCTTCAGCCACAACGTCAAGAACGACATCCCGCGCTTCCAAGTCGATTTTACGGGTACTCCGGTACAAGTGGCACCAGGCGGCAATGTGGATGTGGTGAACCACTTCTATGCCGGTGCCAAGAAAGTCGGCATCCTGGAAGGCTACGCAAAAAGCTTAGGCATCACGCATTTTGACCGTGCAGTGGATTTCGGTTGGCTCTATTTCATCACCAAGCCGTTCTTCCATCTGCTGAACTTCTATTTCGGCCTGGTCGGCAGCTTTGGTATCGCGATCCTGCTGCTTACGATCACGATCAAAGGCATTATGTTCCCGGTCGCGAACAAAGGTTACCGTTCGATGAACCAACTGAAGGCCTATCAGCCGGAAATTCTCCGTATGCGTGAGAACTTCAAGGACGACCGTGTCCGTATGAACCAGGAGCTGATGGATTTCTATAAACGTAACAAGATCAGCCCGCTTTCCGGTTGCTTACCGATCCTGATCCAGATTCCGATCTTCTTCGCGCTCTATAAAGTGCTGTTCGTCACGATCGAGATGCGACATACGCCGTTCTATGGTTGGATCCATGATATGTCAGCACCCGATCCGACGAGTGTGCTCAACCTGTTCGGCTTGCTTCCGTTCAGCACACCGGCAGCACTCACGATCGGTGCATGGCCGCTCATGATGGGTATCACCATGTATATCCAACAACGCCTGAACCCACCGCCGACCGATCAGGTGCAGGCGAGTGTGATGCGTATGATGCCGTTCATTATGGTTTTCATCTTCTCGTCCTTCCCGGCGGGTCTCGTGATTTATTGGACGTGGAGCAATATTCTCTCCATCATCCAGCAGCGTTTGATCGCGGGCGGGTTGAAGCGCCAGCAACTGAAGAAGGTATCGTAGGCCAGATGGATGAGCAGCAGATAAAATCAGGCGAAGTCTCACGGTTGTTCGCCAAGCCCTGCGAGTTCATCAAAAGCGCATCGGATGTCGAACATCTACCACCGCCGATTCAGTCAGAAATCGCTTTCGTTGGCCGTTCCAACGTGGGTAAATCGAGCTTGGTGAATGCAGTGACAGGACGTAGCACGCTGGCGAAAACTTCTTCAAAACCAGGCCATACGCGCCAGCTGAACTTCTTCCTGCTTGCGAACCAGCTGATGATCGTCGATCTTCCAGGCTATGGTTACGCCAAAGCCTCCAAGAAAGAGGTGGAAGGCTGGACAGGGCTCATCTTCCGTTATCTCCGTGGCCGCCCGAATCTGCGCCGTGTGTTCCTGCTCATCGATTCGCGCCACGGGCTTAAGGAGAACGATATCGAGGTGATGTCGCTTCTGGATGATATCGCGCTTTCCTACCAGATTGTGCTCACGAAAACCGATAAAACCTCGAAGGCAGAGCTTGATGCACTCGTGCGCAAAATAGCGGCAGAGGCAGAAAATCATCCGGCCATGCATCCTGAACTATTGCCAACCAGTTCCAAAGATAATATAGGGATACTTTCACTCCGGCAGGCAATGGCCGTGGTGGTATAGAGGAAAACACGATGGTGAAGAACGAAAAAGACGGCATCAGCATAGACAACCGGAGCAAAGTACAAACGCTCGCGGAGGCGCTTCCATATATGCGCCAGTTTGCTGGTGAGACCTTCGTCATCAAATACGGCGGCCATGCGATGGGCGATGATGCGCTCTCCAAATCCTTCGCGCGTGATGTCGTGCTCTTAAAACAAGTCGGCATCAACCCGGTGGTCGTCCATGGTGGCGGTCCGCAGATCGGCAAGATGCTTGAGAAGCTCAAGATCAAAAGCTCGTTCGTGGATGGCCTCAGGGTCACGGATAAAGCAACCGTCGAGATCGTGGAGATGGTACTTTGTGGCTCCATCAACAAACAGATTGTGATGGATATCCAGGAAGCAGGCGGTATGGCCGTTGGTCTTTCCGGTAAAGACAGTGCGCTGATCGAAGCACGTAAGCTCCGCCGCACGCAGCGCGACCCGGATTCGAATATCGAAAAGATCCTCGACCTTGGTTTCGTAGGTGAGCCTGTACGCGTGAATCCGAACATCTTGGTCGTATTCGAAGAATCGGACATCATCCCCGTGATTGCGCCGATCGGTAAGGGCGATAACGGCGAAACGTATAACATCAATGCAGATACGGCGGCAGGGGCGATCGCGTCGGCCTTAGCGGCACGTAAACTTATCATGCTGACGGATGTTCCGGGTGTGCTCGATAAGAACAAGAAGCTGATCGGCAAGATGTCGATCAAAGAAGCGGAAGAGCGCATGAAAGACGGTACGATTTCGGGTGGTATGATCCCGAAGGTCGAGACCTGTATCGATGCAGTGCGTTCCAGCGTGGAAGCCGCTCATATCCTGGATGGCCGCCAGTCGCATGTCACCCTTCTTGAGGTCTTCACCTCTGAAGGTGCCGGCACCATGATCTACTAATACGCTACCTATCTGTACGTTAAGGAAATATTAACGTTTTACCGTTACTATTATGGAAACTCAGGAAACCATTCCTTAAGGGTAGGATTTTGTCTACAGAAACCGCACCGAAAAAGATACTCAAGATCATCATAGGACCCGATGGTGGTAACCGGTGCTATGAGCAGGCCTTTGAGCTGGCAGAGCAGATGGGTGACAAGCTGGATATCCGTGTACTCATGCCGTACAGCGTTTGGCTTCACCATACGCAGAGTTTAATCCCGGGTGCGGGTGCGCCTGAACTTGCAAAGAATAAAGGATTCTATGAATTCTGCAGGGAACATCCTGCGTTTGTGCACCATCAAAAACTGACCGCGGGCGCAAAAGGTTTCATTACTGATTTCGCCGCCTATTTTGCGGGTAAATTAGATGAAGTGGTAGCTCCAGATGAAGGGGTTACTATCAATGAGGCCATAGCAAGGCTTATCGGCGCAGCGCTTGAAGAAAAACTTGCTGCCAAAACAGCCAAGAAGAAAACGCCTACGCCGAAGCCACCGGTTGCAGAAGATAGATCGCAGGATGCCATTCACCGCTCTCAGCTTTCGAAGCGTGAGGAGGAGTTACAGATACTGACCGATACGATCGCGATGATGGAAGCTCGTATCGAAGCCCTTGAAGGTAATGACGATGGCAAAGAGGAAAGGGGCAAGTGGCAACTGCTTCAAGCGGGTCTTATCGCTTTAAGGGAAGTAGAGCTGCGTAAAGTGGCACCGAAGGTTAAGGCTGCGGACGAGCGCCGGCCGCTCGTTGAAGAGGATAAAGAAAGAATCAATGCCCGCGACCTCGAAGATGAAGTCACACGTATTTTAAAATTGGCACTTGCTGTCCAACCTTCCATTGATGCAGCGGGACAAGTCGTGGATTGGGTAAAAGAGGCACTGCCGTCGCCAAAAGGCAAAATAATGTTTTCTGAAGCGGAAGATCCTATTTCATGGCCTGCGGTCTGTTGCGCACTCTTCACTTCGCAAATACTTACACGGCAGATGGAAGAAGCTATGCAGGAGCGTAAACACGATGCGCTCGAGAAGCTTGGTGATTTCAAACGCGACACACGCCATATCCTACAAGTGGAGATCGATCACATGCTGCGCCATGTGACGAGCCAAGATACAGCCATTAGCGAAGCGGCGCAGCAACCGACTTTCTTAGTGGTTACACGCCTTCGTGAGTTCAAAGATGAAATGCGCGAATATGCGATGACGCAGGTAAGGCTGCATTTTGAACGCTTGCGCAATGGTTACGGTCCGAAGATTAACCAGAATACCGTGATTGCGGTTGCAGATGGTTTCTATAAGGGTGTGATCAATCCAGAAGATCTAAAAGCGCTGTTCGAAGCGAAGTATGAATACAAAGCCCCTGCGGAAGTAGAGAAGACGCATTTGGCTTCCTCGGTACGCGTGGCGGACCCTACGGTATATGAGTTCGCGATGGCATGGAGCAAAGCGACCGAGCAGCGCGATCCGCTTGCTCCTGAAGATGTCGGTGGGCTTACTGCACTCATGCTGGTGATGCTGGAGTTCGCCAAGACGCATCGTGTCGATAACAGGGTGAAGAGCAATATTGCGCGTGCCCTCGATATGCTGGGAGAAACCAGTAAGGATGTGGCCGGTCTGCCCGTGAAAGAACGTATGAAGGACCTGATTGTAAAAATGGATGAGATGGGTATGAGTCCACAAGAACTGATAGCTGCCGTGCTGCCGGGCCTGCTTGGCAAGCGTCCTACCGAAAAACCGCCATTACTTGCACTTCCGCCCGCGATCACTGCGAGGGCAGTCATTGCGGAGGATCTTGGTAAGGTCGCGAAAGACACTCCGAAGATCGAGCCGCCGCTGCTACCCCCAACCTCATAAGTGATAAGAATCTGACAAAATGAAAAAGGGAGGCGTTTTGCCTCCCTTTTCCTTGCTTAACGTAGTGTGTGGTTACTTTAAGCGCCTTATGTTACGCGGCCTGTCGCCTTTGCAGCGATTGTTGCGCGCTGACATGGAGCATTCGGTTGATTTCGTCTTTCACTCTCAGTTTCTGCTTTTTAATCGTCTGCGCCCGCTCATCTTGATGATGGAAATATGCGTGATTCAATTCTTCTTCCAGTTTCGCATGCCGTTCGTATAGAGAATCAAGATGTGCTTGTGTAGACATAGCCATGTTTCCTTTCCGGTCGGGGTGAGAGTTTGGATATCTGTTCCACCTATTACTATATGAAAATAAGATGACGCTTTCACCGGAATAAAAAACTTTATTTGCATCAGTGTCGTATGGATTGGCATACAATTTGCAAATCAATCCACACGAAAATCAGGGTAAATAAAGTCTGTGGATGGCTAATTTTATTATATTGATATATATACTAATTCTTGTGTCTCCACCAGTAGTCTTCGTTGATCGAATACACCGGTTTATAATGTACAATACGCCTTGAAGGGGTCACTTGCTTGATCTGGTTATCCAGAATGTAGATATCGTCGTTGATATAAACGGCGAGTATGGCATGGAGTGCATTGAGGTTCATATCGTTCAACACCACGATACGCATTTTGCTAGGGGGGAAGCCTAGTGCGCGGAGCGACATGTACTTCGCGATCGCATAGTCTTCGCAGTCGCCATCCTTGATCAGGAATTGCTTGGGCGATGCCCAATAATCCGGCACGCCCCAGTTCACCGGATCGATCACGTAAGCATGCGCGTTCATATAGCTGTTCACCTCACGCATCTGCACCATGATATCTTTGCCCTCGAGTGTTTTAAGGAATGCTTTCCACTCTTGCAGATGGCATTGATTGAACTTGGTCTCGCTGCAAGGCTTATCCTCGAGTTTGCGGTCGCTGAAATAGCGGTCGAGCACGCCCGTCCATTTCGGGAAGGATTTCAGATTTTCATGTCGTTCTTCCGAACTGCCGAAGAGGCGTGCGGCATAGAGAGGATTGGCAATCAGGAGAAAGCACAGTATACACACCCATGCGCAGATGATACGGCCTGCGGTGTTTGAAAACGGAGTGGGGCGTTTGTCCATGCCTCAGGATTAGCATTTGATTAATCAATAGAAAAGCCCTATGTAATTTCAGGGGCAACTTTTTTATCACGTGTGGAACCATGCCGAAACAGACTGCCGAGCGCGAGACGGAAAGCAAATCCTTTATAGAAGTATACTTCAGTACGAAGGCTGTCATCGTTGTATTGCTGGTGGCGGCTGCGATACTTCTTGGGGCAGTCATCACGTGGGGTGTGGCCGGCAGTGAGCGTGACCGCGCGTTGCAGTCCTGGCAGGCGCGTATGGGTATCGTGATCGAAGGGCAACTCTCGGCAATCGATAGCTGGCTCGATCGCCAATATGGCGCACTTTCTGCGCTTGCGGACAACGCAAGTCTGCAGCTTTACATGACGACACTTGCCGATGGAACCAATGGCAAGTCCGATAAATCGGATGGTGCGGAAGCAACCTTCCTTCGTAATCTACTGACCGTAACGGCAGATAAGAATGGTTTCTTGAAGCCGCGCGCTTCCTCTGAGATCAATGCGAATGTCAATCCGCTTGGCTATTCGGGCATGGCGCTTCTCGATAACGACGGTAAGACGCTGGTTGCTACCCGCGGCATGCCACCGATGGAAGGTCCCCTCAAGGATTTCGTGAAGAATACGCCACGCGGGCAGCGCGCGATGCTTGATATCTACACGGCAGCAAGCGGCGAAGCGGTGATGGCATTTTTGGTCCCGGTCTTTGCGATTCAGGGCGATAACGATCCGGGTTCGCAAGTGGGGGTGGTGGTCGGTGTACGCGAAGTATCCGACCTCTTCAGCTTGCTGAAACCACCAGCGAACTCCCCGGAAACTTCAGAAAGTCTACTGGTGCGGCGTAGCCAGAACGTAGTGGAATATGTTTCGCCGCAGCTCGATGGTACCGAACCGATGAAGCGCCAGATGGATGCGAATACGCCGAACTTGGAGGCCGTGTTCGCCATCGATAAAATCGGCGCCTTCGGGATCAAAAGCGATTATCGCGGCAAACAGGTGCTTGTCACCGGCCGCCCGGTTGCCGGGACGCCATGGGTACTACTGCATAAAGTGGATGCGGATCTGGCACTCGCCGAAAGCGGATCACGCCGTACGCGTATCATCCTGTTCTTTGCGCTTGCAAGCTTAGTGGTAGTGATGCTGATCGTTGCCGCATGGAAACACGGCACCTCGCAGAAATATGCCGAGCAGGCGGAGAGGTACCGAACGCTTTCTGAAGAGTTCAAAAGCGAAGAGCAGCTGCTGCGTTTAGTGACCGATAACCAGCCCGATGCGATGTATATCCTGGATAACGAAGACCGCTACTGTTTCTCGAACCAGGAAGCAGCAGTGCGTGCAGGTGTGAACGTGAAGGACATGAGTGGTAAGACACTCGAGAGTGTGCTCGGGCCGGCGAAAGCGAATGTCTATAAAATCCAGAACGAGATTGCGCTCAAGAAATTCGATGCTGTTGCGGCGGTCCACCAATTCGATGGCAAATACATGCAGTCGCGCCATATCCCAATCAAGAGCGTGCCAAGCGTTATCAGCCATAAGGATACGCCGGGTGTGCTGATCGTAGAGCAAGATGTAAGCGATGTGGTGAAAGAGCGTGAGAAGCGCGAACGCACCCTGCAGCAAATCGTCGATGCGCTGGTAACGGCGGTGGATCGCCGTGATCCGTATGCCAAGAACCACTCCGCCAAAGTGGCGCGTTTAGCCCGGGGCGTGGCAGAAGAGATGCACCTCGATGCGACGACGGCCGATACGACCGAGACCGCGGGTAAACTGATGAATATCGGTAAGCTAGGGGTATCATCCGAACTGCTCACGAAAAAGGGTAAGCTCAGCAACGACGAACGCAAAAGCATCCATGA
>RGZB01000005.1 GCA_010031735.1 Pseudomonadota bacterium | reverse complement strand
ATTTCCTGCGTGTTCGCGGGTGAGGTACTCAAATTCAAATTTGGCCACCTGGTATCGAACGATACCTCGTTTGGCCATCGCTTCCTTGCACCCGATCCCTTCAAGATCGTTGATTTCAAACAATACAAAGACGAACTGAAGAAGCGTTTTGTCGTACTCGAGACAGAAGGCCGCAAGAATCTCATCGTCGAGAAAGCGACCAAACTCGCCGAATCGTATAATGTGCATGTGCGGCGTGACGATGGCCTGCTGGAAGAGGTCGCCGGTCTGGTCGAATGGCCGGAGGCCTTGGTCGGCAGCATCGATCCGAAATTCCTGCACTTGCCGCCGGAAGTGCTGGTGACTTCCATCCGTTCACACCAGAAATATTTCTGCGCCAATCGCGCCAGCGGCGAACTCGCACCCTTTTTCATCGTCATCTCCAACATGCTGACCGACGATAAAGGTGCCGCGATCGTCGAAGGCAACCAACGCGTACTCCGCGCCCGTCTCTCGGATGGCATTTTCTTCTGGGAACAGGATAAGAAACGCAAACTCGAAGACCGCTTCGATGATTTAAAGCGCATCGTATTCCATGCGAAACTCGGCACCGTCGCCGAAAAAGTCGTGCGTATCGAACATCTCGCGCAGTTCTTGTGCGTGTGGATACCGCATGCGAACCTGACACAGACCGAACGCGCCGCCGAACTCTGCAAATCGGATCTCGCTACCGGCATGGTGGGCGAGTTCCCGGAACTGCAAGGCATCATGGGTTACTATTACGCAAAAGAACAAGGCGAAGACGAAGCGGTAGCGCTCGCGATCCGCGACCATTATTCTCCACTCGGTCCCGATGATTCCGTGCCGAGCCAACCGCTCTCGATCGCCGTTGCACTCGCGGATAAACTCGATACCTTGACCGGCATGTTCGCAGCCGGCGAGAAACCGACCGGCTCGAAAGACCCGTTCGCACTGCGCCGTGCGGCACTCGGTGTCATCCGCATCATCTTGGAGAACGGCCTTTCCGTTCCGCTCAAACTCGCGTTCGAGAACGCCCTCTCTCGCCATGATACGGATAAACTTGCATCATCTGACAAAGAAGAATCCGGTGGTGGTGGCTTACTGAAGAAAATCGTCTCCCCGCTTACCTCGCGGGTCGATGAACATGCGGTGACGGGCGAACTCCTCGAATTCTTCATCGACCGTTTGAAGGCGTTACTCAAAGGTAAAGGCGTGCGCCACGACCTCATCTCCGCCGTGTTCGGTGCGGGTAACGAGGATGATCTGCTGCGCTTGACGCGCCGCGTGGCCTCCCTCGACCGTTTCCTCGGGAGTGACGATGGTGCGAACCTGCTTGCGGGTTATCGCCGCGCGGTGAACATCGTCTCGATCGAAGAGAAGAAAGACAAATCGACCTACAAGGGCGTGCCTTCCAAAACGTTGCTGGAAGAAGAAGCCGAAAAAGCATTGTTCGATGCACTGCATGAAGTCAAATCGGATATCAAGAAAGCACTTAAGGAAGAAAAATTCGAATCGGCGATGGCGCTTTTGGCGTCGCTCCGTAAGCCGATCGATAGTTTCTTCGAACGCGTGACGGTGAATGCAGAACGTCCGGACCTCCGCCGTAACCGCCTGATGCTGCTTGCACAGATTCGCGAGCTCGTGGACGAGATCGCTGACTTCTCCAAAATCGAAGGCTAAGGGTTAGGTGCGCGGATACACGCGGCCGTGCGAACTGACGGAGGGCGTGATGATGAGGTCTTGGCGCACCAACTCCCTATACACTAAATCCATCTGCCGCGAGCCATCCTCATGGCCGCTTGATCGAAGGCGCGTCGAATAAGCCGCCATTATCTGGAAGACCGTTTCATTCAAAACGCCCCCATGTTCACTGATACGGTTCAGGCTGTTATTGAGCATCATCGTCATGGCCCAGCGACGTTCATCATACGGTATCAACAATTCGCTCCGACCCTCTGGCGTTTGTGCATGTTTCCGCATCTCCTCAAGAATACCGCGCTTTTCTTTCTCGATATCTAGAACAGCATGTACCGATTCGCTGTTGCCGCTAAGCATACTGCTGCATACTGCAGCATTATTACGTGTGGTAAGAAGCGCCACGTCGATAAGGTATCTCGCGTCATCGGCCGCTTTGCGTGATGCGGTGTGCGCCATGATATGTTTGTTCGGCACCACGAGATCATGCTCGCCGTTCGTCACGATATCCACAAATAACTTCGCCAGTAGCTGAGACTGATCAGAGCCTGTCTGGTGATACACATCGAGCACGGCGTTAAAGAGCAACAGCAGTTGACGCGAATCCAGCACGCCACCTTCCTCACCGATCTTCAGCAGCGACTGCCCCAGAATGATAAGCGGTTGAGAGATTTCCGGCTCACGCGTCATCAGATGGCGCAGGCGCGTCGGCTGATGCTCCGATTCGCCGTAAAGGTGATAGACCACTTCATTGAGCGGATCGACGACCCAGGATTTCGTTGCGTGTTCCTTCATTATAATTCGCGTGACCGCCCGCCCCCTGTCCTCGATTGCAGAAGCCCTTCGGTTTCGAGCATATTTCGGATGCCGAGCAACTGATGTGCGGCAAAAGCGTGCGAACTGCCGCGGAAACTCCGGGCGAAATCGAGCACCATGGTCTCCACTGCCGGATGGACCGTACCACCCACCTCGCCCGCATCTTTGACCCCGTCGCGAAGCACTTGGCACACACATACGGCGAACGGGTCTAACGGGATATACGGAACCGCCTCCTCTGCATCTGCGGGCAGATAGCGTTCCAAGAACATATCCGCAATGAGATCGAGCAACGGACCGGCTTTTTCATTCCTACGGTAGAACCGTTCGATATCCACACCGGCAGGCTCTACATGCGCGGTATAAAGATTGCTCGAAAACACATCGCACATAAGGCCGATGAGTTCATCCCTGAAGGCAGGATTGGAGTGGTGTGTGGTGCGCGCGTAATCCACCACCGCGGAGAATAGTTGCGCCACGAGATGGATATCAAATTGGTCGGCTTGCCTCCGGCTGATATCCGTCGCAGCATACCGTATATCATCCACTATCGCCCTCAGTACGGGATCGGCATTGATGAAGGCTTCCGGCTTCGGCGGTGGTGTCTGCATTTTTGCCTTGCCTGTAGGGTGAATCACCGCTTTCGGCCCACCCGCCACCGGCACATCATGCTCTTTATCTTTCGGCGTCGTGCCTTTTCGTAAGCTCACCGTTTCTTCCGGATCACGGCGTACACCCAGGTAATCGGTTTTGACGCCCCCCTCGGGTGCTTCCGCTTTCTTGGGTGGCTCCGGATGCATCAGGAGAAGCTTCTCGGCCAGTGCCGCGATTGCCTTCCCCTGCTGGTGGGGGGGTGTGATAAACGAACTGCTGCCGCTACTCATATGAGATCCAATACTTTGTTATATATGAATATTTTATTCCAAACCGGACTCCAGCCACAAAAACCGATGGCCAAACTGTTATCAGTATAACCGTAAAGAATTAACAGAATGTTAATGGCTTAACGCGATTCACCCCTTGGCCAGCATTTGCTATTGCATTGATAAACATGGCTATTCCAGTAACACAACCGTCATATTCCGTTGCTACACTATAAGCTGATTCTTTGACCCAAGTTCGATTTTGCTTTGGTCTTCTGCACGTCGCTTTCATAGGACGGGCATTAGATAGGTACCGGAGCTAATGCCATAAGCTTCCGGTGACATCCCCACACTCCGAGGACTGGTTATGCGTGCGGTGCATCTCGTGATCGATGGTTTCGTGTTCGAGGTGACCAACAAGGACGGTCAACCGGGGTACGGCGCGACAGACCTGCTGAGCAGCCACGACTACACGCTCACGCGGCTCGATGGCCAACTGATTCTGCCGGCCTTGCCCCCAATCGTGACGGAAGTGATCCCGCTCGAGCCGGGCCCGTTCGATGCGACCCGCGCCGGCCGGTTCGAACTGACAATCGACCCGGCACCGGTGGACGACATCTTCGCGGAGGCGGACGTGACGGGCAACATCCGGCTGGAGCAACTGCAGGAGTATCCGGACGACGAAGATCGGACGGCGCGCGCGCTGGATGACCCGAACGAGCAGTGGCTGCCGAAGTGGCTCCAGGCGGTGATGGCACTGGGTTTGGTGGCGGTGGCGGTGGTGGCCGTGGTGACGGTAATCATGCGGTCGAAGTGATAGGGATGTGAACGAACGACGGGGGAGGCCCGGGCCAAGTGGCTCGGACCTCCCCCGTCGGCGTTTAAGGGGGTTTTTTAGGCCCACCCCCACTTTCTGCCCCCTCCCTTGAAATCACCCGTTTTCGCTTGCTTTTGACAAGGCTTCTGGCTATGTTGCGCGCAACTTTTAGAGGGGCGGATGTACCCCCATAAACGTGCGAGGGATAATATGACTAAATGGGTATATAGTTTCGGTGACGGCAAAGCAGAAGGCAAAGCCGACATGAAGAACCTGCTCGGTGGCAAAGGCGCTAACCTTGCGGAAATGTGCGCGCTCGGACTTCCGGTTCCTCCGGGCCTTACGATCACGACTGACGTTTGCACCTATTTCTACCAGAACGAAAAACAGTATCCGAAAGAGCTCGAGAAACAGGTGAACGACGCGATCGCCGCGATCGAGAAAACCATCGGCGCACGTTTCGGCGACCCATCGAATCCACTCCTTGTCTCTGTCCGCTCCGGTGCGCGTGCATCGATGCCGGGCATGATGGACACGATCCTGAACCTTGGCCTCAACGATGAGACCGTAAAGGGACTGGCGAAGAAAAGCGGAAACGCGCGTTTCGCATATGATTCATACCGTCGTTTCATCCAGATGTATTCCGATGTGGTGCTCGATGTCGATCACTACCATTTCGAAGAGCTGATGGAACTGAAGAAACAGGATCGCGGTATCGAGCTCGATACCGAACTGACCGCTGACGACTTAAAAGAACTCTCGGATTCCTATAAAGAAAAAGTGCAGGAAGAAACCGGCAAACCGTTCCCACAGAATGTGAAAGACCAATTGTGGGGTGCTGTGGGTGCCGTGTTCAAATCGTGGATGAACCACCGCGCGATCACCTACCGCAAGATGTACGATATCCCGGAAGAATGGGGTACGGCGGTGAACGTACAATCGATGGTGTTCGGCAACATGGGTGATGATTGCGCCACCGGCGTTGCCTTCACGCGTGACCCTTCGACAGGCGAGAAAATCTTCTACGGTGAATACCTGGTGAACGCACAGGGTGAAGACGTGGTGGCAGGCATCCGCACGCCGCAATCCATCACTAAAGCGGCACGCGAACGCGGCGGCTCGAAGCTGCCCTCGATGGAAGAGGTCATGCCCGCGGTGTACCAGCAGCTGGTGGATATCTATAAAAAACTCGAAGGTCACTACAAGGACATGCAGGACATCGAGTTCACCGTGCAAAGCAACAAACTCTGGATGTTACAAACGCGTAACGGTAAACGTACGGCGGCAGCCGCACTCCGTATCGCAGCAGAGATGGTCGAAGAAAAACTGATCACGAAGGATGAGGCGCTGATGCGCATCGATCCGGCGTCGCTCGATCAGCTTCTCCACCCGACACTCGATCCGAAAGCGAAAAAAGAAGTGGTCGCGAAAGGTCTTCCTGCCTCTCCGGGTGCGGCTTCCGGCACCATCGTGTTCTCGGCGGAAGAAGCGGAAGCGAAAGCGCAGAAAAAAGAAAAAGTGATTCTGGTGCGTATCGAGACCTCACCGGAAGACATCCACGGCATGCATGCAGCGCAAGGTATTTTAACTGCGCGCGGCGGCATGACCTCCCACGCAGCTGTCGTTGCACGCGGCATGGGTAAACCATGCGTATCGGGTGCGGGTGATCTCCAGATCTCGTACGACAAAAAGACGCTCAAGATCGGCAAACTGGAACTGAAACAAGGCGACACGCTCACCATCAACGGTTCGACCGGCGAAGTGATGCTGGGCCTGGTGCCGACCGTACAACCCGCGCTCACCGGCAATTTCGAACAGGTGATGAAATGGGCGGATGATACGCGTACACTGAAGATCCGCACCAACGCGGAAACGCCGCTTGATGCCGCGACCGCGCGCAAATTCGGCGCCGAAGGTATCGGCTTATGCCGTACCGAACACATGTTCTTCGACGCAGAACGCATCATCGCAGTACGCGAGATGATCGTTTCTAAAGATGTGGAAGGCCGCAAAAAAGCGATCAATAAACTGCTGCCGTTCCAACGCAAAGACTTCGAAGAGATATTCAAGATCATGCACGGGCTGCCGGTCACGATCCGCCTCTTGGATCCACCGCTCCACGAATTCCTGCCGCATACGGCGCAGGATATCGCGGATGTCGCGAAAGCAGCCGGTGTCGATATCGAAACGGTGAAACACCGCGCACAAGAACTGCACGAGATGAACCCGATGCTCGGCCACCGCGGTTGCCGACTCGGCATCAGCTTCCCGGAAATCTACGAGATGCAAGCGCAAGCGATTTTCGAAGCCGCGGCGAAAGTGAATAAGGAAAAACCGAACACGGCCGTGATCGAAGTGATGATCCCGCTCGTCATGCATATCAAGGAACTGAAAACCTTGAAGGCGATGATCGTCCGTATCGCGGACGAAGTCTCGAAACGCGAGAAGGTGAAACTGGATTACTTGGTGGGCACCATGATCGAACTGCCGCGTGCGGCGCTCCGCGCGGGCGAGATCGCGGAAGAAGCAGAGTTCTTCAGCTTCGGCACGAACGATCTTACGCAAACCACGCTCGGCATTTCGCGCGATGATGCAGCATCGTTCCTCGGCACCTATGTCGAGAAAGGTATCTTCGAGAAAGATCCGTTTGTCGCCATCGACGAAGACGGTGTCGGTGAACTGGTCGCGATCGCGACGGAACGCGGCCGTAAAACGCGCAAGGATATCAAACTCGGTATCTGCGGCGAACATGGCGGTAATCCGGCGACGATCCACTTCTGTCACCGTACGGGCCTCAACTACGTGAGCTGCTCGCCGTACCGCGTGCCGATCGCACGCTTAGCTGCTGCACAAGCCGCGATACAGAATAAGTCTGCCAAGAAAAAAGCGGCTTAGTCGCATCACTGCCGTACGACGGGGTCTGCGTCGTACGGGCCACGGATCATATTACACTACTGCTTCGGATTGACCGGCGGAACCGTCGTAGGTACGAAGCCGCCTGTTGAAGTGCCGATGGCTTGCGGTGCTGCCGGATAGGACGGCACTCCCTGCGGCGCATACGGTTGCGGGGGCGGTGCATACGCTTGCGGCGGATGCGCCATCATCGGCAGGCCCGGCGGCGGCGCGATGCCTTGTGCCGGTGGATAAGGCGGCGGCGCATAACCCTGCGGCGGCATCGCTTGCGGTGGGATCGGTGGTAGCCCTTGCGGCATCGCCATCGGTTGCAGCGGCGGTTGGTTCGGCAGATGCGGCAAGCCTTGCGGTGGCACTAACCCACCCGCAGGTACGCCTGGCGGCGGTGTATACGGTGGCATCGTACCGAAAGCGGCCGTCGGTGCCGGTTGGAATCCTTGTTGCTGCATCGGCGCGATCGGCGGAGTAGACCCAGCCGCGGCAGAGTCCGCCATCATCGCAACCGTGATCGTTTCGGGGTATTTATACAGTGCGCCTGTCGCACCATCGACACCCGCACCGAGACCTACGGTCGCTACGTTGCCATATCCCCACGATTCCGTGCGCGAAGATGCACTATAGATGCCTTTCATGCCCATGCCTTCGCAGCGTACACGCATCGGGCTTTTCGAACGCTTCACTTCGATGGTGCCGGGAATGGTTGGCAACTGCCATTCGCCACGCTCGTTCGTTGCCGTGCAATTACCCTGGATGCGCGGATTGGTATCGATCGTCACCACCTGTGTCGAACCTTCCATCATAGAGGCACATGCGGGCAGGATCGTGAGTGCGATGAGGCTGGTGAACGAGAGCATTTGACGGTGCATGGTTTTATACCCCAAAAGAATGTATATATCTCTTCTAATCGACCCTTTTGCTTTTATCAACTCTCCGATGTCTGCGCTTGAAACGTCCTGTTTCGAGACGATGTACCGGGTTGGAACGGAAATCTGCCACGACGTCCCACACCCACCATTTCCAGGCGTCTGATTAGCACTGTAATATCAAAGGACTGGCCACCCTCTTGCGCCGGAGATGAAAACTGGCACTCTCCTTGCAACCTCTAGGGGCATGAAGGAGTACCATATCCCATGTTCAGTGATTCAGAGACACCCCTAAAACCTACCGCTGCCGAGCAGATTCACAAACGCAATGTGCGGAGTATCGAGGCGATCGATATCGCGATCGGCAAACGCATCGAGGAGCGGCGGGTGATCGCCGGTTATTCACGCAAAGAACTGGCGAGAAAACTCGGCATCACCCACCAACAACTGCATAAATACGAGCGTGGCGCGAATCGCATCACGGCAAGCCGCCTGCATGCGATTGCCCATCTGCTTGGCACCTCGGTCGCGGACTTCTATGAAAAAGAAAGTCTGCTGACGAGCCAGGAGTTGACCGCCGCGTACAAGGATGCCCTCCATGCGCTCCGCGATTTCATGCGCATCCGCCACCCCCGGCAGAAAGAGGTCATCACGTTGCTGATCAAAATTCTCGCAGAATCGTGAAATAGAGACGACCCTTCAAATGCTTGCCTGTGTCAGAATTAGGCGGTATGCTCGGCCGGCTTTACACACATACCAAAAAACCATGGCACGCAAAGAATCGAACCGCTTATCCCTTGCTTCCGGCAATACCGGCCACATCACCCGCTCCGATACGCCCTCTTCCGTATTAGTGCGGCGCTTGTGGCGCGATTATATCCGTGCGCACAAGAATAAAATCCTCTTCGCACTGATCTGCATGGTGCTTGCTGCACTCTCTACCGCCGTGAACGCATGGATGATGCAACCGGTGCTCGACAAGATATTCTTGGAACGTGATATGTCGATGCTGGTGTGGCTTCCGCTTGCCGTGCTTGGTACATCGCTCGTCAAAGGCCTCGCGACATACGGCCAGTCGCTCTACATGAAATTCGTCGGCCAGCGTATCGTGACCGACATGCAGATCTCGCTCTTCAAACACCTGCTCGATGCCGATGTGGCACTCTTCTCCGGCAATGCTTCCGGTAAACTCATCTCGCGCTTCTCGAACGATGTCACCGTGATCCGCAAGAACGTGGTGAACTTCTTGAACACCTTCGCCAAAGAATCCGTCACACTCGTGGCACTGGTCGGCGTGATGTTCTACCAGAGCGTGACGCTTTCGCTTGTCGCCTTCACCGTGCTGCCGCTGGCGATCTACCCGACCGTGCGCCTCGGCAAACGCATGCGCAAAGTAGCAGAGAAGACGCAAGAAGAACTCGGACACTTCACCGCAAGCCTGGATGATACGTTCCAAGGTATCCGCACCGTAAAATCCTATAACGCGGAAGGGTATGAAACCCGCCGCGCCAAGGGGGTGATGGAAAAACTCTTCTCGCTCTACATCAAAGCAGCGCGCATCGATTCGGCAGCGCCGCCGATCATGGAAATCCTGACCGGTCTTTCGATCTCCGGTGTAATCTGGTATGGCGGCCTGCAAGTCGTGCACGGCACCACCACGCCGGGCGCATTCTTCTCGTTCATCGCCGCGCTCATCATGGCGTATAAACCGCTTAAAAGTCTTTCGGGTCTCAATGCCAACGTGCAGGAAGGCCTGACGGCGATCTCGCGTTTATACAGCGTGCTCGATACGCGTCCGGAAATCCAGAACGTGAAGGGTGCAAAGGCGCTCAAAGTGAAAAAAGGTTCGCTCGTGTTCGACAAAGTACACTTCTCGTACAACGCAGAGAGGAAGACCCTCGAGAACGTCACACTGCGTGTACCTGCAGGTAAGCGTGTGGCACTCGTCGGCGCATCCGGCTCCGGCAAAAGTACGATCATGAACCTCGCACTCCGTTTCTACGATCCGGATGCCGGCCGCATCACCATCGACGACCAGGACATCAAGCACGTGACGCTCGATTCACTCCGCGATGCGACCGCGATCGTGGCACAGGAGAGCATGCTCTTCGACGATACGATCCGCGCCAATATCTGTTACGGCACCGATAATGCCACTGAAGAAGCGATGATCGCCGCTGCAAAATCCGCCGCCGCACATGATTTCATCAAGGCGCTTCCGGAAGGGTACGACACCATGGTCGGGCAGCACGGCGTAAGGCTTTCGGGTGGCCAACGCCAACGTATCGCGATTGCACGTGCGATGCTGAAGAACGCACCGATCCTGCTGCTCGACGAAGCGACCTCGGCGCTCGATACGGCTTCCGAGCACCATGTGCAGGAAGCGCTCGACCACCTGATGAAAGACCGCACGACCTTGGTCATCGCACACCGTTTGTCGACCGTGATGGATTCCGATATCATCTATGTGATGCATGAAGGCCGCGTCATCGAACACGGCAAACACAAAGAGCTGCTTGCGAGGCGCGGCGAGTATGCAAGGCTCTACCGCCGCCAGTTCGCCGCCAAGGAAAAACGCGGTAACACCCGCGATACGAAGAAGGCATCGTAGGATGCAACTGCACCTCTACCAGTGGCTGACACGTCTGCTCAGTCCTTTCATCGATCTGTATCTCTTGAAGCGCCGCTTGGCGGGCAAAGAAGATGCCGTGCGTTTCCGCGAACGTCTGGGCCATGCCGGTTTAGCACGCCCGCAAGGCGCACTCGTCTGGGTGCATGCAGCCAGCGTCGGTGAAGCGGTGTCCGTGCTCTCGCTCATCCGCTCGATCACCGAAGCACTGCCAAAAGCGCATGTGCTCGTCACTACCGGTACGGTCACGAGTGCAGAAATGCTTGCAAAGCGTCTGCCGCGCCGCGCCATGCATCAATATGTACCTGTCGATAAAGTGCATTCGGTGCGCCGCTTCCTCCGTCACTGGAGGCCGGATCTGGCACTGTGGGTAGAATCGGAATTATGGCCGAACCTGATCGTCGAGACGCATAAAACGGGGTGCCCGCTCGTGCAGGTGAATGCCACGTTATCCGTCGAATCGGTCGCAACCTGGCAGAAAGCGAAGAAGCTCGCGCACCGGATGCTGGAGAGTTTCTCCCTCACCCTTCCGCAAACGGAAGAAGATGGCAAACGTCTTGCTTCGTTAGGCGCGAAGAATATCCGTTTCGTCGGCAACCTGAAATTCGAAGCACCGGCACTGCCCGTTGATCCGAAGGAAGTCGGCAGCATGCTTACCATGATCGGTAATCGCCCGGTGTGGGTAGCAGCAAGCACCCATGCCGGCGAAGAGATCGCAGTAGCAAAAGCGCACCTCGCACTCAAAAAGCAATTTCCTGACATACTCACCATCCTGGTGCCGCGCCATCCGAACCGCAGGGATGAGATTTTGGAAACATTAGCACCGGAATCACTCTCCATTGCCGTGCGTTCGAAATCCGAGGTCGCCACGGCAGCTACCGATATCTATCTTGCCGATACGCTCGGTGAACTGGGTTTATTCTACCGCCTGTCCAACATCGTCTTCATGGGCGGTTCGCTGATCGAGCAAGGCGGACATAATCCGCTTGAGCCGGCACGTCTTGAATGTGCGCTCATCACCGGGCCGCACATCCATCACTTCACGCCGATCTTCAATGAACTGATCGCGGAGAATGCCTGCATCAAGATCGAACATGCCGAAGCACTTCCCGGTGCGGTCGCAAACCTGCTCTCCGATAAAACCATGCAGAAAACGATGTGTAATGCCGCACTCGATTTCGTCGAGAGTAAGGGAAGCGTCGTCGCCGACTATATGGAAGCACTGGGTCCCTTCATCACGCAACTGAAGGCCACGTCATGAAAACACCGAAACACTGGAACCGTCGCGGCATCCGCTTTGAGGTGATGTTATCTCTGACCCCGATCTATTATTTCTTTTTCCTGCTGAAAAAACGCTTTACCACCGCGCAATCGTTCCCCGTACCGATCATCTGCGTCGGTAATATCACGGCCGGTGGCGCCGGAAAAACCCCCACAGCGATCGCTATCGCCCGTCTGCTCAAAAAGGAATATCCCAAGCTCGCGTTCGTCAGCCGTGGTTATGGCGGCAGGCATGTCGCCCCCTACAGGGTCGACCGCAAAAAAGATAGCGCCATGGACGTGGGCGACGAACCCCTCCTGCTTGCCGATCACGCACCGTGTTACATTGCAGAACACCGTAAAGACGCGATTGCACTCGCGATAAAAGACGGTGCCACTCTCATTATCATGGACGATGGCTTACAGCATTTCGCGGTGGCGCGCGATGTGAATATCGTCGTCATCGATGGTGGCTTCGGCTTCGGTAATTACGGCATGCTGCCTGCCGGACCGCTACGCGAAAAGATCAAAGGCGCGCTTGCCCGGTCGCACGCCATCCTGGTGATCGGCAAACCACGCAAAGAACTGAGCGAAGACCTACGCCTCAAGGCACTTCCCAACTTCTCCGGCACGATGACGCCGAAAAAACCCCTGCCCGCAAAGAAGCGTAGCTATTTTGCATTTGCCGGCATCGCACGCCCGCAAAAATTTTATGAAACACTCATGCAGGCAGGCCTTACGGTAAACGGCACGCTTGATTTTGCCGACCATCATGCCTATACCACCGCCGATATCCATACTCTCACGGCACGGGCGACGGCAATCGAAGCATCGCTCGTCACCACCGAGAAGGACTGGGTACGTTTACCGGAGCATTTCCGGTCGAAGGTACAGGTCGTGAAAGCAGAACTCACACTTGATAACGAGAAAGCGCTTAAATCGCTTCTACTGAAACAGATAAAGAAGTCCAAGTGATATGAAGCGTCCGAAAAATAGTTTCCGAAAACTCTTTATTGGCGTTCTCGCCTACGTCTTCTATCACCTGTACCGCATCCTCCCGATCGACATCGCTTCTTATTTTGGTTCTATCATGGGAACGGTGATCGGGCCGCGGCTGCGTGCAAACAACACCGCACGTTATAATCTCAAGCGCGCGTTCCCGGATTGGGATGATGCCAAGATCAATTCTACGCTTCTCGAGATGTGGAACAATCTCGGCCGTATCGTCGCGGAATTCCCGCACATCCCCAAGCTCACGGGCAAGAAATTCTGGGAACGTGTAGAGGTAACAGGGATAGAGCATTTAGAAGTACTGAAAGTGATTGGCAAAGGTGGCATCGTATTCTCTGGCCACATCGGCAATTGGGAGATCGCCCCCAAAACCGCTTACGAACTCGGCATGCCGCTTGCGCTCGTATACCGCCCGGCCAACAATCCTTTTGTCGAGCGGCTTTACCGCAAAAGCCGCAAAAACAGCCATAACGGATTGTTCGCGAAAGGGCGCGAAAGTGCGCGCAATATCCTTCGCACGCTCAAAGAAGGCGGCTATGTCGGTTTGCTCGTCGATCAGAAGATGAATGACGGCATTCCCATTCCGTTCTTCGGCCGTGAAGCAATGACCGCCTCTGCCATGGCTGATATCGCGCTGAAGATGGGAAGCCCGCTGGTAGGCGCTCGCGTGATTCGTACAAAAGGCGCGTACTTCAAAGTGGAGATCGTACCGGCACTCGATACCACGAATAAAAATAACGTGGCGATCATGACGGAAGTAAACCAACAGTTTGAAAACTGGATCCGCGAATATCCCGCACAATGGTTGTGGCTCCATCGCCGCTGGCCGCGAGAGCCGGATCAACCGCGTTGATCAGAGCAGGCTACCCTGATCACCTGAAGGCGTTTTGGGTTTGGCACGCTTCATCACCGCTACCGATGAACCTTCTGCCCTGACCGCGCGTTTACCGTCCTTGAATTCCAACTCCATATGTTCACCGGATTTCACCGCACTTGCTGTAGTGAGGACTCCGCTTGCCCCATGCACCAGCACAAAGCCGCGTTCGAGCACGCGTTTATAATGGAAACTGTCGAGCAAGCGTGAAAGGTTGGTCACCTGCTTTGCCTTATCACTGAGCGTGGCCTCAAGCTGTGCGCTCAGGCGTAACCGGATATCGGCAAGTTTCTTCTGCCACTCCTCCATCCGTTCACTGAGGCGCGTGAGTTTAAGTCCCGATGCGAACAAGCGCAGCGTTTGTTGTTTCGCTTCGATATATTTCGGAAGCGAGGTTGTGAGCCGCTCGCTCGCATCATCCAACCGCTGTGCCATGGTCTCGAGCATATGTTTCGGGCTGATGAGCCCACGAGAAAGCGCACGCACGAATTCTTCGGAGCGCTCGAGGCGGCGCATCACCGCATTGAAGGCGCGCGATTTCAATTCGAATGCGGCGGCTTGCAGCTCTGCGCGTACGGGGAGAGCCATCTCTGCGGCTGCCGTTGGCGTCGGTGCACGGCGATCGGAAACAAAGTCGATCAATGTCGTGTCGGTTTCGTGTCCCACGGCAGAGATGAGTGGAATCTCACTGGCCGCGGCGGCACGCACCACGATCTCCTCATTGAATGCCCAGAGGTCTTCCATCGAACCGCCGCCACGCGCGACGATCAGCACATCGGGGCGATCCTTCATCGCATTGAAGCCCCGGATCGCTTCCGCGACCTGCCCTGCCGCCGCCTCACCTTGCACGGCCACCGGCCACACCAGCACATGCACGGGGAAGCGGTCGCGCACACGGTGCAGGATGTCGCGGATCACCGCACCGGTAGGGGAGGTGATGACACCGATGGTCGCAGGCAGGAACGGGATCGGCTTCTTCCGCTCTGGCGCAAACAAGCCTTCGGCGGCGAACATCGCCTTCCGTTTCTCCAAGAGTGCCATCAAGGCACCGACACCGGCGGGCTCCATCTGCTCGATGACGATCTGGTATTTCGATTGGCCGGGGAAGGTCGTGATCCGCCCTGTAGCGACCACCTCTAGGCCATCTTCCGGGCGGAAAGCGAGTTTCCCCACCACCCCGCGCCAACACACGGCCGCCAAAACCGCGCCTTCATCCTTCAGGCTCATATAGAGGTGGCCGGAGCTATGGTGCTTCGATCCGATGATCTCACCGCGTACGCGGACATAGCCGTAAGTCTCTTCCACCGTGCGTTTCAGCGCACCGGATATCTCCGAGACGGTATATTCGTGTATGTTCCTCCTGAGCTCTTCCATAGGGCGGAATCTAGCATACGGGGGTAAGCCTGCAACATAACTTGCATATCGGCCCTAACTTGGCTATACCCTGCACCAGGGAAATGGGCCTTTCGTTAGGCTTTAAGAACTGGAATCTATGCATATTTTACTGATCGGTAGCGGCGGACGCGAACATGCGCTCGCATACGCGCTCAAAAAGTCTAAGCAGGTCGGCACGCTCTTCGCGCTGCCGGGCAATGCGGGTATCCATTCGCTGTGCACACCGGTCGATCTGAAAGATACGGATGCGGAAGGCATCATCGCGTTCTGCAAGAAAGAAACGATCGGTCTCGTGGTGATCGGCCCTGAGGCACCCTTGGTCGCGGGGCTTGCAGATAAACTCGAGGCCGCCGGCATTCCGGTTTTCGGCCCCTCGGCGAAAGCGGCACAACTCGAAGGCTCCAAGAAATTCACCAAAGACCTCTGCAAGAAATACAACCTCCCGACCGGTGCGTACGACAGTTTCACCGATGCGGCGTCCGCCAAAAAATATATCGATGCACAGAACAGCTACCCCACCGTCATCAAAGCCGATGGCTTAGCGGCGGGTAAAGGTGTCATCATCGCGCAAAATAAAGCGGAGGCCTACAAAGCTATCGACGAGATGTTCGGCGGCAAATTCGGCGATGCGGGCAAGCTCGTCGTGATCGAAGAATTCCTGGACGGTGAAGAGGCAAGTTATTTCGCCCTCTCGGATGGCACGACGGCTATTGCTTTCGGTTCCGCACAGGACCACAAGCGCGTGGGCGACGGCGATACCGGCCCGAACACCGGCGGCATGGGCACCTATTCCCCGGCACCGTGTGTGACCAAAGCCATCGACGAAGAGGTGATGCGCACCATCATGCAGCCAGCGATCACCGCGATGAAAAAAGAAGGCATGCCATTCAAAGGCGTGTTGTTCGCCGGCCTGATGCTTACCAAAAAAGGCCCGAAGCTGATCGAGTTCAACGCACGTTTCGGCGATCCGGAAACACAGGTGCTGATGCTGCGCTTGGAATCCGATCTTGTCGAGTTGATGCTCGCCTGTGCCAAAGGCAATCTGGAGGGCAAGACCGTGAAGCTTTCGTCTAAAGCAGCCGTGTGCGTGGTGATGGCAGCGAAAGGCTATCCCGATACGTATGTGAAAAACACCGAGATCAAAAACATCGCCCAAGCAGACCAGATGGAAGGGGTGAAAGTTTTCCATGCCGGCACGAAACGCGAAGCGGGTAAGATACTCGCGATCGGCGGCAGGGTGCTTGGCGTCACCGCCATCGGCGCAACCGTTGCGGAAGCACAAAAACGTGCGTATAGTGCCGTGGATGCTATCCACTGGCCCGAAGGTTTCTGCCGTCGTGATATCGCCTGGCGTGCCATAGCACAAACGAAGAATGCCATATAAACAAGGAGTGTACGATGCGTAAATTATTATGGTTACTGGTGATCGTCGCAGCCGCAGGTGCGGGCTATCTTTATTTCACGAAACCCCATGCCATCGTTCAGGATCCTGTTGCCCAAGGCGGCATCGAGCCTTCTACCGCCCCTTCTGCCAAACCTTCCACGCCAGGAACGGCACCGGTGGTAGTGGGTGATGCCGCTTCTGCCGCAGGAAGCGTTCCTGCTGCAGTACCGGTGGCCGTACCGGCTTCCGAAGCGGCTGCTGCTCCTGTAGCTGCTGCGACGGCGCCCGCTTCCGCTACGACTGCTGCTGCACCTGCCGCTCCGGCGACCGGACAAAAACAAGCCGAAGGCGTCGCGATCGACGGAGCCCCGACCATCGGTGGCCCGTTCACACTGACCGACCAGAACGGCACCGTCGTGAGCGACAAAACCTACGCGGGTAAGTACCTGCTCGTATTCTTTGGCTTCACGAACTGCCCATCGATCTGCCCGACCGCGCTGACCAACATCACCGGCACCCTGAAAGTACTCGGCGCCGATGCAGACAAGATCGTACCGATCTTCATCACGGTCGATCCTTCGCGCGATCAGCCTGCGGCACTCAAAACCTACCTGCAGAATTTCGATCCGCGCATCGTCGCACTCACCGGTACGCAGGAGCAGATCGACAACGTGACGAAAGAATACAAAGTCTACGCGAAGAAAGTGGAAGTACCGGGCATGAACGGTTACATGATGGATCACTCCACCTTCCTTTACCTGATGGATAAAGACGGCAAGTATCTGGCGCACCTCGAACATAACGAGCCGGCAGACCAAATGGCCGTGAAGATCCGTCCTTTCATCACCCAATAGTAAACCATCACTTCAATGGAGCTTTAAGTTTATGAAAAAGACCCTTGGCTTTTTAGGTGCCGTCCTTTTTGCCCTTCCGGCTTTCGCAGGCGATGTGCAAGTGGAAGCGGCTTACGCCTATCCGACGGCCGCGACCGGCGAGAATTCGACCATCATCTCCATGACGCTCAAGAATAGTGCGAAGCATAAGGACCGTCTGGTGTCGGCAAAAAGCCCGATCGCGGATCACACGGAGGTGTTCGTGAAGAATGCAGGCAATATCGAGCTCGCGGCCGGCAAACGCACGGTACTGACACCGCAAACCAATCATATCGCGGTTTCCGGCCTTAAAAAACCACTCACGGCCGGTGCGATGGTACCGCTTGTACTCACGTTTGAGAAAGCAGGTGAGGTCAGTATCGAAGTGCCTGTCAAAGACATGGGTGCACGATGATGGAAGCAGCTAAAGAAAAGGTAACGCTTGTGAAACGCGCATTGGTTTTCCCTGGTCAAGGTTCCCAAACTGTCGGTATGGGCAAAGAACTCTACGACACATTCCCGGAAGCACGCGATGTGTTCCAGGAAGTCGATGATGTCCTGCAACAGAAGCTCTCGAAGCTGATGTTCGAGGGGCCGATCGAAACGCTTACGCTCACTGAAAATGCACAAGCGGCGATCATGGCGACCTCGGTTGCCGTATGGCGCGTGCTCGAGCGTCAAGGTAAACTGAATCTGGCCGCCATCGCTTCCTATGTCGCGGGCCACTCGCTCGGCGAATATTCGGCACTCACGGCAGCGGGTTCACTTTCGCTTGCCGATGCTGCCAAACTGCTCCGCATCCGCGGGCGCGCGATGCAGGATGCCGTGCCGCAAGGTAAAGGCTCGATGGGCGTGCTCTTAGGGGTCGATCTTGACACGGCGAAGAAAATCGCATCGGAAGCAGCGGCGGGTGACATCTGCCAGGTTGCGAACGACAACTCTCCGGGCCAAGTGGTCATCAGCGGCTCTGCCGCAGCGATCGAACGCGCCGCCCCCATCGCTTCGGCGCATGGTGCAAAACGCCTGCTCCCGCTTGCGGTCTCCGCACCATTCCACTCCGCTCTCATGAAACCGGCAGCGGATAAAATGCGTGAGGCGCTCAGCCAGACCACCCTCAATGCCCCGGTCGTGCCCCTCATCGCGAATGTCACCGCACAGGAAACCTCCGATCCGGAAGAGATCAAGAAACTGCTGATCGAACAGGTCTGCGGCATGGTGCGCTGGCGGGAATCGATCCACACGCTCGCCGGTAAAGGCGTCAACACCACTGTTGAACTCGGCGCTGGCAAAGTCCTCTCAGGCCTGACCAAGCGTACGGAGTCCGGCATGGACGCGATCTCGGTCGGAAGTCCGGAAGACATCGAAGCCTTTCTCGAAACACTGTAGGCAATCTCAATGCCGACCATCCTCGATCCGCGGGGCGTAGGTGCAGCGGCACAAAGTGCCATTGATCAGCAAATGCATGATTGGGGTTTTGAGGATCCAGAGAATTTCTTCTATCGCCATACGGCACGTAACGCACTCAATCAAATTGTGATGCGCGTGGCCTTGCTCGAGTATACCAATAATCTGGGAACCCTTGAGGCCATGGCGAATGAAATACCGTCGCCACCCATGACACGCGAGCTTGCAAATGCCATTGAGACTGCTTACAAGGCATACGATGGCAGGAACGAAACCCCTCTTGACCGGGAAGTACTGAAACCTGTCTTCGCCGCCACTGGCACCCACGATTGTGATGAGCTTGAGGTGCGGGTGATAGACTACCTGCGTAGCAAAGGTGCAGCCGCTGCACTCCGGACGATACGCGAACAACCTTTGATCCAACGATAATAACGAGAGGTGTATATGTTTTCTCTGAACGGTAAAAAAGCACTGGTAACAGGTGCAACAGGCGGCATCGGCGGTGCCATCGCCGCAACGCTGCATCAAGCCGGTGCGACGGTTTCCCTCTCCGGGACGCGTCAGGAGAAGCTGCAGGAACTCTCTTCGCAACTCGGTGAGCGTACGTTCGCCCTGCCCTGCAACCTCGCCGATAAAGTGGCGGTCGCGAAACTCGCTGCCGATGCAGAAGAGAAAATGGGCGGCCTTGATATCATCATCTGCAATGCCGGCATCACCAAAGACGGTCTGTCCATGCGCATGAGCGATGAGGATTTCATGCACGTGATCGATATCAACCTCGCCTCTTCCTTCACACTCATCCGCTCGAGCTTACGCGGTATGATGAAGCGCCGTTACGGCCGTATCGTCACCATCACCTCGATCGTCGGTGTCATGGGTAACCCGGGACAGGCGAACTACGCGGCATCGAAAGCCGGCCTGATCGGCATGAGCAAGTCGATCGCAGCCGAAGTCGCAAGCCGCGGCATCACCGTGAACTGTATCGCGCCGGGTTTCATCCGCACCGCGATGACGGATGTTCTGACCGACGCGCAAAAAGAAGGCATGAACGCCAAAATCCCGATGGGGATGATGGGCGAATCGCAAGATATCGCGAACACCGCGCTTTTCTTGGCTTCCGAAGAATCCCGCTATATCACCGGCCAAACGATCCACGTCAATGGCGGAATGATCATGATTTAGTATTTAACCTATTGATTTATAATACTAATAATAATCACAAATAATCTACTTTATTTCTTAGGGTCATACGGTTAGTCTCCGCCCCCGCAGGTATCGCTTTAAGACCTGTAACTGCATAGGATTTCTGGATGAGACTCCAGGCTATCAAACGCTTCCTGCTGGGCAATCCTCTCGACCCCTTCGCAAAAAATACCCGCAGCCATCTGGCACTGATCACGTTCTTTGCGTGGATCGGCCTGGGGGCGGACGGTATTTCTTCTGCAGCATACGGTCCGGAGCAGGCGTTCGCCGCACTCGGCACGCATACGCAGCTGGCGGTGTTCCTCGCCTTTGCGACCGGTATCACGGTCTTCCTCATCTCAGCCGCGTACCTGCAAGTGATCGAACTCTTCCCGCAAGGTGGCGGTGGGTATAAAGTTGCCTCGAAACTCCTCGGGCCGCACGCCGGTCTGGTGGCAGGCTCGGCACTCATCATTGATTACGTCCTCACCATCGCGATCTCGATTGCGAGTGCGGTGGACTCACTCCTCTCCGCACTGCCCTCCGAATTCCAGCTCTATAACCTGCCGGCGAAATACCTGCTGGTGATACTCCTGACCTATCTCAATCTCCGCGGCATCAAAGAGTCGATCAAGATTCTGATGCCGATCTTCCTGGGCTTTATCATCATCCATGTCGTGATCATCGTGGCCGGTATCCTCGCGCATGCGAGTGAACTCGGCAGCGTCATCCCGGATGCCATATATGAAACGAAATTCACCGCTAAAGAACTCGGTTGGTTCCCGCTACTCGCGCTCTTCTTCAAAGCCTTCTCGCTCGGGGGTGGTACCTACACCGGTCTTGAAGCCGTTTCGAACAGTATGCAGAACATGGCCGAACCGCGCGTGAAGACCGGTAAGAGCACGATGATCTGTATCGCCGGCTCACTTGCCTTCATGGCGACCGGCATCATCCTTATCTATCTGCTCTGGGATGTGATCGGCATTCCGGGCGAAACGATGAACGCCACCGCATTTGCGAAAATCACGGCGGATTGGACCTTGGGCGGGATGAATATCTCGCGTTATGTCGTCGCCACCGCCATGCTCTTCACGGCGGGTTTACTCTTCGTTGCGGCCAACACCGGCTTCATCGCTGGCCCGGCAGTGCTTGCCAATATGGCGGCCGACCGCTGGATGCCGCACTTGTTCACTGCGCTCTCGAGCCGCCTCGTCACGAAGAACGGTATCATCCTGATGGGCGTTGCCGCGATCGTGGCACTTTTCATCACGCGCGGGAAAGTGCACGTCCTCGTCGTACTCTACTCTATCAACGTGTTCCTCACCTTCACCCTTTCCCTTGCAGGCCTTTGCCGCCACCATTGGCAGACCAGCAAACGCTTCAAACTCGTCACGTCGCTGACGGTCCCGCTACTCGCCTTGATCGTGTGTGCCACGGTCCTCGTGGTGACCATCCTGGAGAAATTCATGAGCGGCGCATGGGTGACTGTGCTTGTCACCGGCCTCGTCATCTTTGCCGGCCAAGCGACCCGGGCACACTATCTCAAAGTCTTCAAAAGCATCCGCCGCCGCGAACGTGAAGTACAGGTAATGTTGCAGGATTCCGGCAAGAAAGCCGAGAAAGCCCCTTGTCTTGATCCTTCCAAACCGACCGCGGTGTTCATGATCGGCGAGATGGATGCGACGGGTATGTCGATGTATCTCTGGGTGCAGAAGAACTTCACCGATATTTTCAGCAACTTCCTTTTCGTCAGCGTGGGGGAAATCGATACGGAAGAATTGGGCGACCTCGACAAACTCACGCGTCTGCGCCACGACAATAAGCGCACCCTCAAACAATACGTGAACTTCTGCCAGAGCCAGGGGATCGCCAGCGGCTTCTACCATTCGTATGGTACCGACGTGGTGGATAAAATGTCCGAACTCACCGATACGATCAGCCGCGAATATCGCGATGTGATCTTCTTCTCGACCAAGCTGATTTCGGATAACGACAACTTCATGACGCAGATCCTGCACAACGAAACCGCGTATATCATGCAGCGCCGCCTGCATAACCGCGGTAGAACGCTCATTATCATTCCGATGAAATTCTAATCCCGCAGCGGCTGGTCTTGGACTCTCCGCGCTTTTCCTGCTTTAAACAGCAGGAAAACAGGCACCAGCATGGGATTTTCTTTTGTAGTAATCCCATGAGTTACAACAAAAATATGCTTATAATGCATTTTTTACTGGACATACGCCCAAGGAACCGTAAGTTACGGGTTTAACAAACCTATACAGAGGACTCTTTAGTATGAGTGATATCGAAGCACGCGTTAAAAAAATTGTGGCGGAACACCTCGATGTAGATGAGGAAAAGATTTCGACCAATTCCAGCTTTACCGACGATCTGGGTGCTGACAGCCTCGATCAAGTAGAGCTCGTCATGGCGTTCGAAGAAGAGTTCGGTATCGAGATTCCGGATGACGCCGCTGAAAAGATCGCAACCGTTGAAGACGCGATCAAATTCATCGAAGAAAACGTCTAGTCCGTTTTTCTGATAAGATACGATAGGGCCGGCAGTACATGCCGGCTCTTATATTTCAAAGGATTATTATGCGACGTGTTGTTGTAACGGGTCTTGGCCTTGTAACGCCTCTTGCTTGTGGCGTGGAAGCCACGTGGAAAAAGCTGATTGCCGGCGAATCGGGCTTAAAAACCATCACCCGTTTTGACGTCTCCGAACTGCCTGCGAAGGTCGCAGGTGCAGTGCCTTATGGTGAAGGCGAAGGCGAATTCAACCCGGATCAGTGGGTGACGCCGAAAGACCAGAAGAAAATGGATATCTTCATACACTTCGCGATGGGCGCAGCGGATCAGGCGATCATCGATTCCGGTTGGAAAGCTGAATCGGAAGAAGACAAAAACCGCACCGGTGTCATGATCGGTTCCGGCATCGGCGGTCTTCCTGCAATCGAAGAATGCGTACTCCACATCAAAGAAAAGGGCACGCGCCGCGTCAGCCCGTTCTTCATCCCGTCGAGCCTCATCAACCTGGCTTCCGGCCAGGTCTCCATCAAACACGGCTATAAAGGCCCGAACCACGCTGTCGTCACCGCATGTGCCACTGGCGCCCACGCGATCGGCGATGCCGGCCGCCTGATCTCGATCGGTGATGCCGATGTCATGATCGCAGGTGGTGCGGAATGCGCCCTTTGCTTAACCGGTGTTGCAGGCTTCGCTGCCGCACGCGCCCTTTCCACGGCTTATAACGAAACGCCTTCTAAAGCCTCCCGCCCGTGGGATAAAGGCCGCGATGGTTTCGTGATGGGTGAAGGTGCCGGCGTCGTAGTGCTTGAAGAATACGAACACGCGAAGAAACGCGGGGCCAAGATTTATGCCGAACTCGCCGGTTATGGCCTTTCGGGTGACGCCTATCACATCACCTCTCCGGAACCGGAAGGCGATGGTGGTTTCCGCGCGATGCAGGCGGCATTCAAACATGCGAACATGAAACCGAGCGATATCGATTATATCAACGCGCACGGCACTTCGACGCCGATGGGCGACCTGATCGAGTTGAAAGCCGTAAAACGCCTGTTCGGTGAACATGTGAAGAACATCTCCATGTCCTCGACGAAATCCTCGATCGGACACCTGCTCGGTGCCGCCGGTGCGGTGGAAGCGATCTTCTCGATCCTGGCCATGCGTGATCAAGTGGCACCGCCGACCTTGAATCTGGATAATCCGGATGAAGGTACAGAGGGTGTCGATCTCGTGCCCCATAAAGCGAAACCGCGCGTGATCCGCGCCGCACTTTCGAACTCCTTCGGGTTCGGCGGCACCAACGCGTCCATCATCTTCAAGAAAGCGGCGTAAATGTCGGGCGGGGAAAACCATCACCCCCGTCGTAAGCGTATCCGCCATCTCTTACAGCATTTGTTCGATCACAAACCGATCAATGTGGTAATGGCGAGTGTCGCCCTCTTCGTATTCCTGCTGATCTTCGGCATTTTTGCCTATGGCTATATGCCGGGACCCCTATCAGAACAAAAACAGGTCATCATCAAGAAGGGTGCGGGTGTGCATGGCACTGCGGAGGCGCTCAAAGCCGCCGGGGTGATCTCCTCAGAACGTCTCTTCCAGACAACGCATGTGCTCTTTTTCTTACGCGATCCGCTCCGCGCCGGGGAATATGAATTCAAACCGGGCATGTCGCTGCGTGAGGTGTTCAAGAAACTCATCAGTGGCGACATCTACTATCGCAAACTCACCGTGGCAGAAGGCCTTACATCGTTCCAGATCGCGGAGCTGCTGATGGCGACCGAAGGACTGGAAGGCGAAGTGCCTGCGATCAAGGAAGGCACCTTACTACCAGAAACCTACCTGTTTGCCTATGGCGAGAGCCGTGCGACCTTGGTAAAACGCATGCAGAAAGCACAGGAGTTCTTACTGAGCCAGATCTGGGCAGGCCGCAATATGGTGACCCCGATCGACAACCAGAAACAAGCGATCATCCTGGCTTCGATCGTAGAGAAAGAAACGTCACTCGAATCGGAGCGCAAACACGTGGCCTCGGTTTTCATCAACCGCCTGGGCAAGGATATGAAGCTGCAATCGGACCCGACCGTGATCTATGCACTCACACAAGGTCGCGGCCCACTCTCCCGCCCACTTCTTAAAAAAGACCTCGAAGTGAAATCGCCCTATAACACCTATGTGGTAAGTAAACTTCCCCCGGGCCCCATCTGCAATCCGGGCAAGGCTTCGATCGCAGCGGTATTGAACCCGGATTCCACCAATGACCTTTATTTCGTGGCCGACGGCACCGGTGGACATGCCTTCGCGCCATCGCTCAAAGAACATAACGAGAACGTGAAGAGCTGGCGGGATATCAAACGCGAACAGAAGAAAGCAGCATCGAAAGATGCACCGGCGGCGGCTGCCAAAGCAGAAACCAAAACAACCCCTGTGAAAGCGGCAGCAAAAAACACTGCTTCAGAATCTGCCAGAAAAGCACCCACCAAAAAGGCAAAAGCCACAGCGAAAGCTAAACAGAAACCGGCAGCAAAAACGGCTTCGGAAAAAGACACGCACTAATCGTTCAATAATTGCTGTACGAAACCCGGCAGGACCTCGCCTGCCTTGCCGTAAACCGATTCTGCGAAATAACTACGCCCCGCGGTCGGCTCCAGATTGATCTCGACCGTGCGGCAATTGCGATTATTCCTCCGCACTTCCTGTACGAATCCTGCCGCAGGGTACACGAGCCCCGACGTGCCGATCGAAAGGAAGATATCGGCTTTCCGAAGCGCGTGGTAGATGTGCTCCATCGCAAGCGGCATCTCCCCGAACCAGACGATATGGGGACGTAACATCCCCTCGCGCTGGCAGCAGGCACACACCGTATCTTGCGTGAGGGCACCCTGCCAGTCATACACCTGCCCCGTCTCCAGGCAGCGTGCTTTCTTGAGCTCACCGTGCATATGGATCAGTTTTTTACTGCCCGCGCGCTCATGTAAATCATCCACATTTTGTGTGACGAGCAGAAACTCGCCCTGCCATGCGTTCTCAAGGGCCACCAATGCCGCATGCGCCGGGTTCGGCTTTACGGTCGCAAGTTGCGCACGGCGAGTATTATAAAAAGACTGTACGAGATCCGGATCACGCTCAAACGCCTCCGGCGTCGCTACATCCTCGATACGGTGGCCATCCCATAAGCCATCGCCGCCCCGGAAAGTGGAAATACCCGATTCTGCGGAAATGCCCGATCCGGTGAGGATGACGATGTTCTTCATGGTTATAGCGTGATCGACAACACCGGGTCCACACCCGCGGTGATGGTCGCTGGGGCACCCAGCACTACCGGATGGTTCATGCTGCGATGGCCGACATTCTCGGTGTGAAACACAGGAATCGCCTGCGCCGTTGCAAAGCGTTTTAAGACCGCCATCACTGCGGCTTCATATTCTGGCTTTGGATGGGTGAATGCACCGAACACAATGGCCTCCACACCCTCTAGTATGCCGGATTGCGAGAGTTGTAGGAGAGCACGGTCGACGCGGTAGGATTCCTCATCGCAATCCTCGAGGAGCACGATCTTCTTTTGCGTATCGAGTTGCCACGAAGTACCGGCAGAACATTGCACCAGTGTTTGGTTGCCACCTACGATAGGTGCAGTGATGGTATGTTTGCGGTGTGCGTGGGCATTGATGGCGGTCAGCGGATGGTGGAGTGCTTTCAGTTCGCCTTTCAGCACATCGACCGTCATCGCGACCGAGACCTCATCGACTTTCTCCTCTGCTATCTGGAACAGCACCGGCGCATGGAGCGTCGACCAACCCCATTCCTGGTTCAGGAACATATGGAGCACGGTATTATCGCTGAACCCAATGAACCATTTCGGTGTTTTTGGTTTTTTATTCACCCTGAGAATCTCGACGATGCGTGCCGCACCATAGCCCCCACGCGCACACCATACGGCCTTGGAATCCGTGGCCGTAAGCGCCTGCACCAGATGTTGCGCACGCACTTCATCGCGGTTCGAACAGAGCAGGTCCTCCCCATATATATCCGCCGGGATACGGGCGGTGAAACCCTGCCCGGTAATCACGCGCTCGATCGCTGCGATCTCGGCTTTCGGACCGCTGCGACCGGGAGCGATCACATCGATCCGGTCGCCTTGTTTCAGTGCTTCGGGTTTAAGCATCTTTCCTCCGGTTGATTACGCGTTCTGCAAGTGCCGCCGACATGAAAGCATCGAGGTCGCCGTCCAGCACACCACCGGTGTCACTGGTCTCGACGCCCGTGCGTAAATCCTTCACCATCTGGTATGGATGCAGGACATACGAGCGGATCTGGTTGCCCCAGGAGTTATCCGTCTTCTGCGCGTTCATGGCATTCGCAGCCTCTTCACGCTTGCGCAGTTCGAGTTCATACAGACGGGCTTTCAGCATTTTATAGGCATCCGCACGGTTGCGGTGTTGGGAACGCCCGGTCTGGCACTGCACGACGATATTGGTCGGGATATGGGTGATACGGATCGCAGAATCGGTTTTGTTGACGTGCTGACCGCCAGCACCCGATGCACGGAAGGTATCGACACGGAGGTCCTTCTCCTCGATCGCGACCTCGATGGAATCATCGATCTCCGGATAGACCCAGACACTCGCAAAACTCGTATGGCGGCGTTTGTTGGAATCGAAGGGAGAGATACGCACCAGACGATGCACGCCCGATTCGGTTTTCGCCCAACCATAGGCATGCATACCGCTCACCTTGATGGTGGCGGATTTGATACCCGCCCCCTCGCCTGCATGCTCATCCACCATCTCGGCGGAAAATCCATGCCATTCGGCCCAGCGCAGATACATCCGCATCAGCATCGCCGCCCAGTCGCAGCTCTCGGTGCCACCGGCACCCGCGTTGATCTCCATGAAACAATTATTCGCATCCGCCTCGCCGGAGAAGAGGCCTTCGGTCTCGAGCTGCTTGGCATCCTTCGCGGTTTTCTTGAGTCCTTTTTCAGCGTCCGCCACTACGCTTGCATCATTCTCTGCTTCGCCCATCTCGATCAGGCTGACGTTATCGTTCAGGTCACGGGCGATCGCATCAAAGCGCGCCAGGGTGAATTTCAGGTGGTCTTGTTCTTTCAGGAGTTTCTGTGCACTCTCACGGTTATTCCAGAGCGCAGGATCAGCGGTGATGGCACTAAGTTCGTTCAGGCGCGCGCGCGCGGAATCGATATCAAAGAAACCTCCCCAGCAGGTCGAGCGACTGCTTGATGGTTTCGATGGTCTGGAAGGTTTCCGCTTTCATATCCTCTTTATAGCGAATCTAGCGGTGGATGACAACCTGCTCGAACGTATACTCCACCTTCGGCTCGAACAGATGATGGGCGTACATTTTTAGGCCCTTCTCGAAGAGCGAGATCGAGACCACATCGCGTGCAGGCGGTACGGGATCTTTACCGTAAAGCGCCTTGAAATCATCTGCCGTCTTGATCTCCGGCGAAATGAGGAATCCGTCCTCCAGCGTACCGTACATCAGTATGGCATTCTGTTTTTTACCATCCGCTGTTTCCACCTCCATCATGACACGCGCCGCACGGTAGAATGTGGTCACTATCCGGTGGAGTAACGTGGGCTCTACATGGATGCGCACCCACACCAGGCCATATTTCTTGACCGACGGTACATCTACTTTATCCCGCCATTTCGCCGTCACCTGACGGATGGTCTTGAAGCTATAAGTAACCGGTTTATCCCGCTTGGTGAGATGGAGCACACGGTGTTCAAGTCCGGTTCCGTAGAACTTTTGCGGGTCATAATGGGTAAGGATCACCGGCCAGGAGACGGCATCTTCGATCGAGGTGTAGCGTTTCGTCACCTGGCTGATTTTGAAAAAGAGATTATCCGGCGCCTGGTCGCTCTCAAGAAACGCTTTGTTCTTCTCGGCAAGATACGAGGTAAAGACATGGTAACCCTGGAAGATCGGTCGCGGCTTATATGCCAGATGGTGCGCGAGAAGCACTGCCTGCGAAGCGGCCAGCATATCCGAGGTACCTTTCACTTGCGGCAGCGGATTTTCTGACCGTATCTTTTCGAGTGCCTCCTTAAAATGCGCTTCGTTTGATTTGCCAGAAAGTGGGTTTTTCGGATCCACATCACTGAACATCTTTTTCAGCTCTTTCCGGTCGTCGGCTCCTTCCTGGCTCATCGACATCAGGGTGATGAATATCGCAACACCCATGCAGTAGAACATGAAGATATATTGTTTGCGCTCCGAGAGATCCTCCCAGAAAAGGTCGCGGGTCGTGAGTGCAACCAGGATGAAAACCGCGCTTGCTTCCAAGATGTGATAATTATTGTTGTGGATGAAGCCGATCTTGGTGGCCGCAAAGAAAATGTAGGCGATTCCAAGCAGTGGCACCCACGCCTCTTTCCCGAATTGGGGAAACCAGATGCTCGCCATCAGCGCCCAGATGATCACGAGACCGCCCACGAACAAAGGGTAATGCAATGACGCGGTGATATCGAGCTGCATGCTTTCTGCAAAGCCGTGGGCATGTTGCATGGCACCGTGTATATAGGCCGGAATCAATGTGAAATCCTGGTGGCAGAGTTTCCAGCCCACGAGCCACCCCACAACATATGCAACGATGTAGTAAGGACGCTCTTTCAGGCAGATCATTCGGAAAGATTCGACCAGCAGGAGTATCACGAGCGACAGCATCATGTAACTGATCTTGGTCAAACTCGAGATCACCATCCCACCCACAAGCAGGTACAGCAGAAGCTTGGACTGTCTTGCACGCATGAAGAAAGAATAGACCAGGAACAAGACCGGGAAGGAGAGGAATGCAGTTTCATACGAGATGGCGGCGAACAGCATCAGCATCGGGATCGCGACCAGGTGCGGCGTGGTTCTCTCCCCGCTACGCATCACGAGTGTGTAGCAACCCGCCACATAAACCGTGACCATATAGAACCAGCAGATATTCTTGAGCAGGAAGGTATCCGGGTTATACCCTCTGCCGTAGAGGAACCCTAAAGGACCGTAATGCCAGAGGATATCCTTCCCCCATTTCATATGGTGGACGAATGCCTCGCACATCACCCACATCCAGCTGGAATCCACTCCATCGTCATAGAATTCGGGATTAAGTATCGGCGTGATGCCCGTGTAGGCAATGAGTATACCGATAAGCAAGATAAAGCCGGTCGGTACGTTGGGGACGTAATAGCGCAACCGCTTCATGAAAGTGCCCATATCAGTATATCCCTCCCGTGCCACGTGTTGCCGGTGTATCCCGGAGTAATCGTTCTTCCATCTGCTCTTTGGATTTTTCGACATCACCCGTCGGCTTCTTCTCGACCAGTGCGGAGGATGCCTCGCTCCTGCGTATGGAGATCTTCGGTTCCGTTCCCGGCTTGAATGCTTCGATGATGATATCTTTGGCCTGGGTATCGGGTCCCGGCAGGAATCCGGTTTTACCATCGATACGCACCAGGCGGATACCGGGCGGAATACGGAACGGCGTTGCCGGTTTATCGGCAAGTGCCTCTTTCATGAAATCGACGAACATCGGGAGTGCGACCGTCGCTGCGGTTTCTTTCTCACCGAGCGGATAGGGTTTGTCGTACCCTACGAATACGCCTACCACTAGGTCGGGAGTGAAACCGACGAACCACGTGTCCATACTGTTATTGGTCGTACCGGTTTTCCCCGCGATCGGCTTGCCGATCTCAAGGGCGCGCGTGGCGGTGCCGCGTTTTACCACCCCTTCCATGAGCGACACCATCTGGTAGGCAGTAAACGGGTCGGTCACCTGCTCGCGTGTGTCGTCGAGGTTCGGGAGTTTGAGATCCTGCAATTGATCGACTGAAACAAACTGACAGTTTGGACAGACGCGGTCATCGCGCCGATACACCGTGATGCCGTTTCGGTCCTGCACACGTTCGATGAGCGATGGGTTCACGCGTTTCCCACCGTTTACGATGATAGCGTAGGCATTGGTGAGGTCGAGCAGTGTCGTCTCGGTTGCGCCGAGTGCGGTCGCAAGGTTACGCTGTGGATTCTGGTTGATACCGAAACGCTTCGCCACTTCCATCACTTTCCCAATGCCCATCGCCATCGCAAGACGCACCGTCATCACGTTCCGTGATTTCTCCAGGCCGGTGCGAAGCGTCGTAGGACCATAAAAATCGCCAGAGATATTCTGCGGTGACCAGACCTCGTCTTCGGTTGCCTCGCCCGCACCGGAGCTATCGCCCTCTTCGACATTGATATCGCTTTTCTTCTGGATCAGGAACTCCACCGGCTCGTCGTTGATCAGGCTCGCAGGCGTGTAGTTGTTCTCAAGCGCCGCGGTGTAGACAAACGGTTTGAATGCAGAACCCGGTTGGCGAATCGCCTGTGTCGCACGGTTGAATTGGCTCTTCTTGTGATCGTAACCGCCGACCATCGCGAGCACACGGCCGTTATGCGGATCCATGGCGACGATAGCACCCTCCACCTGCGGCTGTTGTTGCAGTTCGTAGAAATCGCTCGATTCTTTCGACTGCGTCACGGTCACCACATCGCCCACTTTAAGCACCTCTTCCACTTTGCGTTTCTTGCCGTGGCTATTCGGGATTTTCTCAGTCCACTTCATCGAACTGAATGGGATTTGCGCATCGCGCCCGTCATCAAGGCCGATCAGATATCCTGTTGCATTGCTGCCGAGGGTAACGGCAAGCGTCGCATAATCCATGCCGAGCGGCTTACCGATCGTTTTTAGTTCATCAAGCCAGCTATCACTTACCGGGATGCGTGCGATGATCTGATAAAACCCTTGACGGCGATCATAGGCTGATAGACCGGCTTTAATGGCACGTTCAGCGATCTCCTGTAATTTCGGGTCGAGGGTCGTCATCACTGTAAGCCCGCCTTCATAGAGTGATTTCTCGCCGTATTCCTTCGCGATCTGGCGGCGCACTTCTTCCGCGAAGAACGGTGCACTTACCACCTCGGTGCGGTCACGACCCCTGAGCACGATCGGCGCGCGTTTCGCACGGCGTGCTTGTGTGAGGGTGATGTGGCCATCCTCACGCATGCGGTCGATCACCCAGTTGCGGCGACCATACGCCGCTTCGTAGTTGCGGCGGGGGTCATAGGTAGAAGGTGCTTTTGGCAGTGCGGCCAGAAGTGCGACTTCCTGCACGGTCAGTTCCTCGACGGATTTGTTGAAATAGTTGAGCGATGCAGCAGCCACACCATACGAACCCGACCCCAGGAAAATATCGTTCAGATAGAGCTCCATGATGCGGTCTTTGCTGAAGGTCAGCGTCATACGGTAAGCAAGGATCGCTTCCTTGATCTTGCGTGCAAAGGTTTTCTCGTTGGTGAGCAGCATGTTTTTTGCCACCTGCTGCGTGATGGTCGAAGCGCCGATCAGGCGGCGCTTATCCGTACGCACATAGTTATAGAGGTTCTGTCCCATGGCGCGCATGATGCCGAAGAAGTCGATACCGGAATGCTTATAGAAATTCTGGTCTTCGGCGGAGGTGAAGGCCTCGATCACGATCTTCGGCATCGAGGTGATCGGAACGAATATCCTATTCTCGCGCGCATATTCCTCCATCAAGCGGCCATCACCCGCATAAAGGCGTGTAGTGACGGAAGGGTTGTATTTCGCGAGTTGTTTATGGTCCGGAAGATCGCGGCTGTAGAAGGTGATGATCATCCATACCGCGAGCATCGCACCTGCAGCCGCACAGAGCATGAACGCGCCGATCGCCAGCAGCCAGTTGCGGCGGCGACGGGATTTACGCGTGTTCTCTTCACGCGTCAGCTCCTCCATCAGGGCACTTTTTTTGGTTTTTTTGGGCTGTTTCTTCGTCATGGCAGTGTTCAAATGCCGTCAAAATAATGATTGATGGCGGCCACCATACCATGGATCAGCTTTTCTTTGTATAATTTAGAGTGAAGAAGTTTCTCTTCTTGCGGATTCGACAGATATCCCAGTTCGATCAGCACGGAAGGCACATCCGCGCTCGTCAACACCATAAATCCTGCAAAACGGTGGGAGTTATTGAGCAGCTTGGTTTCCTGCCCCATCTCGTTCACCAGCAATTCGGCAAAGTGGCCCGAGGCATTCACGGTATCCCGGCGCACCATATCGATCAGGATACGTTGCGTATCCTGATTATGTTCGGCGAGTTCCACCCCATCGATCTTCTCACCCTGATTCGCATGTTTCGCGAGTACGGCAGCCTCGCGGTCTGAAGCCTTATCGGAAAGTGTATAGACCGAAAGCCCGCGCATATTCCCGTTCGGGTGCGAATCGGCATGGAGCGAGATGAAGATATCGGCGTTCGCTTTGCGTGCGATCTCGACACGGTCTTTCAGCGTGATGTAGTTATCACGTGTACGTGTCATCACCACACGGTATTTACCATCTTCCTCGAGGGCTTTCTTGAGCGTCTGTGCAAAGCCAAGTGTGACCTGCTTTTCATATATGCCGGTGCGTCCGATCGCACCCGGATCGACACCGCCATGCCCGGGGTCGATGACTACCACCGGTTTGTAATCCGCATGGGCAAGCGCCTGTTTCACGGTCGCCGCAGGCACCCCTTTCTTCGAGATCTGTTTGCCTTTCTGCTTCAGCTTTTCGGGTAGCAGCACGTCGATACGCGATTCTTTCTTCGGCTCATTATTCCTTTCATCCTCTTCAAGATTGCCCGTGATCAGATTCTTGACCGTGTCCGCTTGGGCGCGCTCGATCTCCTCCGGCACATCGGTGGCCTTGGTATTGAGGGAGCGTGGACGATGTTTCGGGATGGGCAGGGTTGTCTTTTGTGGGATTACGTTCTCCGGGATTTTTTCTTCTTCCTCTTTTTCTTTTTGGAGTTCCTGTACGGAAGGGAACGATGCCACTTTCTTCGAAGGGGTTTCTTCCTGTTCCACTTCCTGGATAGTGACCGGTTCCACGGTTTTATGCTTATCCGTCTCTGCAGATTCCTCTTTCGCCGGCGGGACGATGGGGATTTCTTTCGGCGTCTCTTTAGGTGCTACGTGTGTTGCTTCCACCGCCACCGGAAGGGGTGTCCCTGCACGGATATCCACCACCAGGCGCGGCGCCCCCCCATCGCCTTTCGGCGGGATCACGAAACTGCCTTCTATCTCTCCTTTGTTGTTGAGGTCAAAGATGATGCGTAGTTTCTCCGGCGAGGGTTTGCCGAAACGCACGGCCCGTATCGTTTCACCCGCCGCTTTACTTATCTGTTCCTGCGGCACGCTGAAAGACCCGTTCGGGATATCGACGACGACGCGCGGAGGGTTCTGCAGTAGGAAGATACGGTGCTCGCCCAAATCCTTCACCTCCATCACCACGCGTGTGATATCGTCTTTTACGCCCGAGCGAAGGGCATGCACTTCCGTTTCCGCATTGCCAGAAAAAGGCAGCAAAAATAGCAAGGCCGTGAAGCCCAGAAGCAGCGTGGCGCGTAGAGTTGTGGAGCGATGCATATCGCCTCTGATTTTTATCGATTAACGCCTCTGTGTCCAGCGGCGAGTACCGCGCTCTTCCCTCACCGAAGTGGTTTTTATGCCCGACTTACCCAACCACCACACCTGGGTACCCGTTTCAGCAAGTATTTCCCGCGTGATACGGTGTGGATGGGAAGAACAGGCCGGCAGGTCGGTGAGGATCACCACCGCCTCGGCGGCACTGCATCGCTCGTCGGGCACCCACGCACGCACGATCATCGCTTTGTGTCCGTGTTTGGTGTACTCGCAGAACGCCTCCTCACACGCGATCGCGATGCCGTTCTCTTCGAGGATCGAGACGTTTCTGAATTGTTCTTTGATCACCCGCGACTTCCCTTCTTCGGCATTCATCTGCTGCCAACCGCGCCGGCTGAACCGCGCTTTCGTACGGTCGGAGAAAATGAGCTTCCCATCACCCGCCTTCATCGCGAATAATTTTCCACCGCGGTCAAAATAGAGGTCCGGCATCTCGCGGAACGGCAAAATAAGGAACGATAGCATCAAAAGCGGTATCCCGAGGAAGCGGATGTTCTCGCGCCACAAACACAGCCATAAACCCCCTGCGACCGCGAGCAATAGAGCCGCAAGATTGCCGGAATGCACGGGGATGTTCGCACGTGGAAGCGCGCTCACGGCATACGAGACTTTAAGGATGATATCGACCCCGTATCCCATCGGGATGAGTGCAAAGCGCTCTAGCCCGAAAGGCATCAGCAAGCTTCCGAGCATTGCCGCCGGCATCACCAGGAATGACGTCACCGGAAGCGCACCGAGATTGGAGAGTAAACCATATACCGAATAGCGCCCGAAATGATAAATGCCAAAAGGCGCTGTCGCCGCACCCGCGACGAGCGAAGAAAGGATAATACCACTCACATAAAAGAAGCCGCGCCAGACGAGGCTGTTACGGTCTCTGCGATCAGGCTTCAGCCACGGCACACTCTCATAGGCAGCGACAAGTGCGAGTGCTGCAGCAAACGACATCTGGAAACTTGCAGATAATAATGTCTCCGGCTCCATCAACAGAATCAGGAATGCCGCAAATGCTACCGGGCGAAGTGGTGTGCCCGTACGATCCAGTAAGATCGCGCATAAGAAAAAACCTACCATGATGAAGGAGCGTTCCGCCGGCACCGGTGAATCGGCGATTAAAAGATACAGAAACCCTACGATCAGTGAGATGAAGGCCGCCCATTTCTTGATGGGATAGCGCAGCGCAACCGGCGGTATCGCCGCCAGTATCAGACGTACCAAGAAAAAGCACGTTCCCGTCACGAGCACCAGATGGAGGCCCGAAATGGAAAGGATATGTGCAAGTCCTGAGATGCGGAGCGCCTCCATCGCCGCGTTACTGATCGCACCGCGCTCGCCCGTGATCATCGAGGCCGCCACACTGCCGCGGTCGTTGATGACACCGGGCACATCCTCCAGTGGGCGGTACACTTTATTGGTCATGGTCTGGCGCACATGCTGGATATGGGTCGAAAGCGCCAGGCCGCCACCCGCCTCGGCGAGCCGCTCGACCGGCGTTACCGTATAACCCACCGCACCCGTACGCTCGAAATAGGCCACCATGCTGTAATCATAACCACCGGGTAGTACGGGACCCGGCGGCGGCGAGAGCGCAGCCTTCACGGAAATGCGATCGCCTGCCTTCAGATCTTCTGGCACCGCGGTGCGGACCGTGAGCCGGATCGCGGCCGGTGTATGGGCGGGTGAGAATTTCCAGATATCGACTTGCGTAAGCCATATGCGGTAGCCTTTCCCTACGTGCTCGATCTTGTCGATCGTGCCACGCACCCATACGGGTTTGGTGGCAAATGCGATCACGGGCGCATCCACCGCACGCGTGCGTAGACCCGCCGCAGAAAATCCAAGGGCGATCGTAAGCAAGATCAGAAAAAGTCGGTGATAGAAGGCGCGGCGGCGAAAAAATACTGCAAGCAGTAGGCATAATACCCCAGCAGCCAGCGGATAGACTAACGAAGGCTCGTTCGTAAGCGAGAAATAACTACCGATGCCCACTCCGAGCCACACCGGCAACCACAGAATAAAGCGTTCACGATCCGCAGCGAATTGCTGCTGGATGATGTTTACCCATGAAGGATTGGAATCGGCTGCACCCATAGCAGGTCAGCATACACAAAAAGGATTGGTAGCGTATAGGCTCTTATTAGCCCTACTTATCTTCCATTTTTTTGCGCTCTTCCGAACTTATACCCCTGCGACCATCGGAGAGTTTTTGTCGTAGCACACTGGCAGCCGTATTTTTCTCACCAGAACCTGCAGCCGCTTTACCGATATCCATGAGGCTGCCCATGCTTTTATCCGGCCCGCCGCCGCCGCCACCACCACCAACAACAAACAATGCACCCGGCCTACCACCGAACTGTGCGAGCGTGACCGATATCTGCGGTATCATCTTCAGGAACGAGGAAAGTACCAGATCGAGCACCAGGAACGCGATACCGTAAAACAGCATGTTCACGATACCGGCAAGGAACGAACCCACGCTCGGTTCCGTATCCGCACCGGTGAGCGGGATGATCTTCGGTGCATTCATCTTCGCACTCACGAAAAGGGTTTTCTTCTCATAGGTACCGTTACTGTCCGCTTGGAAACTATCGGCGACGTCCTTCATCGCACGGCTCACGTCCTGGACTTCACCCACCAGGAACAGGAAGAACAACACGATGATCGGCTGCAGGGTGTAGGAAACCAAGCTCGATACCCAACCTTCGAACAATTCTTTGGTACGGCGGAATAGGAGCAAGGTCATGAAGAGTGGCGTGAACATCAGGAGGAAGGTGAGTGCCACGAGTGCGGTGACGTATCCCACCACTGCACGTAAGAACGCCATGATCGTCGCGATGATGGCAGAGAAAATGATGAATCCGATGAAAGAACCGATACCCGTGATGATCAGTGCCACCGCCAGGGCAGACATGGCGATCACGAAGCCGGTACCCACCACTGTTTCCCATACCACATCGAGGTTGTTGAAGATCACCATCGAACCTGTCATCCCCGACGTTGCGGCGGAAGAACTGAGCCACGAACTGGTACTGATGAGCAGGTCGGAAACCCCATCGAGCACCCCGTAGATGATAAGGCGGTAAAGCATGAAATAGAACACTTCCGGCTTGAACGCGATGGCCATGATAGCAAGCACTTTCGTCACCCGTATGATAAACGTAGGCCCTGGCTTTTTACCGGAATCCTCGCCGATATCGAACATGAAGGCGATGGCGTAGAAAATGATATAGATCGTGAGTCCGATAATAAAATACGGCTTGATCTTCGTCATGAGGTCGCAATACATGCGGAACATGGAGTCCGCCATCGCGGCGCGTATCACACAGACGGAACCTGCAAAAATACCCCAGCCGTTGGAGTTATTGATGATACTGGCGCAGTTGTTGAGACTTTCCGCGTGGTTGTCCTGGAGGGCAAACCCATCACAGGTATAAGTATAGGTGGTAGTGGCCGACGCCGATTCCGGCATCGCCGTGAACAGCAATGAAAATACCAGCACTATCAGTGGGAATAAGGTGACAGCAACACGCGGGCGCATCATACCGTGCTCTTGGTTTGGACCCTGCGTCGAAGTGCCAACTCTCACGCCGCGTGTCCCTTGTTTTTACGGTTCTCTTCCGCGATCACCCGTTCACGGAATATCGGTAACCAACGATCCGGCTCCGTACCCACATCCAACATAATGGTAGACATCACGGATACGTTTTCTTTCGAACCGGAAAGTACTGCTATTATATCATGCATTCCGCTCAAATCCAAGGTTCCGATGACATGGTCCAGGTGGTGTTTAAGCAAGAATTCCCGACGGTCCGACCGCATGGATTTGAGGGCCACAAACTCCTCATCCGACAGACCGAAGACATCATTATATGCCTGGGTCGCCTGCGGGTTCGGCAGGAAGATGCGGGTGGCCATTTTATCCATCATCACCTTGGTAATACTGCTATTTTTCGCGTCTTCCACGGATTCGGTAGCCAGAACCACCATGCAGTTATGCTTGCGCATATCATCGAGCCAGTGGGTTACGTGGGGGGCGAATACGGGATTGTCAATCAATGACCACGCCTCGTCCAGCACCAGCATGGTCGGGGTGCCGTCGAGTGCATTCTTGATGCGGTGGAGCAGGTACGATAGCACCGGAATCAGGGGGCGTTTTTCCTGCACCATCTCCGTCATGCCGAAACCGTAGACCAACCCATCGAAGCGCATTTCGTCGGTCGGGTTGTCGAACAGGTGGGCATATTTACCGTTTCCATACCATTGCGCCAAACGTTCGGGTGTGGTCAGTTCTTGTAACGCCGGTTGCTGGATGGACCCATCCGGTAATTGCACCGCCCGCGCACCCGCTTGGATAGAAGCGAGTTCGTTCTCGAACGCAGAAGGTGCTTGTGTTGATTGACCTGCACCCGTAACCGGCCAAAATTTTGGTAACACGTTCGCCAGGCGGCGATCGTTTTCCGCGAGCAGGTAAATATGGTCCACCGCTTGATGGATACGTGTAGAGTCTTCGGGTGAAACATGCATGCTATCGTCCATCGCCATGTACAGCAGCAAGGCACGCAGGAAGCTACGGTTTTGCGGCGTGTCCGGAAGCCGCAGCGGATTCATCTTGAGTTCATGGTTCTGCGGTTGTTTCATGATACGCTTATAATCACCACCGATCGCACGCAGGAAAAGTTCGGAGGCACGCTGCTGATCAAAGAAGAACAGACGATTGTTGAATTTCCGCGCCTCGGAGGTCAGGAAATTGAGCAGCACCGTTTTCCCCGCACCGAAGGGTCCGATGATACTGGTATGGCCGTTATCCCCGTCGTGGAAATTGAAGAAATACGGGGTTTTGGCCTTGGTATAAAGAAGCGCCACCGCCGCACCCCAGTAATTACCCTGGATCTTGCCCGCCGGGAAATTGTAGAGCGAGGCGAAGCCCGCCACCTGGTTCGAACTGATGGGCGACAGACGCCGCAGGAACGGGAAGTTACCCGGAAGTTGTGCCCAGAAGGCATCTTCCATCATCAGGTCTTCACGCACCGCCACGATACCGATCTCGCCGAATGCCTTGAAGATACCACGAATCTCCGCCTCTAAACCTGCAATCGATTTATCGAAAAGCATGATACTGATCTGGTGTTCACCGAAATCGATCGGTTTGCCGCGAAGGGAACCGATCACATCTTCCATGCCGGAAAGTTTGGCAAAACGCTTGTCGTTGGAAAGGGCGATTATTTCTTTTTGTTTCTCATAACTTTCGAGCGCGCGGTCGTTACTGATGAAATCGAATGTTTCCGTGATGATGAATTCCTGGTCGAGCTGCAGGAAGCGGTCGATCGCGGTCGAACTGACCTCATGGTATTCTTTCACGGTCAGCATCGCACCGAAATACCGGTCTTTCTCACCTTTCACTTCAAGCAGGTTATGGCCAAACGCGATTTTACGCGTGCAGATCACTTCGGAAATATCGCTGATGGGTGCTGGCATCCCTTCTTCCACCAGATTGATGATCTTCCCGAAGAATTGCATCGGTTCGGAATAACTCACCCCCTGGTATTCGCTGATCGTCAAGCGCCGTGCACCGAATTCCTGTAGACGCGTCAGCATCCGATCCCCGACCGCATTGATCTCTGCAAAGGCCTCCTCAATGAACTTCATGCGCTTCTTGCGCTCCGCACCCCAGAAGAAGCTGCGGGGATATTCCTCCGGGTGCAGCTTGAACGATTCCCCTTCACGTACCACGGTGATATAGAGCTCGTTGACGTATTTATTTTCCCAATCGTTACGCTTCACCCAGGATTGGTGGACATACTCCTCAAAACTGCCAGGGCGATATTGCCCACCGACATTGAGGTTTTTCTTGCGGCGTACGGTGTGTATCCAGAGCGCATAATTGTTCGAGGTAAAACTCTCGGCGATCGCCGTACGTATCATACGGCGGAGCGTGGTTTTCTTGCCGTCGTTGTTAAAGACGCTCTCGTAGGTGAAGCCGGTGATCTTGATGGTTTGTAGTAACTCGCCATTCTTGGTGAGGAGCGTATTGGGATCGAAGTGGCAGGCCAGCGGGATGAACTCGCTCTCGCTTACCTGCTGCCGCTGTTCGTTCGTTCGGTTCTTTTTTGCCATGCGGTTATTATAAGAAATTGTGGGGGGTTCGTCGCTATAAAAATAGGCTAGAAACAATCAAGGCCACCCGAAGGTGGCCTTGATGTTGCATTTTAACTTACGCGCACTCTTATGTGCACGTGCTGCCGCCAGCACCCATAGCGCCTACGATGCTCGCTGCTGCGAAGATCGCGATCACGCCGACTGCGACGAGAATTGCAAGACCCCAGTTGACCTTACCGAAGAATGCACCGATACCGAGGATGATGATACCCACGGTTGCGATTGCACGGCCGGTCTGACCGGTCAGGGCTTTTACGATTAAGCACATTTTTGCACCAGTCACCGTATCAAGGTCACCCGTACCCGCTGTTTGCGCGAAGGCCATCTCTGGCATCAGCACAAGTGCCGATAACACTAAACTCACCACCAAACGGTAAATGAGGTTCTGATTGAATACTACTTTCATTTTTTTCTCCTTGTTAAACGTTAAGCAACTTATATTAAACCACACACACTACGCACTTTATTCGCCGCTGTCGGTTTAGCAGATATCTGCCTCCGCCAGCGAAAAATTCGCCATTCTCACTAACACGTAACCGCCGTACCTCCGGCAAAGATGTTGGCAATTTTCATGGATGAGAACATCGCCATGACGCCCACTGAGACCGTCATCGCTAAACCCCAGTTGACCTTGCCGAAGAATGCACCGATACCCAGGATACAAATCCCGATACTGGCAATCGCACGACCCGTCTGACCGGTCAGAGCCTTCACAATCTTACACAGACCGCCGCCCAGTTCAGCATCGAGCGTACCGCCAGCGGTCTGCGCCCACACTGCACCTTCCGGAAAAAGAATGACCACTGCAACAAGCAGTGCACTAACTGTAGAACGATAGATACAAATGTCTGTCTTCATGTGTTCTTTCCTTTTCCTGCGGCCGCACAGTAGGAATCTACTATACGGTTCGCCTCCGTAAACATCCCCAAACTAACAACCGAATGTTAAAGTTTTGTTACAATGAGGTGAACCTTTCGTGACCAAAAGCTTAAAAATTCGTTAATTTACATAGATATCTGTGGCTTTTTTACCTAAATTCCAATGCTGAACCGGTTGCTTTTTCGGACGCCCCCCGTTAAACAGAAACATCCGCCCGAACCTACTTTAACAGGAGAATATATATGTCATCATCCGCTGCCGTGCGCTTATCAAGTGACGAGATCAACCAACGCCTTAAATCCATGAACCTGACGCTGCCGGAAGCAAAAGCACCGCCGGGTGCACTCTATGTTCCGTATACGGTGAGTGGTAATCAGGTGATCGTTTCCGGACAACTGCCATTTAAAGACGGCGCGCTTTCGCATACAGGAAAACTCGGCAAGAACGTCTCGCAGGAGCAAGGACAGGAGGCCGCGAAGGTCTGCGCGATCAACGTGCTTTCCTGCTTGAACAGTGCCGTGAATGGCAATCTTTCCCGCGTGAAAAAAGTACTCAAACTGGAAGTGCTCGTAGCGGTGACCCCGGAATTCACAAGCCCGCAGCTGGTCGCAAACGGTGCCTCGAAACTCTTCATCGACCTGTTCGGCGAGGAGATCGGTAAACATGCGCGCGTGGCTTATGGCGTTGCCACCCTGCCGCTCGATGCGGCCGTAGAAGTCGCCGCTATCTTCGAAATCGCGTAAAAACATTCTACTAATAGAGACTTACTGAAACACCCCTGATGCAGAAATACTGCACCAGGGGTGTTTCTTTTTTCATACTATTGATTAATTTTTTATTAACATTCTGTTTAAATTGCGTAATTCACAGCTGTTGCATGTTTACAACATCCCTAGTGGCATTTATGATCGAGGGGTTGGGCCTATGGCAGGTTAACGACTTGTTAAGGTTTGAGCCTTATAACTAGGCTTGCTGCAGATTCAAAGGGTGAGGAGGAACGCCCTTGGGATCGACTACGCAGCGCAATGATGCGAGGAAAAGGGAGCATCGAGTATGAAGGCGCTAAAACTGAGCGATTTCGCTGTTCTGAAAGAACAGCCAACACCGGAGATACGTTCCGTGCTGGCGGAGCAGATCGCTGTCGCTTTCAATGATCGCAAATTCTCCGAATCCGAATGCCATATCGCAAAAGAAATTATTCTGCTGCTGGCGAACGATGTCGAGATGCGCATCCGCGCGATCCTCTCCAATCACTTAAAAGAAAACCGCGACCTGCCGCGCGATATCGCGCTCAAACTCGCGCGCGATGTCGAACAAGTCTCTACCCCGATGCTCGAATTCTCGCCCGTGCTCACCGATGACGACTTACAAGAAATCATCCACAGCACGCGTGAGACCAAAAAACTGATCGCAGTCGCGCGACGCAAATTCTTATCGAGTGCCGTCTCCGGTTCACTGGTCGAAGCGGGGAACACGGCTGCTGCGACCGCACTCTTCAGCAACAATACGGCGGATATCAGCGAACACAGCATCACACGCGCGTTCGACCTATATAACCGCAACGAGACCGTGCTCGATGCATTGATCGAACGGGGTGGCCTGTCGCTGACGGTCGCACAGCGTTTCATCACATCGCTCACACTCAATCTGCAACGCAAACTCACCACCAAATATGGTGTGTCGGCACCGGCGGCAGAACGCTTGGCCGATGATGTGCGCGAACGCGCAACGGTGGAATTGATCAGCAAGAATGGGGCTTCTCGTGATCATCATGAGATGACCGAACATCTCGGCAAAACCGAGCAGCTGACCCATTCGCTCGTGATCCGAGCACTCTGCGAAGGGAATTTCCCGCTATTTGAAAGCGCGATGGCGGAACTGGCCCGCATCCCGACCTCGAATGCACGCAAATTGCTGCGTCAGGGTAGTGCGCAAGGTTTCGATTCACTATACCGCGCCTGCCATCTGCCGGAAAATATGATGAAGGCAACAGAAGTGCTGTTAAATTCGGCGCTCGAAGAAGAGGCGTTTGCCGGCTCACCGGCGTTTGCACGCCGTGTGGTGGACCGCCTGATGCAACGCGGGTATCATAAAACCATCCCGAACATGCCGTATATCGTCCAATTGCTGCAAGCTCAGCAACTCTCCGCACGATAAAAGCCTGAAAGAAGGTTGCAAAAAGCACCTTCCAACCATTAGAATGGCTCCATTATGGCTCCTGCTAGCGAAAAGAACAAACATCCTATGCTTTCCTCCACGGACGTCGCACATCTGCTTGAGAATCCTTCACCTGCGGTACGTGTAGAGGTGCTAGGCAAGATATCCTCGAGCTATAACAGCAATGAATTCACTGCACAACAGATGAAGATGGCGGAACAGATTTTCCGCGCACTCCTGAAAGACGCCGAGATCAGCGTACGCCACGCGCTTTCCGAAAACGTGAAGAACAATCCGAACATCCCGCGCGATATCGTACTTGAACTGGCACATGATGCCGATGCGGTCGCGATCCCGGTATTGCAATATTCCGAAGTGCTCATGGATGACGACCTGATCGAGATCATCAAAAGCACCGAGAGCACCGATCGCCTGCTGGCGATCTCTAATCGCTCCGAAGTGTCCGAAAAACTCTCCGATGCGTTGGTCGATACGAAAAACGCGACTGTCGTCTCGAACATGTTATCGCGCGTTGAAGTGAAATTCAGCGAGATGACGCTTTCCAAAACCGCCGATATCTTCACGACCAGCAAAGACGTCACCGAACGTCTGGCGGCGCGTGAAAACCTCCCGGTGAAACTGGTGGAGAAACTCGTCTCCCGCGTATCGGATATTCTGCAAGACCGCCTGCTCGAGAAATATGGCAATAAAAGCCCGGAACTGAAATCCATCATCGAGAAAAGCCGCGAAGCCGTTACCCTGCAATTCTTAGGCCTTAGTTCCGAGGGCGATATCCGCAAGATCGTGGATGAGATGGACCGCTCAAGCGACCTCGCACAGGATCTCGTGATGCGGAGCGAACGCCTCACGATGCTCATCGAAAAACTTGAAGAACAAGGAAGGCTTTCACCGATTTCTGCACTCTGCATGGGGCATCTGCCGCTCTTTGAGATCAGTATCGCGCGTGTGACCCATGTGCCCGTCGCCAACGTCAAGAAACTGGTGGCAGACGTGATGGGCGATGGTTTCCGCAAACTCTATGAGCGTGCGGAACTACCGAAAGACATCTTTGATGCCGTGAAACTCGTCGTGCGTGTGTTGATCGAGATGGATCATGAACACCCGAACCGTCGCCAACCGGCGAAAGAGATGATCCAGCGCTTGCTCACCTTATCCGAAAACGAAAAGCAGGAAGTGGAAAACCTCTCCTACTTCATCAGCATGATCCACCAGCACTCCAAGATCAGCGGTGGCAACGCAAGCGGTAGTACCACCGCGCATTAATCCCCTACCCGCGGCTGTTTGTGCGCTGCGGCAATTTATTTTCTTAAGATTTCCGCCCCATCCGTGCTAATATGACTCCGGAAATCACTTTTTGGAGCCTCCCTTGTCCACCCTCCCGACCTTATCGATCGGTGTGATCGCAAGCGAAACGAAAGCGGCGCGTCAGGCGCTTTCACGCTTAGCAAAGCTCTATGATTTTACGCGCATCGACGCAGAAAAACCCGAAAAAGCAAAGGTCGATGTGGTACTCGCACTGGGCGGTGACGGCTTCATGCTGCACACGCTCCACGAATTCATCAACAGCGGTATCCCGATCTACGGCATGAACTGCGGCACGGTCGGCTTCCTCATGAATACGTACCAGGAAAAGAAACTCTTAGAACGTATCGCGGCGGCACGCCCGACGATGATCCACCCGCTGCTCATGAAAGTGCTGACACGTGAAGATAAAGTCATCGAACGCCGCGCCATCAACGAAGTATCATTGATGCGCCAGACGGCACAAGCAGCACACATCCAGATCAGCATCGATGGGATCGTACAGATGAAAGAGTTGGTGGGTGACGGCGTGCTCGTTTCCACGCCGGCAGGCTCATCGGCCTATAATGCTTCACTTGGCGGCCCCATCATGCCGCTTCGTACCGAGATCGTGTCGCTCACGCCGATCAGCCCGTTCCGCCCGCGCCGGTGGGGCGGTGCGATACTGCCGGACCGTGCACGCGTCGGCTTCCAGGTGATCGACCCGAAAAAGCGTCCCGTCACTGCGGTCGCGGATTTCGTTGCGACGAAAAATGTGGTGAGTGTCGAGGTGATGAAAGATAAATCCCAATCCGTGACGCTCCTCTTCGATCCGGGCCACAGCTTGGAAGAACGCATCCTCAAGGAACAGTTCCAGAGCTAGATTCCCCTCCTTGACGAGCATAAAAACTCACCTACATGTTCTTTAGCATTATGCTGTAACTTTTTGGAGAATGTATGAGTGATAACAGAGAAGAATCTTTTATAATTGCCACTGCAACTATTACAGCAGCTCTAATCAATAAAGCGCCGCGTTACGATTCTGTAGCTATACAACAAATGTACACTGAGTCTTTAGAAACTGTAAAAGCTGGCCATATTAAGTACATCGAAAATCTGAGAAATAGGCATTCTTAAAAATCGACGCACTTGCCTTTCAGTTCCCAGTCGCCGAAGCGTGTGGGCTCAGGGCCTTTCGGGCCACCGAATTCTTCTGGTTTCGCCTCTGATTCTGGGAAAGTTTCCGGTTTCTTTTTCTCTACCGGTTTTTTGATTTCGGTCTCGGTCATTGGCCGATACCCATTTTCTGTTCGACCAATCCGCACAGCAGTTGTAATGCGAAGATATGCACTTCCTGGATGCGCGCGGTGACCGTGCTCGGCACGACGAGGCGCAGGTTTGATTTCTTCACCTTGCTGCCTTTTTCCCCCGTGAGCATCACCGTGTAAAGCCCGCGTTTTTTGGCGACTTCGAGTGCGCGGATGATGTTCGGGCTCTGGCCCGAGGTCGAGATCGCGATCAGGATATCGCCTTTGTTGCCGTGTGCTTCCACCTGGCGGGAGAAGACCTGTTCGAAACCGTAATCGTTACCGACCGCGGTTAAAATCCCTGCATCGGCGGAGAGTGCCATCGCGGGGAGTGCGCGTCGGTCTTTGACGAAACGGCCGACGAATTCACCGGCGATATGCAGTGCATCGCACGCACTGCCGCCATTGCCGCAGAGCAGGATCTTGCCGCCATCTTCTAAACACGCTGCGGTGCGTGCCGCGAGATTATCGATATCTTCCGCATGCTCATCGAAAAAGCCTTTCACGGCTTGCATGTGATCGTTTACGGCGAGTGTAATGACTTTTCCCATGGTCTCTATGCCTTCGCGCTACGGAGCGCCTGGATGTTGGAGGCATACCGCTTCGGATCGCCACCAAACACCGCGCTACCAGCCACGAGCACGTTCGCGCCCGCTTCCACGACGAGTCCTGCCGTCTGCGGATTGATGCCACCGTCCACTTCGAGATCGATATCCCGGCCGGTCTCGTCGATCATGTAGCGGAGCTCACGCAGTTTCTCGAGCGAATACGGGATGAACTGCTGGCCACCGAATCCCGGGTTCACCGACATCACGAGCACGAGATCGACGAGCGGTAGTACATAATCCAGCACATCCGGCGGGGTCGACGGCACGATGGAAACGCCGGCTTTTTTCTTGAGCGATTTGATCTGTGCGATCACGCGGTCCAGATGCGTCACGGCTTCCGCGTGCACGGTGATGATATCCGCACCGGCACTCGCGAACGCCTCGATATACGGCTCCGGGGGTTCGATCATCAAGTGCACATCGAGCGGCAGGTGTGTGTGCGGACGGACCGCTTTCACGACGAGCGGGCCAATGGTGAGGTTCGGCACGAAGTGCCCATCCATCACATCCACGTGGATGTAATCGGCACCGGCTTTGGTGATATTCGCCACCTCATCGCCCAAACAAGCGAAGTCAGCGGACAAAATCGAGGGTGCAATTTTGATTTTATTTTGATTGGCGGCGTTCACGTGGGAAAAACCTCTGCAAGTACTGTATTTATGCCGTATTCGTAGCAGTTTAGCTGCCAATGTGCAAGCCAGAAGCCCCGCCCATCGTTAACGTTATGTTGTAAAGCGGTTGACTTTTAACAACCTTTTTGTAACCTTAGGTTGTATTAATGAGAGATTGTTTTAAAACTAAGGGTTGTACTATGGTGTATACGGTTCTGGTGGTAGACGACAATGCGATGCAACTGCAGGCCATCGCGTCGATTGTTCGACAGCGACTGCGTTTTCAGGTGGTTACTGCCTCGAGTGGACGGGAGGCGATCCGCTTGATCAACAGCCCCAAAAGTTCGAACCCGATAGATGTAGTGTTGATCGATGTCGAGATGCCAGAGATGAGCGGTATCGATGTGATTCGTGCACTGAAACCCGCCCACCCGGAACTGCCTTTCATCGTCGTCACTGCCCATAGCAGTATGGATTATGCCGTGCAGGCGCTGCAATCCGGCGCCTCCGATTTCATTCTCAAACATGAACCGCCGGAGCGAATCGAAACCTCGGTGCTGAACGCACTGCAGGGCTCCACCCTCCGGCTCCAGCTGAAGCAGCTCGAGCGCAACATCCAGGGTCTCGGTGGCTTCAAAGATATCATCGGCACCAGCCGCCCTTTGAAAGACGTGATCGTCATCGCACAGAAAGCGGCCGCTTCCGATATCGCGACGATCCTGAAGGGTGAGAGCGGTGTCGGCAAGGAACTTTTCGCGCGCATCATTCATGGCACGTCCGCCCGTGCAGGGAAGCCGTTCGTCGCGGTCAATTGCGGGGCGATCCCGGAGAATCTTCTCGAGAGCACGCTCTTCGGTCACGAAAAAGGGGCCTTTACCGGGGCGGTGCAAAAATCACTCGGCAAATTCCGTGAGGCCGAAGGTGGCACGCTGTTCCTCGATGAGATCGCGGAGCTCACCCCCGCGATGCAGGTAAAGTTGCTAAGGGCGCTGCAAGAAAAAGAAGTGGAACCCGTCGGTGGTGGCAAGCCGGTGAAGGTCGATGTACGCTTCATCTTCGCCACCAACCGGGATCTCAAACGTTTGATGGTCTCCGGCAAATTCCGTGAGGATCTTTACTACCGCGTGAATGTGTTCCCGGTGCATATCCCATCGCTTCGCGTGCGTGGCAGGGAGGATATCGCGATGTTGCTCGAACATTTCACCGCCACGATCTCTGCGAAGGAAGATCGGAAGATTCACGGCCTCACCTCCCGTGCGCTCGAAACACTCTGCAGTTATGAATGGCCCGGCAATGTGCGCCAATTGCAGAATGCCGTGCTCCGTGCGATCGTACTCTCGCAAGGTGAATGGCTGGATGCCGAACATTTTAGTTTCCTGCAGACCTCGGATGATCCGAAAATGACCCCGCTTGCGCCGCTTTCGGTAGCGGGAAAATCGATGGTGGCACTTTCGCATAACGGCGGCGATTTCCGCAAACTCGCAGAGATCGAGGCGGATGTCATCCGCTCTGCGCTCACGCATTATGACTGGCACATTTCGGAGGTCGCACGCCGGCTAGGCATCGGACGTTCGACGCTCTATCGCCGCATGGAAGAGCTTGCGATCACGCAGCCGGAAAAGGGCGGAGAGTTGCCGCCGGCAGAACAGGTGCGTATGGCCAACGGGTTGTAGGGTCTAGTGGAGATAGCCGGCGCGTTTGGCAGGCATGTCGAGTGAGAATGCCGGGATCGCGATATCGAACATCTGGCCTTCTTCGTTCACCATCTGATACGTACCGAACATCACACCGCTCGAGGTGTGGAGCAGCGTGCCGCTGGTGTATTCGTATTTCTGGCCGGGCTTCAAGACCGGTTGCTCACCCACGACACCCGGACCGCGCACTTCTTTCATCACCCCGTTCGCGTCTGCGATCTTCCAGTGACGACTGATGAGTTGCACGATTTCTTTACCGGTATTCTCGAGCGTGACGCTATACGCCCAGGCATATTGTTGCTCGTCGGGCGAAGATTGATGCTCAAGGAAAACCGGCTCCACGGAGACGCGGATTGCTTTCGTTACTTCGGTATAGGATTGTAGCGCGGATGCCATGTTTTTATCCTTTCACTAGGAGCTAATATAGTGCTATAAACAGCAAAGAAAAAGGGGGTCTGACGCAATTATTTTCGTGCAAAAACCACCCCTCTTGCAACCCGTTGAAATACCTTTATGTTTTCTGCTGAAACCACGATGCCCCCTGCCACGAATCCGCTGCTTGATACCTTAAATGAGTCCCAGCGTGAGGCGGTGGTCACGACCGAAGGGCCTGTCCTGGTGCTCGCGGGGGCAGGTACGGGCAAAACACGCGTGCTCACCTCCCGGATCGCGCATATCCTCCAGCAGAATCTCGCCTTCCCCAGCCAGATCCTGGCCGTCACGTTCACCAATAAAGCGGCACGGGAGATGCAGCACCGCATCGAAGGGATGGCGGGACCGAATGCGGGTGGCCTGTGGCTCGGCACGTTCCACTCGATCGGCGTAAAGATTCTCCGCCGCCATGCAGAACTCGTAGGCTTGAAATCGAGTTTCACGATCCTGGATGATGACGACCAGATGCGTCTCTTAAAAAACCTGATGGCGGAATACCATATCGACGATAAACGCTGGCCGGTGAAAACCCTCTCTTACCTCATCCAGCGCTTCAAGGATCGTGGCTACACGCCGGAGAAAGTACCGGCCGATGAAGTCTCCGATTTCGCGGGCGGTAAATTGCTGCAACTCTACACGGCCTACCAAGCGCGCCTCAAATCCCTTTCCGCAACGGACTTCGGCGATCTGCTCCTGCACATGCTGACGCTATTCCTGAACAACCCGGATATCCTCTCCGAATACCAGCGCCGCTTTAAATATATTCTGGTCGATGAGTATCAGGATACGAACGTCGCGCAATATCTGTGGCTGCGTTTGCTCGCGCAAGGGCATCGCAATATCTGCTGTGTCGGGGATGACGATCAGTCGATCTACAGCTGGCGCGGTGCCGAAGTCGCGAACATCCTGAAGTTCGATAAAGATTTCCCGGATGCGAAAACCATTCGCCTGGAGCGCAACTATCGCTCGACGAAAGATATCCTGGCTGCGGCGAGTGGCCTGATCGCCTACAATAAAGGCCGACTCGGTAAAACACTCTGGACAGATGATGAGAGCACCAACAAAGTGAAGGTCATCTCACTCTGGGACGATCGCCACGAAGCGCAATATGTCGCACAGGAGATCGATGCGCTGCAAAGCATCCATAAAGTGAAGCCGTCTGATATCGCCGTGCTGGTGCGTGCCGGTTTCCAAACCCGTGCATTCGAGGAGTGTTTCATCTCCGCCGGCATCCCGTACCGCGTCGTCGGGGGTCTTCGTTTCTATGAGCGTATGGAGATCCGCGACATGATCGCGTACTTGCGTTTGATCGCGCAAGGGGAAGACGATCTCGCGTTCGAGCGCATCATCAACACACCGAAGCGCGGCATCGGCAAAGGCACGCTCGATGATATCCGTAATTTTGCACGCGGGATGCATATCTCGCTCTTCGAAGGTGTCCGGAAGATGGTCGCACAGACCGCCTCCAAGAATAAAACCACGGCGGTGCTCGAGCTCTTCGTGAAAGACCGCGACCGCTGGGCCGAAGAAGCGGCGATCCTGAAGCCGCGCGACCTCGCTGAAAAGGTCATGACCGAATCCGGTTATAAGCGCATGTGGGAAAGCGATAAGAGCACCGAAGCCGAAGGCCGTCTGGAGAACTTGAAAGAGTTGCTGACGGCGCTCGATGAATTCGAAACGCTTGAGGGCTTCTTAGAGCACGTGAGTTTAGTCACCGACATCGAAGAGATGGATCAGGCGAGCCTGGTGAACGTGATGACGCTCCACGCTGCAAAAGGCCTTGAATTCCCTGCGGTATTCCTGCCGGGTTGGGAAGAAGGCATCTTCCCCCACCAGCGCGCGCTCGATGAATCGGGTGGTGCCGGCTTGGAAGAGGAGCGCCGTCTCGCCTACGTCGGCATCACGCGCGCGCGCAAGTGGCTCACGATCAGTTTTGTCGCCAACCGCCGCGTCTATAACCAATGGCAGAATAATCTGCCGTCACGTTTCGTTGATGAACTTCCAAGCGCGCATATCGACCAGATGAACATGGGCACCGGCAATACCGCACAACGTTCGACCGCTCCCCAATCATCGTATGGTTTCCGTGAAAAAACTGCCCACACCTATCAGGGGCCGATGACGAAAGCCGCCGCACCGATCGTGCAGGCAGCAAGCAGCCACCCCTATCCGGTCGGCACACGCATCTTCCACATCAAATTCGGATACGGCAGCGTCGCCAAAGTGGATGGCCAACATCTCACCATCAAATTCGACAAAGCGGGCATCAAGACCGTAGTCGAAGATTATGTCAAAAAGGTATAACGCCTATTTTTCAGTCGCTTAGATTTTAAAAAGCCGCCTGCCCTTAATCGAATCTTAACCATTTTATGCCACAGTAAGGGCATGTAACCTTCTGTAAGGCAAGGATATGCCGACAAATCGCCTGCTAGCAGAGATTCCACTTCGCCAAGAACCCGGGCAGAAAATCCTATTGCACGCGATCGACCTCACGCAGGTGGATAAGCCACGTCTCGCATCGCGTCGTGGGTGGTTTGAACGTCTGGGATTGGTAGCAAGAACCCTCCCGGAGCCGGACCGCGAATTCCACCTCTCACTCCTGCTGCATGCACCGGATATCGCCGCCACCCTTCCCTCGGACCCGCTGAAACTCAATGTGAATGAAGCACAGCTAGGCACCGTTGCACGGCAAGGCGCATTCGTACAATTGGGTTTACCTGTTCAACGCCTGTCTCATGCCGATGAGACCATCGAACGTATGCGCTACATAGCAGACTACGAGATCAAGCAAGCCTATCTTGCCTTCGCGGCACTACGGGCGGATGGCACGATCGATAAGGTGAAGCTGGATGCATTCAACAGCCGAATAAACACCGCTGTTACACCTACCACACCCAAAGCATGTATCGAGGCTATGGTCGTAGCCAAAGCAACCCTTGGTCACCTGACGGATCATTGCAAGGAATATCTGCCCGGACGCACTTCTGAAGTGGCACGGTTGGATATCCGTGAAGCCAAAAAATTCCTTCCTTCGCTCACAGCGTTCCACCTTGATCTTAGCAACAGGCAGGTGGTGGCATCGCTTACCTTCACGGCTTCGAAATTCGATCCGCTGCTGAGTGAGCCTGCCATCAGCGGAGGCCCGCACCATTACACTCCGCAAATCGTAACCGGCAGCTTCAGCGGCTCAACCGCAGGCATCGTGCAGCGAACGGGAGAAAAAACCGTTGAGCTCCATACCCATGGCACTCGCGTTCATCGCTCGGGCGATACCTTCCTCGCATTCCTGAGAGAAGATGTGACCGATTGTGTGGCCGCGCTTACCACGCATTGTAGCCTGAAGGGTATATCCTCTCCTGAGGCAGCGGATCTTGCCGTACGAAATGCCTTCAACGCATTGAGGGGCCCGTTACTCGAATTCCATATGTTGAACGACTCAACGCTCACCGCACAAACCCGCCATGATGACTCGATGCATGTGCCACCGAGCCGAAAACTGTCGTTCGCTGATAGCGTCTATAAAAGTAATCTCTATCCGCTGATCCATAGCTACAGCCCGAACCCCATGAACGGGACCGATGCAGAGTTCTTTACTTATCACGGCGGCGTCAGCACGGATACCACGGACGACGCAGGACGTAAAACCGGGGCTTATGGCATCATCCACCCGCATCGGTTGATGCCTGGCGATAATGGCCTGAACGTACTTACGACCGGCGGCGATAAAAAGGAAAATACGCACGAGAATTTCCGCCGGGCTGCTGATTTCATGGATGTGAAATTGGAGAATCTCTTCGTGTTGCAATCGCAATATGGGGCGGGCATCGTCAAGATCGGAAATGGCCGCGAGGCATCCATCCCGGAGGACGTCATCGTCGATACGAAGCCGGTCAAAATACGTAGTGTAGAACACGCCTACGCGGGTGCAGAACCCATCCATAAATTTGCTGGCGACGCCATCATCACCGATGATCCGGAGTGCCCGATCGCAGCGTTGAGTGGCGATGCACACACCATTCTGGTGCGCGGATATAAATATGGCGGCCAACCGGTGATGGCCCTCGTGGTGGGATCGCACCATGGGCTACGCAGCGGTGTACTCGATAAAACCATCAAAGCGATGTTCGAGGAATACCACGTCGAACCCGATAGCATCCGTATCGATATCGGGCCTGGCCTTGGACCGTATTCCATCCTGGACAAGGACGGCACGCCCGGCAATGCGACCGGCTTTAGTGATACTTCGTATGAAATCGGCATTAATGATGTGAAGAAGTTCCTCGCCGAAGAACCGAAGAAACCCAGTGATGTCGGTGCAGATCCTTTCGTCTCACCCCGCCATTTCCGTTATATGACCGAAGCGGATTTCATGGCGTACGTCGCAGACGGCAAGCTCGACCTTGGTGTCCCGTCCGAACCGGATCTGTTCTTGAAGAAGATCAAGGGTGATCTCTCAAGTAGGCCCGACACTACTACCATGCCACCCATCTTCAGCCGCCATCCTTTCAAAGAAGATGGCGTGGTCATCAATATCGAAGCCATGCTACATCAGATTGCAGTCGCCAATAATCTCAGCCCGCATGCGGTGAGTTCGATGAATGTGGATACGTACGAACAGGCAAAAAATTTCTTTAGTGCACGACGGGATGCAGCAACACTGGATAAGGTCGCCATCGCAGAAGAGAAAGGCACAAGTCCTGATAAGGTGAATCTCTATATGCACACCGGACGTGTGCCGATCATCGCAAAGATATTACGGGCAACCGGTGAAGCCCGGCAAGACCCAGGCCGTTCACTCACTTATTGAGCGGTCCAGCCACCGTCGATCGAAAGCGTCGTACCGGTGATCGAGCGGGCGCTTTCACTGCAAAGATACACCACCAATGCCCCGATCTCTTCCGGTGTCGCGAAACGCAGCGACGGTTGTTTTTCGGAGAGCAGTTTTATTTCTGCATCTTTCACCGGGATGTGTTCCTTCTCGGCGTTCGTATCGATCTGCGCCTGCACGAGCGGTGTCAGTACCCAACCCGGGCAGATCGCATTACAGGTGATGTCGGCCGTAGCATTCTCGAGCGCCACTACTTTGGTGAGTCCCACGAGGCCGTGCTTCGATGCCACATACGCCGACTTATTCTTGCTCGCGACCAGACCGTGAGCAGAAGCGATATTGATGATACGACCAAAGCCACGCTGCTGCATGCCCGGCAATGCTTCATGGATGGTATAGAACGACGCCGAAAGATTGACGGAGAGTAACTGCTCCCATTTCTCGCCGGAGAATTCCTGCACCGGTGCGACATATTGCATACCGGCATTATTCACCAGGATATCGACGCGCCCGAATTTTTCTTCGGCGACATGAATCAGTTTCTGCACTTGCGCCGGTTTCGAGAGATCGCAGTCGACATAGATCGCGCGTACTTTATAGGTTTTCTCTAAACCACTACGGATGCTTTCGATTTCTTTGGAATCACCAAAACCATTGAGTACGATATGACAGCCTTCTGCCGCCAGTGCATTCGCGATGCCAAGTCCGATACCGCTTGTCGAACCCGTGACCACCGCAACGCGCGGTTCGGATTTCTTAGCAGCCGGTTTTGCGGAAGATTTTTTCTTACTGGGGGAAGCCATGGGAGAACCTGTCGGTCAATTGATAGAGTCACGGGTTTTATAGAAAATTTTAGACCGGAGGTAAAGACGTTTCCTCATGTCTTTTCGTCTACGTTACTGTAAAGGACGTATCAGGTTGTTATTTCGGGCGTATCTGGCCACTGCCATGTAAAACATATTTGTAGGTGGTCAGCTGTTCGACCCCCACCGGCCCGCGCGCATGCAGCCTGCCGGTCGCAATCCCGATCTCCGCGCCCATACCGAATTCACCGCCATCGGCGAATTGTGTCGAGGCATTATGCATCACGATGGCACTATCGATATATTTCAGGAATCGGGCGGCGGCCTTTTTATCTTTCGTGATGATCGCTTCCGTATGGTGCGAGCTATACTGGTTGATGAAGTCGATCGCCTGCTCCAGCCCTTTCACGATTTTGACCGACATAATCGAATCGAGATATTCGGTGCGGTAATCTTCATCGTTCGCTGCCTTGATGCGCTTGTCGATCTTGCGTGATGCGGCATCACCGCGCAGTTCACACCCTTCTTTCGCAAGCACGTCCGCGATCTTCGGTAATGCCTTGGCAGCGATCTTCTCATCGAGCACGAGGGATTCCGTTGCACCGCAGACACCGGTGCGGCGCATCTTGGCATTCAGGATTACTTTCACCGCCATGGAAATATCTGCCGCACTGTGCACATAGGTATGACAGTTACCATCCAGATGCTGGAGGAGCGGGATGCGGCTTTCCTCGATTACGCGTTTGATTAGACCTTTGCCACCACGCGGCACGATCACGTCGATATATTGGTCCATACGGAGCATCGCCCCAACGGCTTCACGGTCTTTCACCGGCACACTTTGGATGACATGTGCAGGGAGTCCCGCCGCCTGAAGTCCTTTTTGCAGGCACTCCAGAATCGCTTGTGAGGAATGGAAACTATCCGTACCACCGCGGAGTATTGCGGCATTGCCCGATTTCAGGCAGAGCGCGCCGGCATCCGCCGTCACGTTCGGGCGAGATTCGTAGATGATGCCGATGACACCGAGCGGCACACTCACACGTTCGATGGTAAGTCCGTTCGGCCGCTTCCATTTGGCCAGCGAATGGCCCACCGGATCTTTAAGGGCCGCGATCTCTTCTAAACCTTTCGCCATCGCTTCGATGCGTTTGGAATTTAGTTCCAAACGCTCGATGAAGGCTTTTGCCACATTATTTTTTTTCGCAAGCGCGACATCTTTCGCATTCGCTTTCAGGATCGCAGCTTCCGCTTTCCGGAGTGCTGCGGCAGCACTTTTGAGTGCTTTGTTTTTCTGCGCAGGCTCCGCCACGGCAAGAATGCGTGCGGCCGCACGCGCTTGTTTGCCGATTCGTTGCATCTCTGTTTCGATGGTTTTACTCTGTGCCATACACTATCCAAAAACGGGAGAGCATTGTACTCCTCCCTAAACCCGCTGTAAACAGGGCTTTTTGCCCTAACTCACCACCATGTCGTCGCGGTGGATGAGGGCGTCGCGCCCCTCGTAACCCAGGATAGCTGCGATTTCCGCACTTTTATGGCCGATGATGCGGCGCGCGTCTTCCGCGGCATATGCCACCAAGCCCCGGCCGATCTCCCTGCCCGATTCATCGAGGATACTGACCGCATCCCCGCGGCCGAATTGGCCTTTGATCTCTTTTACACCCGCCGGTAGCAGGCTTTTGCCTTCTTTGAGCGCCTTGGCAGCCCCACTATCGACCGTCACTTCGCCCGAGGCACGAAGGCCGCTTGCGATCCAATGTTTGCGTGCCTGCATCGGGCTTGATTGTGCTTGGAACAGCGTATGCACACCACCCTTCTCGAGACGTTTCAGCGGAGAGCCATCCGAACCTTCCATGATCACCGTATGGCAACCGGAATAGAATGCCATTTTGGCAGCGGCGATCTTCGTCACCATACCACCAGAACCGACCGCCGAGATAGCAGCACCCCCCATCGCCTCGATCTCCGGCGTGATCGATTTGACGAGCGGGATATGTTTCGCGTTTTTATCGGTTTTGGGATTGGCGGTATAAAGCCCGTCGATATCCGAGAGCAGGATCAGGAGTTCCGCGCTTACCATCTGTGCGACACGCGCTGCCAAACGGTCGTTATCACCGAAGCGAAGCTCTTCGGTCGCGACCGTGTCGTTTTCATTGATCACCGGCACCACACCGGCATCAAGCAAGGTACGCAGTGTCGTGCGCGCGTTCAGATAGCGCCTGCGGTCTTCCGAATCTTCCATGGTCAGCAGCACCTGCGCCGCATGGATTTTATGTGCCTCGAATAGTTCGCGGTAAAGTGCCATAAGACGCGGTTGACCGCAGGCGGCAGCCGCTTGTTTTTCCTCCAGACGCAGCGCGCCGTGTGCAAACCCCAGTGCGTTGCGCCCAAGCGCCACGGCACCGGAACTGACGATCACCACTTCGACCGGTTTACCGTTTTTCGATTTTTGCTTCTTCAGTTCCGCGACATCGAGCAGCAGATTCTCAAGCCACGCGCGGCGTGGGTTTCCCTTCTCATCGGTAAGGAGGGACGAGCCGATTTTAATAACGATGGAACGGTAGTCCGTAAGTTTCATATTCTAATTCAATTCCTGGATTTGTTGGTCGGTCAGATGTGCGGGCACGATCATCACCGGAACGTGGAGCTTCTCGTCCACTTCTGAGACGATGGTGGAAAGGAGTTTACTACCACCCGAGGCTTTGGCCGGTGCCGAGCACATCACCAGCATATTGATTGCGTGATCTTCTGCAATACAGCTGATGATCTCCTCCGCCGGTGTGCCTTCGCGGATATTGATCGAGGGTGTAATACCCGACATGGCGAAAGCTTCTTCCGCGAACTTCGTGAGCTTCGCCTCCACCTCGGCGCGACGGTCTTTTTTCATCACATCGGAGACCGCGAAGATCGAGTTGTATTCGATCGGGTTGATGATGAAGAGCATCTCCACCGGGCGCCCCCTCGCCTTCGCACGCGTGCAGGCAAAACGGAGCGCCACACGTGCATATTCACTCTCGTCCATGAAGACCAGGAATTTCGAACGCGAACTGATTGGATTATCTGCCATCATTGTCTCCTATCGCTGGAACACCACGCTTGCCACCCATCCGGCCAGTAACGCCAGCATTACGCTCACGATCCCGTAGAGGACCGGATAGCGGTAGGCCATATCGTAGACGAATGCCTCGAAGCCGATTTTGTTGACGCCGAGCGGAGTGGTCTGTACCGCGGTCAATTGGCCATCGTTGAACAGGTATACCTCCGCGGTATATTGCCCTTTCAGGATATTCTTCGGGAAGGTAAGCACGGTACGGAACAGCGTATCCCCCCAGAATGTCACCGCTGCCGGCTCGGTCGAATACAGATTCTTTTTCTGTTTGCTGCGGATCAGCGCTTCGCGGAATTCCGCTTCGTTCGCCGTCGCTTCCGTACTATGGATCGGCACGTGACTGACACCAACACCGAGTTTCTCGAGCAGCTGATCGTTATTCACTTCCTTGAGAGACCTGCTCGTCGCGACCGCGTAGAAGCCATTCACGTTTTTGAATTCTTGGGAGTAACGATTCACCCAGACGCCTGCGACGCGCGCTTTTTTACGCACCACATAGTCTTCTTCCGGCCCGCGCACCACGACGACGATATCACCGACGTCGTTCCTAGCACCGAAAAGTAGGATGTCGATACCCGCGAAATTATGGTCGATATCGATCGAGCGTATCGCAAGATCCGCCACCACGGAGCGTGCTTCTGCTGCGTCGCCACGACACAGTGTCGCTATCACCAGCAGCAGAATGGCAATGCAGTGTTTTGCTTTCATCACTGCCCCACCACCGAGATGGAGTAGAGTTCTTCCGGCCGTAAGAACAGACCGAACGCAAGGCGTAAGCATACCGCGAGCACCATGAGTGCCAGCATGATGCGGAGTTTTTCAGGCGCGACTTTGAGGCTCATATTGCTGCCCACCTGCGCCCCCACCACGGAACCCGTAAGCAGGATGAGTGCGAGCACGATATCCACGCTATGGGTCGTTGCCGCGTGCAGTATCGTGACGTTGCTCGTGGTGAAGATCGTCTGGAAGAGCGACGTGCCGATCACCACACTGGTCGGCATCCCGAGCACATAGATCATCGCGGGTATCAATACGAAACCACCGCCGATACCCATCAGTGAAACGAGGATACCGGAGAGCATACCGATACCGATCGGTAGGAACGCACTGATGGTGAGTTCCGAGCGCGGGAAATGCATGACGAACGGCAGCGGCAGATTATGCAGCCAGTGTTTTTTCTTCGGCGGCGGGATGGTGCCGCGTTTCTTATGCAGGATCGTGCGTGAACTCTCGAGCGCCATCAGCGTTCCAACCGTACCCAGGAAGAACACATAGATCAGCGAGATCACCAGGTCGATCTGTCCGAGTGCTTTTAAGAAGGTGAATATCCCGACACCGAAACTCGAACCGACGATACCGCCGATCAGCAACAATAATCCCATTTTGATATCAACGTTCTGACGCCGCCAATGCGCGAGGAAACCGGAAACGGAAGCCGCCACGATCTGGTTCGCAGACGTTGCGACCGCGACCGATGGCGGCACACCGATGAATATCAGAAGCGGTGTCATGAGGAAGCCGCCACCGATACCGAACATGCCTGATAGAATACCGGCAAAACCACCCAGCGCCAGTAGGAGCAGGATGTTGATCGGCAACTCGGCAATCGGAAGATAGATGGACATACGCGTGGTATCGTTTCGAGTGATTTCTACTCAACCGTTATGACGCTTTTTAGCAAAGGGCGCCAGCAGAAAAATCGGGATTTAACCGCTATTGCGGATAGGTGACGAGATCACCCGCTTTAAGCTTCTGCGCTGCGGCCACACCCGCATTCAGCTCGAGCACCGCTATAGCAGGCTCCAGAGAGGAGCGTACATTCAATGTTTGAGGCTCCGCATTCTCTTCGATACGGATCACTTTATGGTCTTTGTCGATAAACACCATGTCGAGTGGAAGGAGCGTATTCTTCATCCACATGGTGAGCACCTGTGGCTCATCGTAGGTAAAGAGCATACCTTCATCGTTATTCATCTTGGTGCGGAACATCAGGCCGATATGTTGCTCTTCTTCCGAACGCGCGAGTTCTGCGGTAAACGTGACATCCGGGTGCCCTGCGCCCGAAAACACCACAGGAGCCGTTGCAAGCTTTTTCTGTGCCTGCGTGATATCGCCAGCGCGTGTTTCATTGAAATCGGGAGCGGTCCAGATCGCCACCAAAGCAACGACTGCTGCAACCATCAAGAAGACCTGCCGTTTACGTAGCGTGGTGTTCATCATGTCTTCTGTTCGCTCGAACGTTCGATCAGGTGTTTGATCTTGTCGCTGCGATTGAAACTGAGCGGCACTTCTTCGATCAGGCCCGATTTGTTGATGACCACCACATACGGCACACCACCATCAAAATGCCCGCCGAGTTCGAAGATCTTGCCCACCATGTTCTGGCGCTCGGATGGATCCATACGCAGGATACGCAGGCGTTGGAACCCCTTCTTGTCCAAGAACGCCGCGATCGCTTTCGGGTCCTGGTCGAGCGAAAGCATGATGATATTGAGTTTATCCCGCGGGAAAAGATCGTAGAACTTCACGATATCCGCAAAATAAAATCGGGAAACGATGTTGGTGGATTCGAAGATATACATGAGCGCCGGGCGGTTATTCTTCGGACCCGATTCGAGTAAACCCTTGAGTTGCTCGGCATTGATGGTGAGTACCTGGCGTACCAGTGCTTGCGAACCGATTTTATCCGTATCGTTATCGAAATAGCTGCGGTAGAACGTGTAACCGCCATAGCCAATCACCGCCACGATCGCCAGTTTCACCAGTAGATTGAGCACTTGGTTCATGCTAGTATCCTGAAATAAATATTCATTTTCCTGCGACCGCTATTATAACTAGTACTCACTTATGAATCAAACGCATATCGCACCTTTTCATTTTTTCAAGATGGACGGAACCGGAAACGACTTCGTTATCATCGATGCGCGTGCGCGTGCGCTGCATTTAAAACCTGAAGAAATACTGCGTCTTTCCGGGCGTGCGAATACCATCACGAAAGGCTGCGATCAGTTGATCGTGATCGAGAAATCACAAAAAGCGGATTGTTTCATGCGCATCTATAATTCCGATGGCAGCGAAGTCGCCTCATGCGGCAATGCCTCGCGCTGCATCGGCTGGCTGATGATGAAAGAGCAGAAAAAAGATACCTCCACTTTCGAAACCTTGGCAGGTTTGCTCACTGCCACGCGTACCGATAAAAACCTCATTCAGGTCGATATGGGGCCCGCGCGCACCGAGTGGAACGAGATCCCCCTCGCACACCAAGCCGATACGCTCCATCTGCCGATCAGCCAGGGACCGCTCTCCGATCCGGTCGGGGTCAGTATGGGAAATCCGCATGCTGTCTTCTTCGTAAAAGATATAAATACCATAGATTTCAAAGAGTTGGGTCCGGCCTTGGAGCATCACGCCCTCTTCCCGGAGCGCGCCAACATCGGCGTTGCACAAATTATGGCTTCTGATACACTCCGCCTCCGCGTTTTCGAACGGGGAGCAGGGGAAACCTTAGCGTGTGGCACGGGCGCCTGTGCGGCCGTCGTTGCAGCAGCAAGGCGTAAACTTGCGGGGAGGAAAGCCAGTGTCGAGCTTAAAGGCGGGACATTGGAGATTGAGTGGATGCCTAACAACCGCGTGATGATGAGCGGGCCTGTTAAGCTGCAGTTCGAAGGAACTTTAGAGCTCGAAACACACACTGCTTAAAGGTCACGTGTTTCTTAAGAACGCATATCTTTTTTATCTCCATACGCACTACACTTTTTAAACAACGAAACGCAATCAATCTTTGTCGGACTTGCATGGGTCAGGATGTCATTACATTTGGCTGCCGCTTAAACAGCTTCGAGAGCGAGGTGATCAAAAAACACCTCGAAGAGAACGGTCTCACAGATGTGGCTGTCTTCAATACCTGCGCCGTCACGAAAGAGGCGGAGCGCCAGGCACGCCAATCGATCCGCCGCTACCGCCGTGAGAATCCAGATGCGAAGATCATCGTCACCGGTTGCTCTGCACAGGTGAATCCAAAGGCCTACGCGGATATGCCGGAAGTCGATAACGTCATCGGCAATGCTGAGAAACTGAAGGGCGAGGCATACCAGAACCTTACGAACACGAATACGCCAAGCGCACCCGATTTCATCGGCACGACCGAGAAAATCCAGGTGAACGATATCATGTCGGTGGAAGAAACCGCAGGGCATTTGATCCCGGGTTTGGAAGGCCGCACCCGCGCGTTCCTGCAAGTGCAGAACGGCTGCGACCATCGCTGTACGTTCTGCATCATCCCGTATGGCCGCGGCAACAGCCGCTCGGTGCCGATCGGGCACATCGTGGAACAGGCGACCACGCTCGTGAAAAACGGCTACCAGGAAATCGTGCTGACCGGGGTCGACCTCACTTCGTACGGTGCCGATCTTCCCGGCAAACCGACACTCGGCCAGATGGTGCGCCGTCTGCTCGCACTCGTGCCGAACCTTCCCCGCATCCGCCTCTCATCTGTGGATGTCGCGGAGATCGATCAGGATTTATTCCGCCTGATCGCGGATGAGCCGCGCTTGATGCCGCATTTCCATCTCTCGCTGCAAGCGGGCGATGACATGATCTTAAAGCGCATGAAACGCCGCCACACGCGCAAGCAGGCGCTCGATTTCGTCCATAATGTGCGTAAAGTCCGCCCGGATGCGGTGTTCGGTGCCGATATCATCGCGGGGTTCCCGACCGAGACGGACGAGATGTTCCAGAACACGTTCGAATTCGTGCGCGCTGCGAACCTCATCTATCTTCATGTATTCCCGTATTCCGAACGCGAAGGTACGCCAGCGGCGAAAATCCCCGCGGATAAACAAGTACCGCTGTCTGTACGCAAAAACCGCGCGCGTTTATTGCGTAAACTTGGCGAGAAACAACTGAACGATTATCAGCAATCTCAAGTGAACCGTACGGTGAAAGCACTTATCGAGCACGGCGACCGCGCACGCACGGAACATTATACGACGATCCAGCTTTCGCGGCCTTCCAACCAAATCGGGCATATCGTGGATGTGACCATCACGGGATATGAAAACGGCAACCTCACCGGCTCCGTAGCACTGGACGCTGCAGAAAAATCCGCCGCCTGAGCTGCCTATACCGTCATCGGTTGTAATACCGTCGCGACCAGCGTCTGAGCAGGCATTTTCTGGATGAATTCCTCTAAATCCAGTTGCTCTGGCGCATGCTTGGTATTGGTGTTCATTCTTTTACTCTGGGTATGGGATGTTTTTTTCACCACCATATGGTCCTCCCTAAGTATTGTGTGCTTATTACATTCAACATACTATATAATGTATTAATAAATCGTTAAC
>RGZB01000040.1 GCA_010031735.1 Pseudomonadota bacterium | reverse complement strand
GGCGATAGAGCCACAGCATGTAGGCAGCGCCGAGCACCACACCGGTCGCAGCGAAGAATGCCGCCCAGGTGCTATCACGGAAGAGACCGGTCAGCACCAGGAATTCACCCACGAAACCGCTCGTGCCAGGTAAACCAATCGAGGCCATGGTAAACACCATGAACATCAGCGCGAAGCTTGGCATACGTTCGACCAAGCCACCGTAAGCCGAGATCTGCTTGGTGTGCATGCGGTCGTAAAGCACGCCAACGGCGAAGAACAATGCCGGTGACACGAGACCGTGGCTGATCATCTGGAACAGCGCGCCCTGCATCCCCTGCTCATTGAAGCTGAAGATACCGAGTGTCACAAAACCCATGTGCGCAACGGAAGAATAAGCGATCAGTTTCTTCATGTCTTCCTGCACCAAAGCGACAAGCGAGGTATAGACCACGGCGATGATGCTGAGCGTATAGATCAGCGGCACGAAATAGTGCGATGCCTCCGGCAGCATCGGGAGCGAGAACCGCATGAAGCCGTACGCACCCATTTTAATCAAGATGCCGGCCAGTACCATCGAGCCCGCGGTCGGCGCCTGTACGTGCGCATCCGGCAGCCATGTATGGAACGGCCACATCGGCACTTTCACCGCGAAGGATGCGAACAGCGCCAAGAACAGCCACTTCTGCACATTGAGCGGGAACTTCGCTTCCGCGATCATCTCCGGGATGCTCATGGTGCCGAGATCATCGTACATATAAAGCATCGCAAGCAGCAATAGCACCGAGCCCGCAAGCGTGTAGAGGAAGAATTTGAATGCCGCATACACGCGGTTATCCGAACCCCAGATACCGATGATGAGATACATCGGGATCAGCACCGCCTCGAAGAAGAAATAGAACACCACCATATCGAGTGCAGCGAACACACCTATCATCAGGGTTTCAAGTACCAGGAATGCGACCATGTATTCCTTCACGCGCATCTCGATGCTGTTCCAGCCGGCAAGCAGGCAGAACGGCATGAGGAAGGTGGTGAGCATGATGAAGTAGATCGAAATACCGTCCACACCCACATGGTAGCTGATGTTATAGCTTTTCATCCAGCGCACCTGCTCCACAAGCTGGAAGCCGGATTGCGACGGGTCGAAACCATGGAACATGCAGAGCGATAAGATAAAGCCCGCGATAGAAGTCCAAAGTGCCGTCGCTTTCGCGTTACGGGCAGCGGTCTCGTCGTCACCACGCACGAACAGCAGGATGAAGAGCGCACCCACTAACGGGAGGAAGATCGTGCCGGAGAGTAAGGGGAAATGGGACATCTTAAAACGCTCCGTACAGGAACCACGCAAGGATCAGCACGATGCCGAGCAGCATCACGAATGCGTAGTGGTAAACATAGCCCGTTTGCGCACGGGAAAGCACGACAGAGAAACGTTGCGAGATCGCCGCAAAACCATTCGGCCCGAGCCCGTCGATCACACGCACGTCAAAGAATTTCCACAGGAACACACCGATCTTGATCGCCGGTTTCACGAACAGGAAGTCGTAGATCTCATCGACATACCATTTGTTCTTCGAGCCCTTGTAAAGCACACTGAGGTTTTTCGCGAGCGCGGCGGGGATACCTTTCGCCTGCAGGTAGAAGATATAGGCAAGCACGAAGCCAGCGACACTCACCACGAGCGGCAGCAACTTCACGAAGCCCGGCACATGGTGCGCCTGCTCCAGTACGTTTTCCTCTTCACCACCGAGCATCACGATCGCACCGTTCCAGAAGGAAAGGTCGTGCTGCACGATACCTAAAATCGATACACCGACATAACCGGAAATGACTGCGCCCACCGCAAGCAGCATCAGCGGGATGGTCATGACGAGCGGCGATTCGTGGATATGCTCGATCACGGATTTGGACGCACGAGTCTTGCCATGGAAGGTCAGGAACACCAGACGCCAGGAGTAGAACGAGGTCATGAACGCAGCGAAGATGCCCATCCAGAACGCGAACTGGCCCGTAGCATTCCCATGCGCACCTGCCGCATACGCCGATTCAAGGATCATATCCTTCGAGAAATAACCCGCGAGCGGTGGGATACCGGTGATCGCAAGCGTACCGATCATCATCATCGCGTAAGTAAGTGGTATCTTCTTCCAGATGCCACCCATTTTCTGGATGTCCTGTTCATCGGACATCGCGTGGATCACGCTACCCGCACCTAAGAATAGCAGGGCTTTGAAGAACGCGTGTGTCATCAGGTGGAACACACCTGCCGCATACGCCGATACACCGCACGCGAAGAACATATAGCCGAGCTGTGAACAGGTGGAGTACGCGATCACTTTCTTGATGTCGTTCTGTGTCAGTGCGATCGAAGCGGCAAATACCGCCGTCAATGCGCCGACGACCGTCACGAGATGGAGGGCCACTTGTGATTGTTCGAACAGCGGCGAGCAACGTGCGACCAGGAACACACCCGCCGTCACCATCGTCGCTGCGTGGATGAGTGCGGAGACCGGGGTCGGGCCTTCCATCGCGTCCGGCAGCCAGGTGTGTAGACCGAGCTGTGCCGATTTACCCATCGCACCGATGAACAGCAGGATGCAGATCACCGTCAGTGCATGATATTGATGGCCAAGGAACGTGAGCGTGGAATCTGCATGGTTTGCCGCTGCACCGAATACCGTTTCGAACTGGATAGAACCGAACAGCACGAACACCCCGAAGATGCCGAGCGCAAAGCCGAAATCACCGACACGGTTCACGACGAAGGCTTTGATCGCCGCCGCGTTCGCTGAGGGCCTTGTGTACCAGAAGCCGATCAGCAGATAGGAGCAAAGACCTACCCCCTCCCAACCGAGGAAAAGCTGCAGGAAGTTATCGGCCGTCACCAGCATCAACATGAAGAAGGTGAATAGCGAGAGATAGGCCATGAAGCGCGGGCGGTGTGGATCATGCGACATATATCCGATGGAATAAAGGTGCACGAGGGCAGAAACCGAATTCACCACCACGAGCATCACGGCGGTCAGGCTATCCACTTTTAAAGCCCATTCGACCTTGAAATCACCGACCGTCACCCAGTTGAGCAGATGCACGAGCGTGGCATTACCCTTGATCGCGACTTTATGGAACACGCAGTAAGAGAGCACCGCACCGGTCATCACCGCTGCGGTCGTCAGCACTTGTGCAAGCGGCACATTGATTCTGCGCGAGTTCAGACCCGCGATAATGGCAGCCAGCAGAGGAAGGAAGACAATCAGCTGTATCATGTTAGCCCTTCATCTGGTTGATATCGTCGACTTCGATACTGCCGCGGTTACGGTAGAAGACGAGCAGGATGGCAAGACCGATCGCGGCTTCCGCAGCTGCGACCGTTAGAATGAACATCACGAAGATCTGGCCGACCAGATCCTGCATGAACGAAGAGAACGCCACCAGGTTGATATTGACCGCGAGGAGCATCAACTCCACCGACATCAGGATGGTGATCACGTTCTTACGGTTGAGGAAAATGCCGCACACCCCGATGGTGAACAGGAGCGAGGCAAGCGTCAGGTAGTGCATGAGTCCGATGTTCAGCATATTACACCCCCTCGCCGGATTTGACTTTGATGATCTCGATACAGTCTTTTACCTTACGGGAAACCTGCTTCGAGATATTCTGGCGCTTCACACCCTCACGATGGCGCAGGGTGAGCAGGATGGCGCCGATCATCGCGACCAGCAGTACCAAGCCCGCCAGTTGGAAGAGATAGATATAATCCGTATAGAGCACGCGGCCAATCGCCACTGCATTCGATGTCGTCGCCGGAGTCACGAGCTGACGTGCGAGCACCGTATCGCCACCCGTATGTGCCGCTTTATCGGCGAGCGAATGCACGGATACGGAATTCGCAATATAAAGCTGTACGAACATGATGAGGGCTGCGATCACGCCGATCGGCAGGTACCGCAGGAAGCCTTCACGCAGTTTCGCGAAATTGATATCGAGCAGCATCACCACGAAGAGGAAGAGCACCGCCACTGCACCGACATAGACGATCACCAAAAGCATCGCGATCAATTCCGCTTTGAGCAGAATGAACAGCCCTGAAGAAGGCGAAAATCAGGAACAGCACTGAATGCACCGGGTTCTTCGATGAGATCACCATGACGGCGGATAACACCATCAGGAGCGAAAAGACGTAAAAGAGGATGCTTGCGATGATCATGGGGTCATTTACCTGTACGGTGCATCCGCCACGATACGCGCAGCCAGTTCGCTTTCCCAACGGTCGCCGTTCGAAAGCAGTTTCTGTTTGTTATAGAGGAGTTCCTCGTGCGTTTCAGCGGCGAACTCGAAGTTCGGGCCTTCCACGATCGCATCGACCGGGCACGCCTCTTGGCAGAACCCGCAATAGATGCATTTGGTCATATCGATATCGTAACGCGTCGTGCGGCGTGAACCGTCCGCACGCTCTTCCGCTTCGATGGTGATGGCTTGCGCCGGGCAGATCGCTTCGCAGAGTTTACAGGCGATGCAACGTTCTTCACCGTTCGCGTAGCGGCGGAGTGCATGCTCCCCACGGAAGCGCGGGCTGATCGGCCCCTTCTCGTACGGGTAGTTGATCGTCGCCTTCGGCTTGAACATATATTTAAACGTGAGGAACATGCCGGAAACCATTTCCGTCAAGAAAAGCGCACGTGCGGTACGATCCAAAATCATAAATTCCTCAATGTCGCGTTATCCATAAATCAAGCATCCTATTTTGGCAAGGCATCTGCATAGACGAGTACGCTCGAAGTCACCACCACCCAAATCAGGGTGAGCGGCAGCAGTACTTTCCAGCCAAGACGCATCAGTTGGTCGTAACGGTAGCGCGGGAACGCGGCCCTCACCCAAAGGAAGAGGAAGAGCACCACGCAGATCTTTGCCGCGAACCAGACAAGGCCCGGGATCATCGTGAACATCGGGATATCAAGCGGCGGCAGCCAGCCACCGAGGAAGAAGATCGTGAGCAAGCCGCTCATCAGGATCATGTTCGCATATTCACCGAGGAAGAAGAGCGCGAACGTCATCGAGGAGTATTCGACGTTGAAACCGGCGACCAGTTCGGCTTCCGCCTCTGGAAGATCGAACGGGTGGCGGTTGGTTTCAGCCAGAATGGAGATAAAGAAGACCACCATCATGGGGAGCAGCAGCAGGTGTTGCCACCAGGTGAAGTGTTTTTGCGCCAGCACGATCTCCTGCAGGTTCAGTGAACCGGTCATCAAGAGTACGTTGATCACCACTAAGCCGATAGAGACTTCGTAGGAGACCATCTGCGCCGCCGAGCGGATCGCGCCCAGGAATGCGTATTTCGAGTTGCTCGCCCAGCCCGCCATGATGATGCCGTAGACACCGAGCGACGAGATCGCGAACAGGTAAAGCACGCCGACATTGATGTTGGCGAGCACCATGCCTTCGCTGAACGGGACTACCGCCCAGCCGATGAGCGCCAGGATGAACGTCGTCATCGGCGCTAAGATGAACACCACTTTATTGGCCTTCGTCGGCAGCACCACTTCCTTGAACATCAGCTTCACCGCATCCGCGATCGGTTGCAGCAGGCCGAACACGCCCACCACGTTCGGGCCTTTCCTGAGCTGCATGGCCGCGATCACGCGGCGTTCTGCATAGGTAAGGTAAGCAACACAGATGAGTAGCGGCAAGGTGATCAGGATGATCTTACCGAGCAGCAACCCTGTGGGTATAGCCCATGTTTGGATGAATGCTTCCACTTACGCCGCCTCCCGGGGATCTAGTTTCTTGGATTTTTTCACGAATTCTTCGGTGCACTTCGCCATGGTTGGGGAAACGCGGCTGATCACGTCCGTCATATAGAAATTGGTGAAGAAATGACCGATCGGCGTATCCTGCACTTTGCCCTTCTTGCCGGATTTCTTGAACACAGCTGGTTTGATCGTGTCTGCATCCGCCAGATGCGGCGCCAGTTTCACCATCATGTCCCGCACATGTTTCAGGCTTTCCGCATTCAGCGATTCACCGATCACGTCTGCGAGCTCCACGATGATCTTCCAGTCTTCTTTCGCTTCACCCGGTGGGAACACCGCAAGCTGTGTGCGCTGCACACGGCCTTCAACGTTCACATAGGTCGCATTCTTCTCCGTGTAAGCTGCACCCGGCAGGATCACATCCGCCGCATGCGCGCCTTTATCACCATGGTGACCCTGATAGATCACGAATGCATGTTCCAGTTTCGCGGTATCGATCTCATCCGCACCGAGCAGATAGACCACTTCGATGGAATCCTTCTCTGCACTCTCAAGGATTCCTTCAACGTCCAGGCCACCCTTGCCCGGCACGAAGCCGATATCGAGGCCGCCCACGCGGGATGCCGCCGTGTGCAGGATGTTAAAGCCGTTCCAGCCGTCTTTCACGATGCCGAATTTCTCTGCGAGTTCGGAAGCGACGTTCAGGATCGCTGCGCCATCTTTACGCGTATAGGCCGCAGCGCCCACGATGATAATGGGGTTCTTCGCCTCTTGCAGCACTTTGGCGAACGCATGTTTGCCGGATGCGATCTCTTCGAGGATAGCCGCGGAATCACCGAGGTTATCCACTTTGAACGTCAGGTCGATTTTCGGACCGATGGTCGCAACTTTGAGACCACCCGCCACAAAACGCTTCCTGAGGCGCGCATTGATGATCGCTGCCTCGCGGCGCGGGTTCGCACCGATCAAGAGCACGGCGTCTGCCTGTTCGATACCCGCGATCGTCGTGTTGAACAGGTAAGAGCCACGTGCACCCGCTTCGATCTTGGCACCGTCTTGGCGGCAATCGATGTTAGGGGAGTCCATTTTCTCCATGAGTGCCTTAAGCGCCGTCATCGATTCCACATCGGCCATATCACCTGCGATCGCGGCGATCTTATTGCCTTTCACGTTCTTCAAGCGTTTCGCGATCGCGTTATAGGCTTCCGTCCACGTTACCGCTTCCAGGCGGCCGTTCTTGCGCACCATTGGGCGATCGAGACGTTGGGTTTTCAGTCCGTCGCATGCAAAGCGCGACTTATCGGAAATCCATTCTTCGTTCACGTCTTCGTTGAGGCGGGGTAGCACCCGCATCACTTCGCGGCCACGGAAATCGACACGGATATTGCTACCGACAGCATCATGCACGTCGATACTTTCCACTTTCTGCAGTTCCCAGCTACGCGCTTTGAACGCATACGGTTTGCTCGTGAGCGCACCAACCGGGCAAAGATCGATGATATTGCCGGACATCTCGGAATCGATGCCCTTCTCGATGAAATTCGTGACTTGCATATCTTCGCCACGATTGACCGCGCCCAAGGCCGGAACGCCCGCCACATCTTCCATGAAGCGGATGCAACGTGTGCAATGGATACAGCGATTCATACTGGTTTTGACGAGTGGGCCTAAGTATTTATCCGGCACCGCACGCTTGTTTTCATCGAAACGATTACCACCGCGACCATACGCCATCGCTTGGTCCTGCAGGTCGCATTCGCCGCCCTGGTCGCAGATCGGGCAATCGAGCGGGTGGTTGATGAGCAAGAATTCCATGACACCTTCGCGTGCCTTCTTCACCATCGGCGAATCGGTGAATACCACCATGTTCTCCGCAGCCGGCATTGCACAGGAAGCGGCGGGTTTCGGCGGTCCGCCTTTGATTTCCACTAAGCACATACGGCAGTTGCCTGCTATTTTCAGGCGGTCGTGATAGCAGAAACGCGGCACTTCAAGCCCTGCGATCTCGCATGCCTGCAGCACCGTGATGCCCTTCGGCACTTCGATCTGTTGATTATTGATGCTCAGTTTTATCGTCGACATAAGAACCTACTGATCGTTTCTCTCGCATTTGGATTTTTCAGTGACTAGGCAGCACGTGTAGTCGTTCGTGAAACGCTGTTTACGACCCATTTGCGCTTTCCGGCTGGCTTGCTGGCGGCATTCACGGATGCCTTGTACACGGCCGATATATTCGGCATTCGCGCCGGGAACCGGGTAATAATACACATCATAGGTCTTATCCTTGCCGATATGGAGATAATCGGCGAGATAAAAGGCGCCACCCACAATAACAGCGATGATGACGAGGTTACGCAACATGGCGGTGCCTCTTATATTCTTTGATACGCTCCTCAACGACCGGGCGGAAATGACGCATCAGGCCCTGGATCGGCCACGCCGCCGCATCACCGAGCGCACAGATCGTGTGGCCTTCGATTTGTTTGGTCACGTCCAGCAGCGCGTCGATCTCTTCGACATTCGCATCGCCTTTGACCAGGCGTTTCATCACCCGCCACATCCAGCCGGTGCCTTCACGGCACGGCGTGCATTGGCCGCAGGATTCATGCATATAGAAACGGCTCAAGCGTTCGATCGCCTGGATGATATCGGTCGATTTATCCATCACGATGATACCCGCCGTCCCAAGGCCGGACTGCACCGCGCGCAGCGAATCAAAATCCATCAGCACCGTATCGCAGATCGATTTCGGGAGCACCGGAACCGAAGAACCGCCCGGGATCACCGCAAGCAGGTTGTCCCAGCCACCACGAACACCGCCCGCATGTTTCTCGATCAGTTCTTTGAGCGGGATACCCATCTCTTCTTCCACATTGCATGGCTTGTTCACGTGACCGGAGATGCAGAATACTTTCGTGCCTGTATTGTTCGGGCGTCCGATAGCCGCGAACCATGTAGCACCACGACGCATGATGGTCGGGGCCACCGCGATCGTCTCGACGTTATTCACCGTCGTCGGGCAACCGTATAAACCTGCACCCGCCGGGAACGGCGGCTTCAGGCGCGGCTGGCCTTTCTTGCCTTCGAGCGATTCCAGGAGTGCGGTCTCTTCACCGCAGATATAGGCACCCGCACCACGGTGCAGATACACATCGAAATTATAACCGGAACCGCAGGCATTCTTGCCGATCAGTCCCGCTTCGTAGGCTTCATCGATCGCCACTTGCAGCGCCGAGGCTTCGTTATAGAACTCACCGCGGATATAAATGTATGCCGCGACCGCGTTCATCGCGTAGCCGGCGATCAGGGCGCCTTCCACGAGCTTATGCGGCTCATGGCGGAGGATATCACGGTCTTTGCACGTGCCGGGTTCAGATTCGTCGGCATTGATGACGAGATACGAAGGCTTACCATTCGGCGGAACCTTCGGCATGAAGGACCATTTCACACCCGTTGCGAAACCCGCACCGCCACGGCCACGCAGACCCGAGGCCTTGATCTCCTCGATGATCTTGTCCTTCTCCATCTGGAGGAATTTCTTGGTGTTGTCCCAATCACCACGCTTCTTCGCGGCTGCTAAGCCAGCGCTTTCTTCGCCGTACAGGTTCGTAAATATGCGATCTTCTTTTTTCAACATGTTATAATCTTAGAAAAGTGAACGAGGTTCGGTGGATTTAGCTTTTTCATTATGTTGTATAAGTTTCTTCATACCCATAATAAGTGAACTACGTAAGCAAAGTGTACCTTCAGGATAACCGGTAAACGCACCTTGTATGCCAAACATTTCTTCCACACGTGCCAGTCTGGGATCGTCACATGAAATCGCAACATTTACACACCCTAGCGTTTGAAGATGCTCACAGGCAGCGACAAAGTTTCCTATATTCGTACTAGCTGAGGCAGGCACGGGATAGAGGAAATAGTCTATACCATTCATATGAAATTTATTAAGAGAAACGTGATTCATATGAGCCAGATTCTTGAAGAGCGAATTATGAGTCACTGGAGCGGAATAATATTTCAATACCTCTCCATGAAGAAATCCCAGACCATTACCATCTGTGCTTGAAACGATGGTAATGGTCTCATCGGCAAAGGCAACCATGCCCGTGTTCTTTAAATGAAAAAAATGATTATTAGTTGCCATTATTTCTTGCCTTTCGGCGAGGATTTAGTAGACCCTTTGGTCTTGGAGGTCGGCTGCGTGACCTCATTGCGCGGTGGCGTCATGCCGACTTTTACTTTTTTAGTTGCATCTTTGGAAGACGCATCAAAGGAAGATTTGGCAGATGTTTTTGCCGGAGTAGCGCCCTTGCCCTTATAGCCTTCCGGGGCACTCGTCTGACGGCCGATCTGGGAACCCACGGTCACTTTCTTGCCCGCCGCGAGCTGGGAAAGCAACGTCTCCATGTTCTTCTCGTCCAGGTCTTCATAGTAATCATCGTTGATCTGCACCATCGGCGCATTCACGCACGCACCCATGCATTCCACTTCAACTAAGGTGAATTTGCCATCCGCCGTGGTTTCGTTCATCTCGATGCCCAGTTTCTTTTTGCACGTCTTGGTGATTTTATCCGAGCCCCTGAGCCAGCACGGCGTCGTGCGGCAGACCTGCACCAGGTATTTCCCGACCGGCGCCAGGTTGAACATGGTGTAGAACGTTGCCACTTCGTAGACGCGGATATACGGCACGTTGATCAGGTCCGCGATCGTATTCATCGCCGCGATCGACACCCAGTTGTCGTTCTGACGCTGCGCGAGGTCGAGGAGCGGCAGCATCGCACTCTGCTCGCGGCCTTTCGGGTATTTCGCGATAATAGCTTTCGCCTTCTTCAGGTTTTCGGGCGTGAAGGCGAACGACTTCGGCTGTTCTTGTGCAACTACGCGGCCACTCATCGGTCCACCTCTCCAAATACGATATCCAGCGATCCAATGATCGTCACCACGTCAGCGAGCATGTGCCCGCGCGACATGAAATCCAAACCTTGCAGATGCGCGAAACCCGGCGCACGCACACGGCAGCGGTACGGTTTGTTCGTACCATCCGCCACAACATATACCCCGAACTCACCCTTCGGCGCCTCGACCGCACCATACGCCTCACCCGCCGGCACGTGATAGCCTTCGGTATAGAGTTTGAAATGGTGGATGAGCGCTTCCATCGAGCGTTTCATTTCCTCGCGCGGCGGCGGCGCCACTTTACGGTCCGCGGTTTTGACCGGGCCTGTCGGCATCTGTTCGATACATTGCTTGATGATCTTGATCGATTGGCGCATCTCTTCCATACGCACCAGGTAACGGTCGAACGAATCGCCGTTCTTGCCGACCGGCACATCGAAATCGAGGCTTGAATAGACTTCGTACGGCTGTGACTTGCGCAGATCCCACGGGATGCCGGAGCCACGGAGCATCGGACCGGTGAAGCCCCAATCCATCGCTTCGTTCGCACTCACGATACCGATATCCACCATACGCTGGCGGAAGATGCGGTTGTCGGTGATCAGGTTATCCACGTCATCCACGAATTTTAGGTAGTTGTCCGCGAATTCCGCGATATCTTCCAAGAGTCCTGCCGGGATGTCCTGCGACACGCCACCCGGGCGGATGTACGCCGAGTGCATGCGCGAACCGGATGCACGCTCATAGAATTCCATGATCTTCTCACGTTCTTCGAAGCCCCAGAGGAGCGGCGTGGTAGCACCCACGTCGAGCGCCTGCGTGGTGATGTTCAGGATGTGATTCAAGAGTCGCGTCAGTTCCGAGAAGATCACGCGTATATATTGTGCACGGAGCGGGATTTCGCATTTCAGCAGCTTCTCCACGCTAAGCGCATACGCATGCTCTTGGCACATCGGGGAGACGTAATCCAGACGGTCGAAATACGGCACCGCCTGCAGGTACGTTTTATGCTCGATCAGTTTTTCCGTGCCACGGTGGAGTAAGCCGATATGCGGATCGGCACGTTCCACCACCTCCCCATCCATCTCGAGGATAAGGCGAAGCACGCCGTGGGCCGCAGGGTGCTGCGGGCCGAAGTTCAGTGTCAGGTTCTTAATATCTACTTCTGTCATATCAACCCGGTATATTCTTGATCTCGTATTGCAAAGGCTTGTCCGGCATTGCCGTGAACGTCAGCTGTTTGACATAACGTTTTGTGCAGACATCGAATGCCCATTTCTCTTTCCATATTTCCTTTTCGCCTACATATTCCGGCGTATCCGAGATTTTCATGTAAGCGATTTCAAAATCCCCCGGAAGGAATTTGCATTTCGGATTCGTCTCGTTATACATCGTCTTCATCAGCTTGGAGAACACAAGATCGTTCGTGATGCGGGATTCGGTTTTCTTCCGCTCCGCGATCAGATAGTCGTACATATCGCCGTACGTACCGCAGCAGATCTCTTCGCTCGCATATTGCTGGCCGGCCGGCTTCACGAATTCGATTTTCTTGCTGCAAGCCGCAGCTGCCATCACCGCCGCCGCCAGACACATATAATTGTAGCTTTGCTGCAGCATGTTATTTACCCGCCTTCTCATCGCCCGGAAGCACATAGTCGCTGCCTTCCCACGGAGAGAGATAATCGAAATTACGGAATTCTTGCTGCAGGTTCACCGGTTCATACACCACGCGTTTTTTCTCGATGTCGTAGCGCACTTCCACATACCCCGTCAGCGGGAAATCTTTGCGAAGCGGATGGCCTTCGAAACCATAATCGGTCAGGATGCGGCGCAGGTCCGGGTTACCGTCGAAACGCACACCGTGCATATCCCACACCTCGCGTTCGAACCAACCCGCGGCGGAATAGATATTCACCAGGGAGGGAACCGCGGTCGCCTCATCGGTCTGTACTTTCACCACTGCGCGCACGTTCTCGCGCAAGGAAAGCAGACTGTAGGATAACTCAAAACGCGTCTCCCGCGCCGGGTAATCCACCGCGAATACATCAATCAGTTGACGGAACTGGCAACGCGTATCCTCTTTGAGGTACGTCACCACACGCAACAGATTCTTCACATCGGTATAGATCATCAAGAGATCGTTCTTCACCTCAGCGCCCGAGATGATCTTATCGCCGATGCCGGCTAAGATATGGTCGCGCAATGTCTCGATCGGAGTATTGGCCACTACATGCACCTCTGTAATTGTGGGGTTCTGTCTTGATAGGCTTTCATCTCTTTAACATCGAAGCTGCCGCTCGCATCGGCATCGATATCATTGAAGGAGCGTTTTGCGTTTTCTTGCTTGCCCCAATCCTGGAACTGTTTTTTCTGCTTTTCGTAATCGAAGCCCTGCTCGTATTTCTCCGAGAATTCGCGGCCGGAATCGAGCATCTTGATGTTGTCTTCCGCGCGCTTCGTCCAGTCGGCAAAATATTCCTTGAAGGAGACCGAACCGTTCTTATCGGTATCGAGTGCCTTCACTGCCTCTTCCGGTGTCGCGCGCATGCAGGCATGGGCAGGCATTGCCGCCAGTGCGGCACAAATGCCGATCAGTGAGAAGGTCTTGCGGCTCATCTAAAACAGCACCCCCGCGCATTTCTGCAGGCGTTCACCCGCTTCTTGTTTCTCGATCTCGGCAGCATCCGCCACACCGTCTTTGTTCGTATCGTATGTGTCGAAGGCTTTATGGATATTCGCTTCGGAATATTGCGCCTCTACCCCTTCGAGCTTCTCTTTATAACGCTGCTGCTCGTAGTTGAAATATTCTTTGAACGTGATGGCATTGTCATGATTCGCATCGATCTTCGGGAAGTCCCTGCGATCATTGAATGCCATTTCCTGGCCACCGGATTCCGCATGGTCGATGAAACCGTTCACCACTTTATCGAGTGCACGGAAATCATTGTTGAGGTCGATCACTCCGTCATGGTTTACATCCATCGCGGAGAATTGGCGTTGCAGGCGATTGTTGACGTTCGCCGCCGCCTCGGTCCAGAGCGTTGCTTGCATTTTCTTCATCTCGAGCACCTTGCTGCTGAATTCCTCGAAGGTCACTTTACCGTCGTTGTTCGCATCATAGGATTTCATCTCAAGCCCGCCGCACGCAAAAGAAGAGACAGGAGCAAGCAGAATCATGCCGAAGAGGAAACGGTATTTCATGGGATTACGTCCTCTTGATGATCGTGCCGGTTCGGCGGATCTTTTTCTGCAGTTGCAGCACACCGTAGAGCAGCGCTTCAGCCGTCGGTGGACAGCCCGGGACATACACATCCACGGGTACCACACGGTCACAACCGCGTACCACGGAATAGGAATAGTGATAGTAACCGCCACCATTCGCACAGCTGCCCATCGAGATCACGTAACGCGGCTCGGGCATCTGGTCGTAAACCTTGCGGAGCGCGGGTGCCATCTTGTTGCAGAGCGTACCCGCCACGATCATCACGTCGGATTGGCGTGGGCTTGGGCGGAAGAGCATCCCGAAACGGTCCATATCATAACGTGCCGCGGCGGCCTGCATCATCTCTACCGCGCAACAGGCAAGGCCGAACGTCATCGGCCAGAGCGAACCGGTACGCGCCCAGTTCACCAGGTCGTCGATCTTCGCGGTCACAAAACCTTTATCGGAAATCTCGTTGATGGCGTATTGCAGTACCGCATCCTGCAGGAGTGCTTGCGAACCGGTCGGTGCTTGTGGGTTGATGAGGTTTTTCATATTACTCCCAATCGAGTGCACCCTTCTTCCACTCGTAGATGAAGCCTACGGTGAGGATGCCTAAGAACACCATCATCGACCAGAATCCATACAGACCGATCTTACCGAGCGTTACCGCCCAAGGGAAAAGGAATGCGATCTCGAGATCGAAGATGATGAAAAGGATGGAGACGAGATAGAAGCGCACATCGAATTTACCGCGCGCATCGCTGAAGGGGTCGAAGCCGCATTCATAAGGAGAGAGTTTTTCGTTATCGGGCTTTTTGAGAGCGACGATGAAGGGTATGGCGATGACGAGAGCGGACATTGCCGTTGCGACCGCAAGAAACACGATAATCGGCAGGTATTCAACGAGCAGGCTTTCCATTATTTTTCTCTGATAAACTCGCCTTTAGTAAAACGTGTCCAACTTGTAGACAAATTCCCGTATGAAATCAAGGCAATTAACGCGAGCCTAAACCCTTGGCCTGTAAGTTCTCCCACATTGTTTTCAATATGTGCCAGATCAGCTTTGCGCGCGCGATTCCCATCAAGATGTAGAGATGGACGATGAAGCCATACATATTATCATTTTGTGTCTTCTTCGTACGTTTCACCGGGGCACCGCTCGACCGCCAGTTGAAAATAGCCCCAAAAAAGCAAATAAGAAGCAATGGTTCGATCGGTTTGCGGTAACGCCCTTCCATGATCACGATCTGCTGCAGCATCAGTATGACAGTAAGCGACCACGCCGATAGCAGTATCAGGTTCAACTCTTTTGGCCACCGCCTGAACGGCATGACGAACAGCATAAAAAGCATGATCGGTGCCCATATCCACCGCGTATGCACCTGTAACCTATCCCAGGTATACCCCATATCCGGCCAGCTGGGAGAAAAGAAGAGGAATACATTATTCTCCAGTAAATCCCTGAACCACTTTTCAGGCGTCTGTTGGGATCGTAACATCTCGACGATCAGGTCTCTGTTCAGCGAGCCATCCATATTGTTCATGACGAACTCACCCTTGCGGTAGGTAGAGAAATGCGAAAGGGGTGCCAGCGGCTCTACATACATGGAAGGCGAAGCGCTCCAGAAATAGCCCCACTTATTATGTTCTACCATCATGGTGTTGGAACTCAGCCGCGCCATTTGCACCACGTTGGTATTTCGAAGCGCTGCCGTGGATTTCCCCTGGCTCAGGAGATAGCTATGCATCTTGAATGCAAACATCACTGCATAGATCACCATGAGCGCGTATATCGCTGAACGGAGTGGTTTTGGCTGATAATGGTAGGCATATCCGAAGGCGAGCAAGACCAGCGGCAACAGTGAGAACTTCGCCGTCATCGCAAGTGTTCCTACGAAAATGGCAAGCAAAAATGCCTTCATCTCACGTTTACGGGCCGCCCGGAAGCAGGTCCAGAACACCAGCGGCGTGATTGCCAGTGTGATCGTCTCATTCATGAGGAAGGCATAGATATGTACCAGTGAAGGGGTCACACCGATCGCAATCGCTACGATATAAGCTTGTTTTCGCGTGAATATTTCTTTGAGTGCACGATACCAACCCCAGGGTAAGACGGCGGAAAGTACCCCGGCATAGAAGGCCATCACCGGCCAGGCGAAAGACTCTGGCAGCAGTTGCTGCGTGGTGTAGTTCAGATACACCCATACCTGGAAAAGTTTGGGCATGCTGTAACAATAGTCGTTCTTGGTGAAGAATTTGATGCCGCATCCCCAATGCACGGCTGGGTCGGAGGTAAGGAAATTATAGGGGTTATGTACAAAAGGATAGAGATAGCGCAGCACGATCACCGCATAAAACATACAGCGGAGTAATAAAAGCCAATACTCCTCACGCATATACCAGGAGGGTATAGGCTTAGGCACCTTTTTTTTTCTTGCCGTCATGCCACGCAACCTACTCGTATTCATTTGGACAAACAGGATAATTAAGTATATTAAACATTTCTTATTCCTTTTGTACACGACTCTGTAAACTTTATGAAAAAGAAATCGAATCCGAAATCCTGGAACCTTTCCACCAAGCTGGTGCGCGGTGGCACACTGCGCTCGAACTTCGGCGAGACCAGCGAAGCGATCTTCCTCAACTCCGGCTTCTGCTACGATTCTGCAGAAACGGCGGAGAGCCGTTTCAACGGCCAAGCACCGGGCTATGTCTATTCCCGTTATCTGAACCCCACCCTCGATATGTTGGAGCGTCGTTTGGCCCTCGTCGAGAAGGCAGAGAGATGTTGTGTCGTCGCAAGTGGCATGGCGGCGGTGTTCGCCTCCATCATGTGTAACATCCGCCCGGGTGACCACTTGATCGCCAATAAGGTGTTGTTTGGCTCCTGCTACTACATCATCACCGAGATCCTGCCGCGTTTTGGCGTAGAGATCACGCTGGTGGAGGGTGGCGACCTGAATGCTTGGGCAAAGGCCTTCAAGAAAAATACCACCCATGTGTTCGTAGAATCTCCGGCGAATCCCACATTGGCACTCGTCGATATCGCGGCGGTCGCAAAACTCTGTAAGAAGCATAAGGCGATGTTCATCGTCGATAACATCTTCGCCTCCCCACTGCTCCAGCAACCGCTGGAACTCGGTGCGGATGTCGTCGTGTATTCCACCACGAAGCATATCGATGGCCAGGGTCGGACGCTGGGCGGTGCAGTGCTCGGCACAGAAAAATTCATCAGCGAAACCTTGCTGCCTTTCCACCGCCATACAGGGCCGGCACTCTCGCCGTTCAATGCCTGGGTGATATTAAAGGGTCTGGAAACACTCGATCTGCGGATGGAACGCCACTGCGATAACGCAGAGCAAGTGGCTGCTTTCCTTGAGAAACATCCTAAAATCGCCCGTGTTTACTATCCGGGCCTGAGATCGCACCCGCAATATGCGCTCGCGAAGAAGCAGATGAAGCGTGGCGGCAATATGATCGCCTTCGAGGTAAAGGGCGGTAAAAAAGGCGCTTTTGCCTTTATGAACAAGCTGTCCGTGATCGATATCTCCAACAATCTGGGCGATGCGAAAAGCCTGATCACCCACCCGGCTTCGAGCACCCATTCGAACATTGCCGAAAAGCAACGTAAAAGCCTCGGCATAACGGATGGTTTACTAAGGCTCTCCGTGGGATTGGAAGATATCGCCGACCTGCTCGGTGATATCAAAAAAGCATTGTAAATTTAGCGACCCCGGGCTATAAGCCCAAACTAGAAGATTTTGGCAATGCCACAGTCATTATAATCCACATGAGGTTTCTCACATGCGTATTCAGAAGTTCGTAGTTGCAGGTATCATGAGCTCTTTACTCCTCACCAGTGCGTGCGCCCAGCACGGCGGTGATTTCCGCTCTGGCGATGGCGTTGTGAACAAAGAACAGGTCGGCACACTCGCGGGCGCAGTCGGCGGCGCATGGATCGGCTCGAACGTCGGTAAAGGCAAAGGCAACATCGCAGCGATCGCTGGCGGTACGCTGCTCGGCGCCTATCTTGGCAACCAAGTCGGCGCTTCGCTCGACCGCGCGGATATGAGCTACTATAACAACACGGCACAAACGGCGCTTGAAACCGGCCGCACCGGCACGACGTCTAGCTGGAAGAACCCGGATTCGGGTAACGAGGGTACGGTCACCCCGACCCGTACGTTCCAATCGGGTGGTCGTTACTGCCGCGAATATACCCAAACCGTCAATGTCGGCGGTAAAAAAGCAGAAGGTTACGGCACCGCTTGCCGTCAACCGGATGGTACGTGGGAAATCGTGAAGCAATAACAATAGCGATTAATAGTAGTTTTGTATGAGCTTCCCCCAAGGTACGTTACTTAAAGGCAAACGCGGTCTCATCATGGGCGTGGCGAACGATCGTTCGCTCGCATGGGGCATTTCGCAATCCCTGCATGCACAGGGTGCGGAACTTGCATTTACGTATCAGGGGGAAGCCCTACAAAAACGCTTAGAGCCACTTGCGGCTGAGATCGGTTCCAACATCATCCTGCCGTGCGATGTCACCGATGTCGCGAGTATCGACGCCGTGTTCAATACGCTTGAGCAGAAATGGGGCAAACTCGATTTCGTCGTGCACTCCATCGGCTTCTCCGACAAGAACGAACTCAAAGGCAAGTATCTCGATACATCCCTCGAGAACTTCCTGATGACGATGAACATCTCCTGCTACTCTTTCACCGCGGTCGCGAAGCGCGCGGCTCCGCTGATGAAAGACGGTGGCGCGATGCTCACCCTCACCTACTATGGTGCTGAGAAAGTCATGCCGCACTACAATGTCATGGGCGTTGCGAAAGCGGCACTCGAGGCAAGCGTGCGCTATCTCGCGATGGACTTAGGTCCCGATAACATCCGCGTGAACGGCATCTCTGCCGGCCCGGTGAAAACGCTCGCTGCTTCCGGCATCGGCGATTTCCGCTACATCCTCAAATGGAACGAATACAACTCCCCGCTGAAACGCAATACCACGCTTGAAGACGTGGGTGGTGCGTCGCTCTTCCTGCTGTCCGAGCTCGGCTCTGGCACCACGGGCGAGATTCTCCACGTCGATTCCGGCTACCATGTGGTCGGCATGAAACGTGCGGATGCGCCGGATATCGCGACTGTCTAATACTCTCTAAAATATAGTGAAAATGATCTGAAACTCGTTTATATTCACGGGTTTATAGGAGATTTGCGTGTCTTATAACACTTTCGGCCATATGTTCCGTTTCACCACCTGGGGCGAAAGCCATGGCGAAGCCATCGGCTGCGTGGTGGACGGCTGCCCGCCGGGCATCACGCTCGATGAGGACTATATCCAGAAGTACATGGACCAGCGTAAGCCCGGCCAATCGAAGTTCACCACCCAGCGCCGTGAGCCCGACCAGATCAAGATACTCTCCGGCGTATTCGAAGGGGTGACCACCGGCACGCCGATCGGCCTCATCATCTACAATCAGGACCAGAAGTCGAAGGACTACGGCGAGATCAAGGATTCGTTCCGCCCGGGCCATGCGGACTACACCTACTTCAAGAAATACGGTATCCGTGATTACCGTGGCGGTGGCCGCTCGAGCGCGCGCGAAACCGCGATGCGTGTCGCCGCAGGTGCGATCGCCCGCAAGGTGCTTGGGAATTCCATCACCATCCGCGGTGCCCTCACACAGATGGGCACGAAAGAGATCAACCGTAAGAACTGGGATTGGAAAGAAACCACCAAGAACCCGTTCTGGGCACCGGATAAGAAGATCGTCCCTGTATGGGAAAAATATCTCGACGGCATCCGTAAGGATGGCTCTTCCGTCGGCGCGGTGATCGAAGTCGTCGCAAGCGGCGTACCGGTCGGTTACGGCGCTCCGCTCTACGCGAAGCTTGATGCCGACATCGCGAGTGCGATGATGAGCATCAATGCCGTCAAAGCTGTCGAGATCGGCGAAGGCATGGCTTCCGCAAGACTCGAAGGCAAAGACAATGCCGATGAGATGCGCATGAAAAAAGGCAAAGTGGAATTCCAATCGAACCACGCAGGCGGCATCCTGGGCGGCATTTCCACGGGTCAGGATATCGTCGTGCGTTTCGCGGTGAAGCCGACGAGCTCTATCTTAACCCCGGTGAAATCCATCAATAAGCAGGGTGAGAATATCGAGCTACGCACCAAGGGTCGCCACGATCCATGCGTCGGCATCCGTGCCGTGCCGGTAGGCGAAGCGATGCTCGCCATCGTGCTTGCCGATCACTA